>DFNF01000027.1 GCA_002375935.1 Acetothermia bacterium UBA3574
CCTCTTTGGTGCCCCCTTCCCCGCTGGTCGCCTACCTGGACCCGGGGAAGATCACCCCGCCCCTGTGCGTGCGCACCCGTCGCCCTGGGGATCGACTGCAACCCTTGGGCCTTTCAGGGGAGAAGAAGCTGAAAGCCCTGCTCATGGAAGCCCGGATCCCCCGGGAAGAGCGGGACCGGTGGCCGGTGGTATGTGATCGGGAGGGGATCTGCTGGGTGGTGGGCGTGCGGATCGCCGAGCGGTATAAAGTGGGGCCAGAGGTGAAGCGGGTGTTGCGGTTGGAGGCGGAGAGGTTGTGATCTGGCTTTTGCTTTTGGGGCTGATCTTGTTCTTGGTGGCCGCCCACGAGGGAGGGCATTTCCTGGCCGCCAAGCTCCTCGGGGTGGCAGTGGAGGAGTTTTCCATCGGGTTTGGGCCGGTGCTCTTCTCCCACAAACGGAAAGAAACTCGCTATAGCTTGCGGGCCTTCCCCTTGGGAGGGTTCGTGCGGCTGGCAGGGGAAGGCGGGGAGGCGTCCCAGGTGCCCTTCGAACGCACCTATTATGGGCGGCCGGCTTGGGTGAGGTTCTCCGTCTCCTTGGCCGGGCCGGTGGCCAACATCCTGTTGGCGGGCCTGTTGGCAGTGGTCGGGGTGTTGGGCTTTGGACTCCCCCGGGTGCGGGTGGTGGGATTGGTGCCGGGCGCCCCAGCTGAGCAGGCCCTCCAGGTAGGAGACGTGCTTCTGGCCATCGCCGACCGAGAGGTGTGGGAGTGGGAGGAAGTAGGGCCGGCCATCCAGGCCGCCGCCCCGAAGGCCATCCCGTTCCTCCTGCTGCGGGAAGGCCGGCCATTGGTGGTGGAGATCTCCCCCCGCTGGGAGCCGGAGGAGGGGAGGTACCTGGTGGGCGCTTACTTCTCCCCCCAGCTGTTCTTCCCGGAGGTCCGCCAGCTGGCTCCGGACTCCCCCCTGGCCCAGGCAGGGCTGAGCCCGGGAGATCGGATCACCGCTGCCTGTGGCCGCCCGGTGCGCAGCCTCACCGAGCTGGTGGTGGCCCTGGAGGGGGGCTGTCGGGAACTGACCCTGTCCCGGGCCGGGGAGGAGCTAGCGCTTTCCTTGCCGGGAGAGGTGGGGAGGGGACTTCTGGCCGGGGCCAGTTTCCTGCCCGCCGAGCCGGTGATCCACCGGCCGGGGTTGGGCGTGGCCTGCCGCCTGGGAACCAGGTATCTGATCCGTTTCTTCCTCACGTTGGCCTCGGTGGTGTCCGGGGTGGCCCGGGGGGAGGTCCCGGCTGGCGAGGTGGTCTCCGGCCCAGTGGGGCTTGTGGAGGTGTTGGCCCAAGGGGTGCAGGCCGGGGGGCTGGCTACCTTCCTGTTGATCGCCCTCATCAGCCTCAACTTGGCGGTTTTCAACTTGATCCCGTTCCCCGCTCTGGACGGGGCCCGCATGGCCTTCGCCTTGTTCGAGATGATCTCCCGCCGGAAGGTCTCCCCGGCGGTGGAGGCGGCCATTCACACGGTGGGGTTCATGCTGCTTTTGGGGCTGATGCTGCTGGTGACCTGGCGCGATATCCTCCGGCTGTTCGGTTGAGGGGTAAGAAAAACCTGGCTCAGGAGCCGCTGCCCGGCGGGCACTCCGCGGGGCCTCCCCGCCGCCACTGCTCCCAGGGGACCTCCTCGCGGGTGCCGTCTTCCCAAGCCACGGTGAGGGTGCTGCGGAAGATGTTTATGGCGGTCACCTTCCCCCGTCGGCCTTTCAGCTCCACCTTGGCCCCCACCTTGGGCATCCCCTCCATGGCCTCCAGGTACTGGGAGTGTTCGTAGGCCAGGCAACACATGAGGCGGCCGCAGCAGCCGGTGATGCGCTCGGGGGAGAAGAACAGCTGCTGGTCGAAGGCGAGTTCCAGGGGGATGGGCCGCAGCTGCCGGAGGAAGGTGCGACAGCAGATGGGCCGCCCGCAGGGTCCCACCCCGCCCAATAGCCGGGCCACGTCCCGCGGCCCCACCTGGCGCAGCTCGATCCTCATCCCCAGGGCTTTGCTCAACTCCCGCAGCAGTTCCCGGAAGTCCACCCGCCCGGGGGCAGTGAAGAAGATGCGGAGGAACCTGCCTTCCAAGTCCAGCTCCCCGGTGAGAAGCTGCATGGGAAGTCCCTGTTTGCGGACCTTTTCCTGGGCGGTGGCTATCAATTCCGGTACCTGGGCAGCCCGCTGGCGGTAGCGCTGTTCGTCGCTGGGTTGGGCCGGCCGGACCAAGGTTCCCACCGGGTCCCCCCCGTCCCGGGCCGGGGAGCGGAGCACCTTCACCAACCACACCCCCCGCCCATCGTCCTCTATCCAGTATTGCCCTGGTTTCCCCACCACCCTCCCCCACACCGACAGGTGAACGTCCGGCTGAGGGCCGGCCCGGCGCACCAGGGCCTTCAACCTCTCTTCGGCCAAAGCAAGATCACCTCGAGCAATAGTTTAACGTTCACGTTGGCCTCCAGCTCCCCTCGGGAGAGGGACACCTTGCGCAGCCAGCTGGGGGAGGGTCGGGGGGCGGCAAGGAGGGCCACAAGGAGTTCTTCCAGGAACACTTGGGCTACCTCCCGGCCTCCTCGGGCCAGCTCCTCGGCCACAGCGAGGATTTCGTCCGCCGGGACCTGGGGCAGGCGTGCTAGCAATTCCTGGGCCAGGGCCCGCCGGCGCAGGGAATGGCGGGCGTCTTTGGAGAACGCTGCCCCAATCTCGGGCAAGCTGAGTTCCCTGGCCTCGGCCACTGCTTCTTGCCAGCTCTCCCGGGGGGCGGCCAGACCTTTCAGGAACTCCACGTCTGCCCGGGAGCGGACGAAGGGGAGGAGGAACCGCACCTCGTCCGGGGAGTGGACTTGGGAAAGCTCGGCTGCCCAGGGGGTCCCAGAGCTCCAACGGAGGGCACACCGGGAACGGATGGTGGGCAGGATCAGGTCCGGAGCGGAGGCATAGAGGAGGTAGGCGAGATGTGAGGGGATCTCCTCCAGTGCCTTGAGCAGGGCACTGGCCCCTTCCCGGGACAGGCGCTCCGCCGGGCCAATGAGGATCACCTTCAGCTGGGACCGCGCCGGGGGATAGCGGGCCCAGGCCACCGCTTCCCGCACCTGATCGATGCCGATGTTGGCCCCTTTGGGTGCCAGCTCCAGAAAATCAGGGTGCCCTTGCGGGGAGGCGGCCAAAAGCTCCGTCGCCAACTGCCAGGCTTCCTCCCTCGCCCCCTCCCCAATGAGCAGCGATGGAATCCTCGGGCCCATGCTGGGTAAGGTACGGGCCAGCCTCCAGTTGGGCAAGCCAATTGTCCCCAGAAGAAGCTTGCCCTAAAATTCAGTTTGCTTTGGAAATTCGGACTGGTTTTTCCAACCGCGGCCAGGCGCCCCTGGCCGGAGACCTCTATTTGCACCGGAGGTTGAGCTGACAAAGGGGGCGGGACCGGTGGCGGCAGGACTGCGAGCGGCTGGTGGGGAAGGAGGCCCGCTGAGGGGCCGGGTGGGGGGGTGGTGATGTCCGTTCGCCTCCCTTGCGCCGCCGGCACCTTCTATCCTGACCATCCTCAGCTGCTAGAAGCGGAATTGAGGCGCTGCTTGGGGGGGGAGGTGAAGCCTCCCCCCTCTTCCCTGCCGGGGCCGGTGGGGTTGCTGGTCCCCCACGCCGGCTATCGCTACTCGGGGGAGGTGGCCGGGGTGGGGTATCGCCAGCTGGCCCGGCTGGGAAGGCCGGAGCTGGCCGTGATCATGGGCAGCAACCACACTGGGCTGGGAGGGGCGGTTTCCATCGCCCCGCCGGGGGAGTGGCTCACCCCCTTGGGCCCCCTGCGGGTGCCCGCGCCCCTGGTCCGGCGGCTGGCCGAGGCCCTGGGGGCAGAACCAGGGGAACTGCCCTTCCGGGAGGAACACTCAGTGGAGGTGCAGCTTCCCTTCCTGAAGTACCTGTTCGGCGACATCCCCATTGTGCCGCTGGTGGTCCAGTGGGCCGGGCCGGAGGCCCTGCGGGGCTGGGGGGAGGAACTGGCCGCCGCCCTGGGCGACCACCGGGCGGTGGTGATCGCCTCCAGTGACTTCTCTCACTATGAGCCGGACGCGGTGGCCCGGGAGAAGGACCGCCGGGCGCTGGCCCGGATCCTGAATTTGGACTTAGAGGGTTTTCTCAGCGAAGTCCAGCGGCACGAGATCTCCATCTGCGGGGTGGGGGCCATCGGGATTTTGATCGCCTGGGCCCAGAGAATGGGCCTCCTGGGGACGGAACTTTTGTCCTACCGCACTTCTGGGGAAGTGGTGGGCTTGCTTGACCAGGTGGTGGGGTACGCCGCGGTGATGTTCCGGGAGGTGGAGGAGGTTGCGTAGCATGAGCGGCTTCGGCCGCGGTCAAGCCCAGCGGGATGGCTACGCCGTGCAGGTAGATCTGCGCTCCTTGAACCACCGCTACTTGGAGGTGCGGATCCGGGGACTGGGGGAGCTGCCTGGCCTGGCCCAGCGGTGTGAGGAGCGGTTGCGGGAGACGTTTTCCCGGGGGACCCTGGAGGCCAGTGTGCGCTGGGAGGCGTGGGGAGCCGGTGAGCCGCGGCGGCTGGAGGTAGAGCCCGCCCGGCGGCTGAAACAGGGCTTGGAACAACTAGGGGCGGAGCTGGGAATCGAAGAACAGGTTGGTTTCTCGCACCTCATCCAACTGGGGGCGTTTCCGGAGCAGCCTCCTGAGGAGGAGGCGCTCTGGCCTCCCCTGGAAGCCGCCCTGGAGGAGGCCATCGGTCAGCTGCTCCGGTCCCGGGAGAGCGAGGGGGAAAAGCTCCGCCAGGCCCTGGGGAGAGAGGTGGACAGGTTGCGGGGTTTTCTAGAAAAGGCGAGGGAGGAAGCTCCTCAAGCCCTGCGCGCAGCGGAGGCCCGACTCCGGGAGCGGCTGGCCAGCCTCCAGGTCCCCGTGGACGCCGAGCGGCTGGAGCAGGAGCTGGCGCTGTGGGCGGAGCGGTCCGACGTGACCGAGGAGTTGGACCGCCTGGCGGCTCATGTGAGCCGGCTGGAGGAGCTCCTCTCCTCCGCCGGGGCGGTGGGGCGGGAGCTTGAGTTCCTGGGGCAAGAGATAGGCCGGGAAGCGGCTACGTTGGCCGCCAAAGCCCGTTCCGTTCCCTTGGGCCAGCTGGCCCTCCAGATCCGCCTGGCGGCGGAACGGATTCGGGAACAAGCCCGCAACGTGGAGTGAGCGGCCGGGGGAAGGGGAGGAGCTGAGATGAAGCGCGGACCTGCAGGGGAAAAAGTTCGCTCCGGCTGGCTGGGATGCGGGGCCAGGGCATGGTGAGGGAATTCCTGCCGCCAGGGTGGGCGGTACAAGGCGAGAAGGGGATTGCGTTTGTGGTCACCGGGCCCTCGGGGGCCGGCAAATCCTCGGTGATCGCAGAGCTCCTCAGGCAGGACCCCCGGTTGGTGTTCTCGGTGTCGGCCACCACCCGGCCGCGACGCCCGGGGGAGGAACATGGCCGCGACTACTACTTCGTCTCAGACCAGGAGTTCTCCCGGCTATTGGAGCGAGGGGAGCTCTTGGAGTGGACCGAGTACCAGGGGTATCGCTACGGCACCCCCCGGGAGGAGGTGGTGGGGAGGCTGGCGGCAGGGCGGGACGTGGTGCTGAACGTGGAGGTGCGGGGCGCCCTGGCCATCGCCCAAGCCGGGCTCCCCTACCCAGTGGTGCTGATCTTCCTCGTGCCCCCCAGTTGGGATGAGCTGAGGCGCCGCATCCAAGCCCGGGCCACCGAGTCCCGGGAAGCCCTGGAGGAGCGGTTGCGCATCGCCCGCCAAGAGGTGAGCCACATCCCCCGCTTCCATTACCTGGTGGTGAACGACCGACTGGAGCAGGCGGTGGAGGAACTTGTGGCCATCGTGCGGGCGGAGCGGCGGCGGCTCACGACATGGTCCGGGTAGGTTTCGATTTGGTGGAGGTGGCCCGGGTCCGGGACCTGGTGGAGAGGAGGGGCCAGCGGGCACTGGAGAGGTTGTTCACTCCCCAGGAGATCGACCACTGTTGGCGGGCCCCCCCGCCCCTGCGCTGGCAGCGGCTGGCCACCCGCTGGGCGGCGAAGGAGGCGTTCATCAAAGCCCAGGGCCGGCCGATACCGTGGCGGGAAATGGAAGTGGTCTTGGAAGGAAGAGCCCCCTTCCTCAGCTGGAGGGGGCAGAAATTCCCCCTTTCCCTGTCTCACACCCCTGACCTCGCCGGGGCAGTGGTGTTGCTCCCCGAGGGGGTTCCACCCACCGCCCGGTGAGCCTACTCCAACCCCTCGGAAAGCCCCTTGAGGTGCTCCCTCAGGGTGACGGTCTCCTGCTCCGGGGGCTGGATGAACCGCTCCCGGTCCTTTTCCTCGGCCTCCTCCTGCAGTTTCCGGATAGAGAGCCGCACCTGCCGCTTGGCCTCGTTGATGCCGATGATCTTGGCGGTGACTTCCTCCCCCAGCCGCAGCACCTCCGAGGGGCTGCTGACCCGTTCGGTGGAGATCTCCGACACGTGGATCAGGCCTTCCACTGCCGGGGTGATGCGCACGAAGGCCCCGAAGTCCTTGATCTGGGTCACGGGACCAGAGACCACCGAGCCCACTGAATACTGTTCTAGGAACTGCTCCCAGGGGTCCTGTTCCAGAGCCTTCACGGAGAGGCTGATGCGGCGCTGCTCCGGGTCCACCTTGATCACCATGGCCCGGATGGTCTGTCCCTCCTCGATCACTTCCTTGGGGTGGGTGACCCGTTGCCAGGAGAGTTCGGAGACGTGGATCAGCCCCTCCACCCCCTCCTCGAGCTCCACAAATGCCCCGAACTCAGTTATTTTAGTGACTTTGCCTTCCACCAGGGCGCCGCGGGGGTAGCGGTGTTCCACATCCTCCCAGGGGTCGGGCTGGGCCCGGCGGAGGGAGAGGGAGATGCGCTTCTTCTTCTCGTCCACCCCCAGCACTTCCACCTCCACCTCGTCTCCCTCCTGGACCACCTCCCGGGGGTGTTTGGGGAAGCCCCAGGAGAGCTCGGAGACATGTACCAGCCCCTCGACGTCCTCCTCCAGTTCCACGAACGCGCCGAAATCGGTGACCGAGACCACCTTTCCTTTGACCCGGCTGCCCACCGGGTAGCGGTCGGCGATTCCGATCCAGGGGTCGGGGCGCAATCGCTTTATCGACAGGGAGATGCGTTCTTCCTCCGGGTCGGCCTCCAGCACCATCACCCGCACCGACTGGCCGGGCTTGTATTTGTCCTGTGGGGGCACCGGGATGTCCTTCCAGCAGATTTCCGTGCGATGGACCAAGCCGTCGTAGCCTCCCACGTCCACGAAGATGCCGAAGTCCACCACGCTCTTTACCTTGCCCTCCAGGACCTTGCCTGGGGTAAGGGAGGCGAACAGTTCCCGCTTCCTTTGCTCCTCCAGGTCCTTGAGGTATTCCCGCCTGGAGACGACGATGTTCCTATCGCGGCGGGAGAACTCGATGATTTTGAACTCAAGCTCCTTATCCTTGAGGCGCTCAAATTTAGTAGAGACCCCTTTCCCCAAGTGAGAACCAGGGAGGAAAGCGCGAATTCCATTCAAGCTTACTTGATATCCGGCTCCCTTCACCTCCTCCACCACGGTGCCCTTCACGGGCGCGCCCGACCGATATGCCTTCTCCAGCTCCGCGTAGCGTTTGGCGAAGAACGCCTGCCGCTCGGAGACGAACACGGTGCCGTTTTCCTCGTCGATGTAGGTGACCAAGACTTCCAGTTGATCACCGTTTTTCACGGTGTCGTGGAAGGGAGCCAGCTCCCCTTTGGGGAGCAGGGCCTCGGATTTGTACCCGATGTCCACCAGGTACTCGCCCTCGGTTTCCTCCACCACCGTGCCGGTGACCGTGTCCCCGCGGCTGAACAGGCGGACGTCGCTGGCGTCGAGCGCGTCCTCCATCCGAATCCGATCCGTCACTTTTTACCACCCCTTGCTAGATTTCCCCTTACGGGCCCGCACCTTTGGTTTTCCGTTCGCGAACCCCTGCTGGGCAAACTACCCCCGATGTTATCCCGGTCTTCTCCCGGGCTCAAACTCGCGAAGCGCCTCATTACCGAAGTAGGGGCGGATGCCCCACCGGGGGTGCCCAAAGGAGGCCTGGTGCCCTTTGGGCGCCGGTGCTTCGCAGTTGAACCCGGTTCCGTGAACCCAGTGAGGAGGACGCGCGATACGGCGGCGGGAGACGAAGTTGCGCAAGTTGTGGGGGCTCAATGGGTAACCCAAATTCTGAGGCATCCACTACCCCTTCGGTAACAGCCTCTTTTGAGGCATCCCGACTCGAGAAAGCAAACAGGTCTGGGCGTGGCGTTCGCGGGGAGGCGTGAAAATTGGTTGAGCAAATTACCAACCAATTGGCGGTTGAATCGGGGGAACAGGGGCGATACCCTGCTCCCTGGATGGTGCCAATGGGGGTGACGATGAACCTCAACCTGGACCGCGCTTCTCTCACGCCGCTTCACATCCAGATCGCTCAGCAAATCCGGCTCATGATCTTGCAAGGGAAGCTGGCCGAGGGAAGCCGCCTTCCCCCCACCCGGAAGCTGGCCGAGAAGCTGGGTGTCAACCGGAGCACGGTCGTCCAAGCCTATAACAACCTCTGGGCCGAGGGGCTGATCGAAAGCCACGTAGGGCGCGGCACCCTGGTCCGTCGTGTTGAGGTTGGAGTGGGACTCCCGGTTGCCCCCTTGTCCTGGAATGCCTTGGTAGCCACCCGCTGGGAGACGGTGGAATCCAGCGTTCAAGAGCTGATGCGCCTATTTGACCAGGAGAACGTGATCTCCCTGGCAGCGGGCTTGCCTTCCCCCGCCCACTATCCACTTGAGGAATGCCGGAGGATATTCCAGGAGGTGCTGGAAGCCCCCTCCTATATGGGGGCCATAAGCGTTTTTCGGACCCTGGGGATAAGGCTCATCAGCGTGCCAGTGAACGAAGCCGGAATGGATCTGGATATCTTGGAGAGGGTGCTAGCCCGTACCCGACCGAAATTCATCTACACCTTGCCCACCTTCCAAAACCCAAGCGGCACCACCTTAAGCTTGGAGCGGAGGAGAAAGCTGCTTGAACTGGCGTACCGCCATCAAGTGCCTATCGTAGAGGACGATCCCTACAGCCTCCTGCGTTACGACGGGGAAACCCTCCCCTCCCTCAAGGCCCTAGATGCTCACGGCTATGTGATCCGCCTTAGCACCTTTTCCAAGATCCTGTTTCCCGGTTTGCGGATAGGGTGGTTAGCGGCTCCCAAGCGGTTGATAGAGCGTCTGGCACCACTAAAGCGAGCCATGGACCTGTTTACCAACACTCCGGCCCAGGTGGTTCTTGAGGAGGAAACAACAAATGGCTTCGGAAAAAACCGCCGTGACCAAACCGATAGTCTAGCTCTGGCCTTCTTTTCAACCCGAGGGAGTTCGGAAAGGAGTCGGGGAAAAACAGGAGGGGAGTAAATGTCCGGGGAGAATCGGTTCGCGTTTTTCCAGGGGAAGATCGTACCCATCGAGGAGGCCAAGGTCAGCATCATGACCTCGGCCTTCAACTACGGCAGCGCGGTGTTCGAGGGCATCCGCGGGTACTGGAACCAAGAGCAGGGCCAGCTCTACCTGTTTCGGTTACGGGAGCACATGGAACGGCTGTGGCAGAACTGCCGGTTGCTGTTGATCGAACTCCCCTACACGGTGGATCAGCTTTGTCAGGCGGCGGTGGAGCTGGTGCGGCGAGAGGAGTTCAGGACCGACATCTACCTCCGCCCGCTCGCCTACAAGTCCAGCCAGGTGGTGGGGGTCCGGTTGCACGACCTGGAGAGCGACTGCGCCATGTTCGCGGTGCCTTTCGGGGATTACCTGGACCGGCCGAGCGGAGCGCGGGTGATGGTCTCCTCCTGGCGGCGACTGGACGATAACACCATTCCGCCCCGGGGAAAGATCACCGGAGCCTACGTCAACGCCGCCTTGGCCAAGACCGAGGCCCACCTCCACGGGTTCGACGACGCCCTAATGCTCTGCCAGGACGGCCACGTGTCGGAGGCCAGCACGGCCAACCTGTTCCTCGTCCGCCAGGGTAGACTGATCACCCCCCCGGTGACTGCGGACATCCTGGAGGGCATCACCCGGGCGACCGTGCTCCAACTCGCCGAGGACCTGGACATCGAGACGCAGGAGCGGCCGATCGACCGCTCTGAGCTCTATGTGGCCGATGAGCTGTTCATGTGTGGCACGGCGGTAGGGTTGGTGGCGATTGTGGAGGTAGACGGCCGGCCGATAGGAGCGGGCACCCCCGGGCCGACCTTCACCCGGCTGAACACCCTGTTCCAGGCGATCGTGCGGGGGAAGGAGCCCCGCTACCGCGCTTGGTGCACCCCGGTCTACCCTGCGGCTGCCCCCTCCAGTGTGGGATGACCTGACCACTGACAGAGGAGGGGGTATGAAATCGCGTTGGAAAGAGGTGCCCAAGATCGACTTTCACGTCCACATCGTCCTTCATGAGCGGGAGGATACGGATCTGCAGCTCAACACCCTGGAGATGATGCTGGAGGCCATGGAGGAGAACAACGTAGAGCGCGCGGTGGTGCTCCCGATCAACTATCCCGATTACTTCCCGCTTACAGACGACGAGCGCAAGGACTGGCTCCGCGCCAACAACGAACGCCAAGCCGAGCTCATGGAGCAAGGCCAAGGGAGGCTCATCGCTTTTGCTGACTGCGCCCTCGACGGGCCGTATCTCCAAGAGAATGCGGGGGCCGTGGAACTTTCGCGAGCGATCGGGGAGCTGGGCCTGCGGGGGCTCAAGGTCCATCCTTCCAACCTGAAGGTGCCGGCCGATGATCCCCGGCTCCGTCCCTATCTCCTCGCCGCCGAGAGGCTGGGGGTTCCGATCGTCTTCCACGCAAACCCGAGCGCCTACGACCCCGACTTCTACGGGGCGACCCCAGGCAGGATCTACCGAGCCATGTACGGCCTCTCGGACCGGTTCGTGGTAGCCCACCTGGGGGGAACCGCCTTTCTAGAGCTCCTCTCCGGACGGGGTTACGTGGATCTCTCCGGAGGGCTTCTTCAGATCTGCGAGTTGTTCGGGGTGGAGTTCGCCGAGCGCCTGCTTCGCCGGATCGGGCTGGAACGGGTTCTCTTCGCCACCGACTACCCCATCTTCCCTTACGAACGCTATTTTCAAGTATTGGATCAGATGAACTTCTCTGACGAAGAGATCGAGCGGATCGCGTACCGCAATGCAGAATCGCTCCTAAAAGGCGATGAGCAAGGGGGTGGCTCTAAGCGATGAGGGTGGGCGTGGCTTCCCCGCGACCGGTCTTCCCGCCTCGTGGCCTCGAGGGACCACCTATCAACTCAATCCCCCGGGCCATCCATACTGGGCAGAACTCCGGCGGAGGCTGGTAGAACTCTAGAAGAGAGCAGGATTGGACCTGAGAGTCAAGGTGGGAAAGGAGGGAGAGGGATGATCAGGAGGCTATGGGACGTGACGCTGACCGTATCAGACCTCAATGAGAGCGCCCGCTTCTACGGAGAGGTCCTCGGGCTCCAGAAGAAATACGAGTTCCGGGATTATGCCGGGTTCGACTGCGGCGGTGTCGAGATAGGCTTGAAAACCTGGGGGGAGCGGGAGGAGCCCCGCCAAGGCGAACCGGTGGTCAACTTCTTGGTAGACGATATCGATGAGGCCTATCGAGAGCTTCGGGAACGTGGGGTCCAGTTCACCGGGGGCCCCAAGGATACGCCCTGGGGGGCACGCATCGCCCTCTTCCGCGATCCCGACGGGAATACTCTTCAAATTACCCAGGTCGATTGGGGGAAATATTTCGCCGCCTGTGCCCCGCGATGAGAAGGAGGTAGGGCGAGTTGGGTCAGGAGGCATTGAAGAACGATCATGCTGGACATCGTTCTATTCCTAATTTTTGCCGTGGGAGTGCCTTGGACCGTTTGGCTCATCTTCGGCCTTGGGTCTGGCGTGACCGTGGTGGCCATGCTGGCACCGGGCATTGCCGCAGCAGCGCTGATGCTTACCATCAGCCCGCTCAGGTTGGCCCACTCCCCGCTCGTCCGTTTCGGCCCGCCGCACTAAGCCGTGCTCGGCAACCCCTACACCGGGAAGGAAGGCCTTTTGCGCGGCCCATCTGGCTGATCAACGGTGAGGGCGTGATGGGAATGGTCGTCAGCACCGTGGTGATCGCTCCCCTCTTCTACTGGTTGGCCCTACGGGGGGATGTAACTAAAATTCAGGTGAGCCTTATTCCAACTGGATGCGAAGTTCAATGCTCCCATGGGAGGTGAGGTGGAATGCTGGACATGGAAGTGCGGAGGCTGACGTGGGAAACGGTTAGGGAGATTCCCTGCTGTCCCGGCGGGCTAGAGGTGAGGGGGAAGAAATTCAAGGGCGACATTTCGCGCACGGTGCTATGGCGAGAGGAGATGCTGAAGCTGGGGATGAAGGGTTTCATCTCCTACCAGGGAGGTCTGGCGCGCGGCTTCATCGAGTACATGCCCGCGGAGACCGCGCCCTTCCCCATCGAGGCCCCGGGGGCGGCCGTGCTCATGTGCTACCACTGGATACCACAAGAGGAAGCGAATGAGGAGGAACACCTCGCCCAGGAGCGGAGGCTGATCGAATTGGTGATCGCGGAAGCCAAGGGGAAGTACACGGGCCTGGCTACCCTGGGTTGGGACCACCCCACCCATTTCCCGATCACGATGCTCGCGGAGTTGGGGTTCCGGCAAGTGGAAAGGGCCGACTATATCGCGCTGATGTGGCTGCCATTCCGGGAGGGGGCGATCGAACCCCGGCTGGCCCCGGCCAGGTTCCAGCCGCAGGACCTCTCCGCCCAGGGCCTGTTGGCGATCGAATCCGCCTGGAGCAGCCGCTGTCCCTACAGCATCCACCACGCCGCCCGGCTGGAAGAGGTGATCGCCGCCCTCCCTGAGCGATACCGGAAGCGGGTTCGCCACTTCCCGCACCTGATCGACACCCGCGAGGAGGCCCTCAGGTGGTCGCGCTCCCCCTGGGACTGGGATTGGCTTTTCGTTGGGGGAGAGGAGGTCGCGATCCACGAGTTCAAAGGGGAAGAACTCACGCAGCTGCTCACGGACAAGGCGAAAGGATTGCCCTGAGGGTTCCTTAGCGAGGAAAAGCTTCGGACTTCCCTTGGAGGGCTGGTTTAGTTAAATCGGTTGGGGGACAGGCATCCGCGTCAGCACTGAGGTGAAATCAGCCGCTGCGGCGGGGTTTTATCGACGCTACTACCCCGGGGAAAGTGGAGAATCAGCCTGGGTTTGACAAGTGTTTTTTCATTTTCAAATGACCCGGTTAGTAAGGGCGTCTGAGGCGGTGTGCTTGTTGACGGCGGAACGGCCTCGGGTTTATGCTTGAGGTGGAGGGTCCACATGGACAAAAAGCTGGTTTTGTTTGTCATTCTGCTGCTGGTGGGGGTGTGGGTGGTGGTGGAGTTCCTCCAGGGACCAACCCCCACCCCTCCGGAATTCCCCGCTTTCCTCGTCCGCGGGCCGTGGGCGGCTGCTCGCCACGAAGAGGTGGTGATCTCCTTCCAGGTGGACACCCCCCAGGAGGGGACCCTCCTCTACTGGCCTGAGGGCTCAGATGAACCCGTGGAGGTGAGCTTCAGTGCCGAGGCTGGCCAACCCGTGCACCTGGCACTTGAGGGGCTGCCCCCAGGAAGGGAATACCGCTACCAACTGGTATTCTCCGATGGCCTCAAGACCCCCAGCGGCCGGTTCGTAACTCCACCTGCGGAATTCACTCCCTTCACCTTTCTCGTGTACGGGGACACCCGCACCTTCCCGGAGCGCCACCGGCTGGTGACCGACCGCATGGCGGCTGAGGAGGCGGCGTTCGTGATCCACACCGGCGACCTGGTGAATTCGCCCATCAACCGCGATTGGGACGCGTTCTTCTCCTCCGGCAGGCGGCTTTTCTCCTCCACCTTGTTCTACCCCGTGATCGGAAATCACGAACGCAACAGTCTCACTTACTACCGGCTGTTTGAACTCCCCGGGGCGGGCGGGAAACAGGGGGAGCAGTGGTGGGCCTTCTATTGGGGTGACGTTCTGTTTGTGGGGCTGGATTCCAACACCCAATATCTGGGCGTGGACGGGCTGCGGGAGGAGACGGACTGGCTGCGGGAGACCCTCTCCCAACCGGCCCGGTTTACGTTTGTGTTCTTCCACCACCCCCTGTTCAGCTCTGACCCCCACTATGGTGGGAACGAGGGGCTGGCCGCGCTCTGGCACCCCTTGTTCGTGGAGCTGGGGGTGGAGGCGGTTTTCTCCGGCCACGTGCACGCCTATGAGCACCTGGTGCGGGACGGGGTGCATTACCTGACCACCGGCGGGGGTGGGGCACCCGCCTACCCGCTGGGAGAGCCGATTGAGGGCACGATATTTGCCGTCAGCTTCATCCTCCACTATCTGCGGGTGGAGGTGGAGGAGGAAGGGGTAGAGGTACACATGATCCCGGTGGCGGAGGTGCCGGAGGGGGAGTCCCCGGGCGAGGTGCGGCTGCTTTCCGGTGAGCCGCAAGAGAGCTTTTGGATTTCCCCTCGCCTGCCGGTGGAGGTCCCTACTCCCTGAAGTCCCGGTGCGCAATTCAGCCCGTTGTGAGCTCACTCGCTCAGCTAGTCACAAAGCTGGCTGAGAAAGTTTTCCCACTGCACCGGGCTCTAAAGAAGAGCAACCTGGCAGCGGCGATCGGGGCAATCTAGGGAAAGAAGCATCCTGGCTACTTCCTCGCCGATGGGGTTCTTGCCCCGGGCCAGGAAATGGGCGAGCTGGGCGTGCAAGCACTTCACCCGGCGTGGGTTCCGCAACCCTGCCACCCCGGTCTCCACCGCCTCCCACGCCCCCCGGACGCGGAGAAACTCTTCCTCCGCGAGGGAGAGCAAGGCCAGGCGTTCCCGCCGATATTCCTCGTGGGCGCGGGCGTAGCTGGCTGCTAGCTCTGGGTCCTGGCCCAGGCGCGCCTCCAGCCGGCGCACCCAACCGGCGGACTCGAGCCGGGCCACTTCCTCCACCAGAAACGGACACGTGAGCCAAAACAGCGTGGGGAAGATCTCAAACCCATCTCCCTCCCGGTGCAAGGGATGGTTGACCGTCACCTGAGGGTATTGCCACTGGCAATCCCTGGCGATGGCCCGCACCCCTTTGGGGGGGCGGCCAAGCTGCCAGTGAATCACCGCCAGGTCCCGGGAGGTGGGGGGCCGGTCCATCAGCCTGTGGGCCGGTGGAGGGCCAGGGCCCATTCCCGCAGCGAGGGCTCCCCCCGGCCGTAAGTCCCCAGGGGCCGGAAGGCGGAGAGCAAGAGCCGTACCCCCTCCTCCAAGCTCACCCGTTGCGCCAACAGGGAGGACAGGGAGCCGGTGGGGCTGGGCCGGGATGGCACCCCGGAGGGGCGGTAACCGGGCCGGAGGGCGAGGAGCACTTGGGAGAGGTGAATCCGGTCCTCCCACAGGATCAGGGTGCCGTGGTAGAGGAGCCCCCGGCGCCGGAGCTGGGCGCTTCCCGAGACCTTGAGCCCATTCACATACACCCCCCCCTCTTCCACGGAGGCCGGGAGCCCCAGCCGCCGCAGCTCTCCGGCCAGTAGACTCCCCAAGTAGTCGTGCGTTTTCCGCACCGACCGCCAGCGGCCGGTCAGGGGTAGAAACAGGGAGAAATTCAGGTTCCCTGGGTGGTGGTAGACCGCCCCTCCCCCGCTGGCCCTCCGCACCACCGGGATGCGGTGGCGGCGACAGAACTCCAAATCCGCCTCTTCCTCTGGTTGCTGGCCCCGGCCGATCACCACACACCGGGGATTCCGCCAGATGCGCAGGGTGGGAGGCTGCACCCCTTCCCCCACCGTCCGCAGGATGGCCTCGTCCAAGCCCACTGCCTGGCTGGGCTCGGAGAACCCCAGGTTCAGGATGACCCGCATCGCACTGCCGCCAGGGCTTGGGCGGCCCGGAAGGAGGTCCGCACCAGTGGCCCGGCCACCACCGCCTGAAAGCCGATCCTCCGGGCCCAGTCCGCCCAGCGGGCGAATTCCTCCGGGGGGAGGTAGCGCTGGACCGGGAGCTGGGCCGGGCTTGGTCGCAGGTACTGGCCCAAAACCAGGATGTCCGTGCCCACCGCCCGCAAGTCCAAAATTGCCTCTTCCACTTCCTCCTCCCGCTCTCCCAAGCCCAACAGGAGGGAGGATTTGGTGACTGTGTCCGGGGAGAGTTCTTTTACCGCCTTAAGGACTGCTAGGGACAGGTCGTATCCCGCCCGTGGATCCCGCACCCGGGGGGTGAGTCGCCGCACGGTCTCCAAGTTGTGTCCCACCACCTGGGGGCCGGAGCGCACCACGGTTTCGATGGCGGCCCGCTGTCCTCCGAAGTCCGGGATCAGGGCTTCCACCGTCACCTGGGGGAGCTCCCGGCGCAGCAGCCGGATGCAGGCCGCGAAGTGGGCGGCGCCCCCATCGGGAAGGTCATCTCGGTCCACCGAGGTCAGGACCACGTGGTTGAGCTTCAGGGCCTTCGCCGCCTGGAGCAGCCGCTCCGGCTCTTGGGGATCTGGTTTTTCCCCAGGCCAGCCGGTCTGCACCGCGCAGAATCGGCACGCCCGGGTACAGACCTCCCCCAGCAAGAGGAAGGTGGCGGTGCCTTCTCCCCAACAGGTGGGCAAGTTGGGGCAATGAGCGGACTGGCACACGGTGGCCAGCTTCAGGGAGGCCAGCAGCTTCTCCAGTTGGAGTGGAGCACCTGGGGCCCTCACCCGCAACCAAGGGGGTTTCAGGCGCTCCATTTGGAAAGCACCTCCGCATCCAGGGGCACCAACTCCACCCCCACCACTTGGGAGAATGCCTCCCTGGCCAACCGGTGGGCTTCTTCCAGGGACACAGGTTGGCTGGCTACCTCGGCCAAAGAGGCGGCTTCCACCCCGTGCAGACCGCAGGGGACGATGAGAGGGAACAAGTTGGGCTTCAAGTCCACGTTGAGCGCCAGCCCATGCATGGTCACCCAGCCCCGCACGTGGACTCCCACCGAGCCCAGCTTCTTCAGCCCCAGCCAGATCCCGGGGAAGCCGGGATGCCGGTGGGCCTCCACTCCGAAAGCCCGGGCCACTCTCAACATCACCTCTTCCAAGGAGGCGATGAACCGGCGCAGGTCCCGCCCGTGCTCGCGTAGGTCGAATATGGGGTAGAGGATCAGCTGACCTGGGCCGTGGTAGGTGACGTCCCCACCTCGTTCCACCCAGTGCACTTCCACTCCCAACTTGGCCAATACCCGGGGAGGAGCCAGGATGTGTTCAGGTTTTCCCAGCCGGCCTACAGTGATGACCGGGGGGTGTTGGAGGGCCAAGAGGAGATCCGGAACCCGGCCCTCCCGGCGCAACTGTTGTAGCCTTCGTTGGAGGAGGAGAGCTTCTCCGTAGGGGACCACCCCCAGGTCGGCACAGGCGACCTGTTTCATGGGGGTTGGAGTTCGGCCAGGGGCTGGCCGGGGCGGGCCCTGTCCCCAGCCCCGATTAGGATGCGGGTGATCCGCCCGGCAGCCGGAGATTCCACCACGAACACCGCTTTGTCCGCCTCCACCTCCACCACCGCTTCCCCGGCCTCCACTTCCTCCCCCTCCCCCTTGAGCCACTGGAGCACCGTGACTTCCTCTACTTCCCCCAATGCTGGGACGGTGATCTCCATTTCAGGCCTCTTCCTCCCGCTCCCCCTCTTCCGGCTGGGGGGATTCGGTGGAGTAGCGGGGGATGACCACCCCCGCCATGTCGTCCAGGTTCTTGTAGTGATCAGAAGCCCGGATCAGTTCCACCGAAGTGGCCCCCCGGCCCGGGCCCAGCACCGTCACCCGAACCCCCATCCTGCTCAGGGCATCCACCAACGGCACGAAATCAGAGTCCCCGCTGACCAGTATCACTTCGTCCACTGTCTGGGCCAGGTGGATGGCCTCCAGCACCAGCTCCACGTCCATGTTCGCCTTCATCCCCCCGTCGGGGTGTTCCCGCACCGGCTTGGTGACCACCCGGAACCCCATGAAGGAGAGGGCGTCGATGAGCCGCATGCGGCGGTCGTCGTCCCGCCGGTAGGGGACGAAGGCCAGGAACTTTATCTCCCGCTCCTCCAAGCCGAAGTCGGCCTTGAGGTGTTCCTTCAGGGCGTCGTAACGTACTTCCATCCCTTGTCGCTCGAAGGTCTCCTGCAGGTTCTGCACATCCACCAGTACGGCTGCCTTTACCCTCATGTCACGCTCCCACTGGCTGAAATTTCAAATATATTCGCAATTAAGGCCCTGTCCGCCCTTTTATACCGCAGGGTTGAGCCCCCCGCAATGGGAGGCATCGGAGCAGGTGGGACCACTTGGAGGTCGCTACTTCAGGACGGTGGGAGACCTCAACGGGGCTCTAAACCTCGGCAAAAGTTGCCGGGGAGAACACCAGCACGAGCCCCAGCAAGCACCTGCAGGCTCTACTCCAGCCAGCACGCGGCGACACCTCGCCCTCTCATGGCTCTATCCCGAAAACCCGCACCAGCTCCCCGGTTAAGGCGGCGATCCGGTCCCCGGCCGGAGAGAAGGCGAGGGCGCGGATCCCGGGCGCCTCCCACAATACCCGGCTCCTCTCCCCATGGACCACGTGGAGCCCGGCCTGGGACACGGCCGCCAGGAGGGCCCCACCGGGGCTATAAGCCAACGCGGTTGCGGAAAGGCCATCCAGGGTCAGAAAAAGCTTGCCTGTGAGGTGATAGGCGGGGGCCTCCCACCGGGCGATCTCCTCCCCGGTGAGCGGATCCAGGAGGTGCAGGCCGTGGGAATCCCCCAGGGCCACAGTGCCCCCATCACCGTCCCCAGGATCACTCCTCGTGACATCCTTCACCTCCGTTCTATCAAAACCTCGCAAGCCGCCACATGTAAATCCCGTCGTACCCGGTGGCCACGAGATAACGGCCATCCGGGGAGAAGGCCGCGTCCCGGTAACCCCGCCCGCCCAACGGCAGATTACGCACCCGCCCGGAACGGACATCGATCATGCTTAGGCGCGAGGGGAAGCAACATATCTCCGCTACCAACCGCTTCCCGTCGTGGCTATAGCGCAGGATCGAGACGAACGGCTCGTGTTCGAGTTCCTCTCTGGTGGGAGGCAGGGTGCGAGCTAGCACCTGTCCCTCCAGGTCCACCAACCAAACCAACCCTGGACATTCCAGCCCCTCCGTCCACGAGAGCCCCAAGGCGATCTCGTTCCCATCCGGGGCAATGGCCAGGGAGTGGATATGAACCTCGTCCCCGCCGGCTGCGGCGAGCTGCTCGGAGAGTTCGAGCCGGATAGCATCCCCCGTAGTCAGGTCCACCACCCACACGCTGCGGAGATCCCCGTCCACATAAGCGACCATGGAGCCGTCTTGGGATGCAACCAATGTTAGGGGCTGGCCCGGCAAACGGATGGGAGCGGCGCTCGGCATCCCGTGGGTGTCCACCGGCTGCGCCCAGACCTTGAGCTCCGCGTCCCTATAGATCACGGCGAAGTTATGTCCAGACGCAAGAACTACGGCCAGGAGTTCGGAAGCCGTCTGGACGGAATAGATGTGCCTATCGACAACCCGCGTGGGGTACAGTATCCCCATTTCCACCCGCCCTCCCGTTTCCAATGCCGCAATGGGCAAGGCCCACTCTCGATGGAGGGAATAGGGCCCAGGGCGGGCATCCCCCAAAGCGAAGTTTGGAAACCCCCATTCTTGGTAGGAAGAAAAGCCGACGGCCACCGCGGAATCTTCTCGGGGAAATTCATATATCACCACCGGCCCCTCCTCTGCGCGCACCACCAGCAGCTCCCCGGCGAACCCCAACCCGCTCGGCGAGAGTGGCCCGGTGTCCCAGCGTACGGGTCCCAGGGGAAGCAGGAAAGAGAGCGCAATTGGGGCCAGGGGGAAAAGCGTCCCCAGCCGACGAAGGCGGTGGGGCAGCGTCCGGTGGAGGGCTACCGCTGTGATGAGGCTCAGAGAAATGCCCAGGGTCCGACAGAGTACCTGGAGCGAGAAAGGGAGCAACAGGTGAGGGATCCAGAATAGCCACCATAGGCTGAGCCCTGCGGTGCCCAGGGCGACCCAGTCCACCCAAGCCCTCCGGGATGGGCGCCTGATCCTTGTGGCCATTAGGGCTGCCGCCCCCACCAGGAGGAGGGACACAAGCGCCGTGAAGGCGAGCCGGAGGTACCAGGTGGGGTGAAGGACTGCGGCCACGAGGAAAAGGACCAAGGCCGCAGCTCCCGTCGCCACCCACAGATTTAGGGATTTATACGATCTTCTCACCATCGGGTCTCTCCATCTCCCTGGTGCCAGGGCGCCTCAGTCCGGGCCCGCGAGCCGCAACAACAGGAGCTCCGGCTCCGGCCCCACGACAAGCAGCGCCACAACATCGTCTACCCACCCCAGGATCTGGATCCGTCTCCCCTCCTCCAGGAGCACGCGTTCCTCTTCCCGGGGTGTCCCGGCGGGGCGGAGGGCCAGCGTCCAGCGGGGGTCCAGGTTTGCGACGGACTGGTAGGAATAAAGCCAACCGGAACCGTCGGGGAAGAAGGAGAAGGAAGCCGGGGTGTGCGCGCCGGCCACCCTCACCAATTCGCCCGATTCCAGGTCCACCAGGTCCGCCCCCACCCAGGCGTAGCGGCCATCGGGGGATACAGACTCCAAGAGCAACTCGGGGTAGGGACACGACCAAAGGAGCGTCGGGCCCCGGGCCCCGGAGGGCTCCGCCTCCCAGATCTCGAAGCCCTCTCGATCCGGGGTAACGACGCCGTAGTAGAGCCCCGATCGGACCCAGACGAGCCCCTTCAGCACGCCTTCGTAGCGGGCCACCGGGGCTTCCGCCAGCGCCCCCGGCGGGGCCACCACGATGTGCCCCCCGCCCCCCACCGCGAGGTACTCCCCGCCCGGGGAGGGGGCCACGTACTCCGCCGGGGCCGAGGCCGGGAGCCACTCCAGCTTTCCCGTGCTCACATGGATCCGCCAGAGCCGGCCGTCGGCCGCGGAGAAAAGCACCCGTTGGCCGTCCGGGGACCAGGTGACGGAATGTAGCCGGAGCCAGAGCTGGCTTTCCGCCCCCTCGGGCGGCTTGTAACAGCCGCGGGGGGCAAGATCCGCGGCCCGATAAATGCAGATCCCCGCTTCGTTTCCGACGCTGAGGAGCAGCTCCCCATCCGGGGAGAGGCTGTGGGGCGTGCCCAGAACGTCCCCCAGGGAGAAGACCGCTTGGGAAGCTACCTCCCAACCGTCCCCCGAACCCATCAGGGCCCAACAGACGGCGATCGTAATGCCCACTACCCAGCACCTCGGTCGCATTTTCACCTCCTTCACAGCCGCGGCTCCTCGCCGGTGTACGCCTCGATCAGGGCGGCGAGCCGGGCGAGGATGGCCACCAGAGTGGGATCCTCCCGCACATCCCCTTCCCACAGGGTGATCTCGTGGACGCAGGTCGGCCCCACCAGGCGGAAGGTGCTCCGGGCCTCATCCGGGATCCCCAGGCGGGTGGAGGAGGCCTTCCCGAAGAGGTCGGCCCCTTCGATCAGGGCCCACAGCCCGGCGTTTTCCTCCGGGGAGAGCCGGAACGGCCCGAAGCTTTCCACCGCCTCCCCCACCTGGTGGGCGAGCCACAGGTTCCCGACTCCATCGAGCCTCACCTGCCACTCCCCCTCCCCGGTGGGGATGTAGGCCCCGCCCGAGGAGTAGGAGAAGCTCCACCCCGGGTCGGGGAGGCTTACCTCCCCGGGACAGAGGTCCCACAGCCGCACCGTATCCTGCCACAGCGAGGCCAGGATCCTCCCATAGGGGGAGAAGGCCGGGCTGTGGAAGGCGCACGGTTCGGGGTCCCTCGGTTCGCGGCGGCAGAGGATCACGGGCGTGGGGCTCTCCGCGGCCAGGTTAAGCAGGCCCAACGTCTGGAACCCGAGCGCCGTGGCCGCTTCCCCGGAGAAGACGAGGAGGTCCCCGCTGGGGCCGTAGGCGAGTGAGTGGACCATGTACTGGGCCCGTTCCGCCGGGAAGTATCGCCCCGCGAGGGCCCCGGCAGCGACCTCGAGCCGGAGAAGGAGCGGGTTCCCCGGGGAGGAAGAGTAAAGTCCCACCGCGATCTCCCGTGCCTCGGGGTGGACGGCGACGCTCGCGATGTTGAACCGGTCCTTCCCCATCTCTTCCCGGAGCTCCGGCGACACCAGCTCTCGCAGGTCCCAACTGCGGAGCTCCCCGGAGGCCAAATCGAGGAGGTGTACCAGCCACGCCTCCCCTCCGGGTTCCCCCGCGGTGCCGGCGGCGTAGGCGAGGTACCGGCCGTCGGGGGAAAAGTCGGCCATGGGCCTGGGGGTGGGGGTGAACCGCTTCCCAAAAGGCAGCCGTTCCGCCTCCTCCCCGGCGGGCCCCCATACCACCAGGTGCAGCTCCCCTACGGCGCCCCGCAGCTCTTCCACCACCGCCACCAGTGCCCCATCGGGGCGGAAGGAGATGACCACGGGGCTAAGGTGCTCCTCCAGCTCCAGCCTCGTGACCACGGCCCCTTCCGAGGCGGAGAGGACCACGATCCCCGGGCGCTCCCCGACGGCCAACCTCTCCCCCGCGGGGGAGAAGGCAAGGGGCTGTATTCGAGAGGGAACTTGGAGGTCCGGGACCCGCCAGCGAACCGTGCCCGCCGGCAGGTCCAACAGCTCCAACGTCGTCCCCTCTTGGGTGCGATAGAGCACCGCGATGCCCGAGCCATCCGGGGACCAGGCGAGCCCCATCGCGGTGGCTCCCTGGGGGAGGGAGAATTCCCGTGCGCTCCCCGGGACGAAGCAGGCCAAAGCCACGAGGCTTACCAGGATCCTATACATCGAACTCCTCCTTTCACTCACCACAAGGGTTCACCCCCCGGGGGGCGGCCAGGGCCAGGCCACCTGCCCCTTGGGGTAACGGGTGTGAAGGCAATGGGTGCCGGACGGTGGCCACACCGGCGAGGGCACGGTGCCCCTGGGGGCCCGTCCCCGGGGAGGTAAAGGGGGATGGCTCCCAACCCGCAGCGCAGGCGGGAAGACACATCGCTCCGAGCACCTGCGCGCCGGCAACCAGCCACATCGCCCCTCACCTCCCGGAATGGACTTCTATCCAGGAAATCAGTGCCTGCACCGCCCTCGGGTCCAGGGGTCCGGTGATGATCTCGGGGACGGGCCTTCCCGGCTGGAAGCGGAGCCAGTGGTTCGCCTTGGGGATCACGAGCCCGTAGGCCTCGGGATTCCCCGCCGCCCGGGCCGCTTCGGCCAACAGGAGCGCGTCCTCGGGGGGCACCCTGATGTCCGCCCCGCCGTTGAGGGCCAGGAGGGGAACCCTCACCTCCCCCACCGCCGCCACGGGGTCGAAGGCCAACGCCTCCCGCCACCAGCGGAGGGACGTCTTTCGCATCTCCTCGAGCCTTCTCGGGGCGTAGCCGGGCAGCGCGGCGCGGAGCTCTGCGGGGGTGTAATCCTCCCAATCGCCGGAGCTCCCCGCCGCAAAAGCGAGGAACTCCCGGAGCGCCCTAAGTTCAGCGGCGATCCTTTCCTCCGGGGCGCCGGCGGCACGGAGGGCGGTTTCCAGCTGCCATGGTAAGACCTCTCTCAGGGGCCGCGCCGAGGCGCCGAGGAGGACAAGGCCCGCGACCCCGACTTCCCCCGCCAGCGCCAGGGCGTGGAACGTCCCTTCCGAGTGGCCCACGACGAAAACGCCCTTCACCTCAGGACGGGAACCGAGCCAGCTCAGGGCCGCCCCGGCGTCCGAGATGAGCTCGGAGAGGGAAGCCCGGGAAAGGTCCCCGCCGCTTCCCCCCACCCCCCGCTTGTCGTAGCGCAGCGAGGCAAACCCTGCCCTCGCCAGGGAATGGGCGAGCTCCCGGAAGATGGCCGCCGGTTTTTCGGGGGCGGAACCATTCCGGTCCACCTCGCCGGTGCCGGGGAGGAAGAGGAGGGCCGGGAACGGCCCCTCCCCGGCGGGCAGGAGGAAGGTCCCGGCCAGCTCCACCCCCCCTGAAGGGAGCCGCACCTCCTCCTCCCGCGCCCCCGGGGGCAGTGTCGCCTCCTGCTGTACCCGATATGGACGAGGAGGCTCCGGGAAGAGGTCCGATCGCCAGGCGGAAAGCCCGACCCCGGGGACCTCGGCCCAGAGGAACTCCCCGCCGTGTTCGCAGAGGAAGACCGTCGCCCCGCCCAAGGATAAGCGCCACAGCTGGGCCACCTCGTCCCCCCAGGGGGCGCGGAAGGCGACGAGCCCGGCGGCCTCCGCAGAAAGCGGCACGGCGATCCGGGCTTGGGGCACCAGGGCGGTGAACTCTCCTCCGCCAAATCTCCAGAGCTTTAGACCTAAGATCAGATACTGGGAAACCACGTCCCGATCCAGGAGCACCCAGCCCCTTCCCCGGAAGGCCATGGTGTCCAGATGCTTCCCGGGTTCGGAAATTTCCACCTCCCACGCTTGCTGCTGCTCCGACCATCGGGCTTTCACCGCCAGGGTGTCCGTGGACGTGGTCTTCACAAGTTCATATTCCAGGGGAGTCAAGTCATCAATTGAGAAGCGGCTTCGGGTTGACCAGCGGACCGCACCGCTCGGGCTTGCCAGGGAGCCTTCTGAGACCAACCAGTACCAACCTTCAGCTTCCAGGAGGCGGAAGTCTTCTGTCCCGATGACCCCGCCTTCCCGGGCCAAGGTCAAAGAGCCCTGCAGGAGAGGCTCGTCGGCAGAGGGCCAACCAGGCTGGGGAAGCAAGGCGGATGCGAAGAGAACTCCGATCCCAACCCAAGTGCCTTTGCCCACTTCCCACCTCCGTGAGCAGGTTTTTCTATAATACACCCTCCCTGCCGGTGGGGTTTCAGGGAGCATCGCCGGGCCCGGTGCAAAGGGGAGCACCTTTTTGACGATGTTTGCCCCCAGCAGTAACATGCGGGGCCATGTACATCATCGTGGTGGGGGCGGGGGGGATCGGGGGGGCAGTGGTGGAGATCGCACTGCGGGATCGACACAACGTGGTGGTGATCGAACGCGATGCGAAGAAGGCCGAGGCCATCTCCCGCAAGCACGACGTTTTGGTCTTGAACGCCGACGCCGCCTCGGTGGACGTGCTCAAAGAGGCGGGGGCAGAGCGGGCCGACGCCCTGATCGCCACCACCTCCGATGATGCCACCAACCTGATGGTGATGGTGCTGGGAGGGGAGCTGGGCATCCCCTCCTTGGTCTCGGTGGTGAACAACCGGGAACACACGGAGCTGTTCCGGCGCCTCGGGGCCAACGTGATGGAGAACCCCGAGGTGATCGTGGCCGAGTACCTGTACAACGCGGTCCAGCGCCCCAAGATCAAGGACCTGGTGACCCTCTCCGGCGGGGCACAGGTGTTCCGGGCCGCTGTCACCGACAAGTCCCCCCTGGTGGGCCGCACCCTGCTCGAGGCCGGCAAGCGGAAGTTGCTCCCCCCGGGGGTGCTCATCGCTGCCATCCAACGTGGGAATGAAACCATCATCCCTTCGGGGAACACCACCATCCAGGCCGGGGACCTGCTCACCGTGTTCACCACCGGACACGCCACCGATGAGCTGATCGAGCGGCTCACCGGGTGAGTCATGCTGGCTGAGGACCTGCGCATCGTACTGCGGGACCTGGGGTTGGTGGTGCCCACGGTGGGGGTGATGGCTGTCCTCTCCCTGCCGGTGGTGGCCTACTTCGGGGAAGGGTACGCCCTGGGGCCGTTCGGCCTCACTGCCCTGGTCTCCTTCGCCCTGGGGTTGGCCCTGTACTTGCCGTTTAGAAAGGCCGGGGAGGCAAGGCTCAAACACGGGCTGTTCGTGGCCGCGATGGGCTGGCTTTTGGTGGCCAGCGTGGGCTCCCTGCCCTTCTTCTTCATCTCCCGCCAGTTGGGCGGGGGAACGCTTTACCCCTATGCCGACTTCTCAAGCGCCTTCTTCGAATCCGTGTCCGGTTTCACCGGCACCGGGCTCACCATGTCCCTCAGGCCGGACCTGCTGCCCCACTCTCTGCAGTGGTGGCGGTCGTTCATCGAGTGGGTGGGAGGGATGGGGGTGATCGTGCTCATGCTCACCCTGATCGCCGGGCCGGGGATCTCGGCGGTGTCGCTGTACTTCGCCGAGGCCCGGGGCGAGAAGATCCACCCCTCGGTGGTGTCCACCGTGCGCACCATGTGGTGGATATTCGCCCTCTACACGTTTGCCTCCGCCGTGGCCCTGTGGGGGGCGGGGATGCCCCCCTGGGAGGCCATCAACCACGCCATGACCGGGATCTCCACCGGGGGGTTCTCCGTGTGGCCCGATTCCATCGGTCATTATGGCTCACTGGCCATCGAGCTGATCTTGCTGGTGGTGATGGTGACCGGGGCGGTGAGCTTCGCCGTGCACTACCAGGCCATGCAGCGGGGGCTGCGGGCCTTCTGGCACGACACTCAAACCCGGTGGCTGCTTTTGCTCCTGGTGGTGGGGGTGGGCCTGTTGGGCTTGGAAAACTTGCTCCTCTTCTCCCTGGGGGACGCCTTCCGCACTGCCTCCTTCCAGTACGTGTCGGCCATGACTTGCACCGGATTCGGCACCGCCGACCTCTCCGGCTGGACGGACGGGGGGAAATTGCTTTTGGCCCTGGGCATGGTGCTGGGGGGGGCAGCCGGGTCCACCGCCGGGGGGATCAAGGTCATTCGGCTGGTGCTCCTGGCCAAAGGGGTGAGCTGGCGGTTCCGCAAGATCGTGTCCCCGGCCAATGCACTGGTCCCCCTGCGATTGGGAAACACCGTGCTCTCCGAACAGGAGGCCTCCCGACGCTTGGAGGAGGCAGCGGTGCTGGCCTTCCTGTGGCTCCTCTTCTTGGGGGTCGGGATAGCAGTTCTGTTGCACACCGTGCCGGACACGTTCAAGCTGGCAGACGTGATCTTCGAGGTGGCCTCCGCCCAGGGGAACGTGGGGCTCTCCTGTGGGATCACCCACCCCCAGATGCCACTCCTGGCCAAGCTCACCCTCTGCTTCAGCATGTGGGTGGGCCGGTTGGAGATCATCCCGGTGCTGATGTTGCTGCGGGCGTTGTTCCGCCGGGGCTGAGCCCCGGGACAGGCTTCCTTTAGACTTCCCCGGAGGCCGGATACACTCCCCGGGAGAGGTGATGCCATGAACGTCATCGAGGATGTATGGGCCAGGGAAATCCTTGACTCACGGGGCAACCCCACCTTGGAGGTGGAGATCACCTTGGGGGACGGCACCATGGCCCGGGCGGCGGTGCCCTCCGGGGCCTCCACCGGCACCCACGAGGCCCTGGAGCTCCGGGACGGAGAGGAACGCTTCCAGGGCAAGGGGGTGCTGCGGGCGGTGAAGAACGTGAACGAGGTCATCGCCCCGGAAATCATCGGCCTGGACCCACTGTGGCAGGAGGAGATAGACGAAGTGCTCCTTGAACTGGACGGCACCCCCAACAAATCACGCCTGGGGGCCAACGCCATCCTCGGGGTGTCGCTGGGGGTGGCCAAGGCGGCGGCCGCTTCCTTGGGCGTGCCCTTTTTCAAGTACCTCGCTGGGGCCAGGGCGGGGAAGATGCCCATCCCGCTGATGAACGTGCTCAACGGGGGAGTGCACGCCGACAACGACCTGGCCATTCAGGAGTTCATGATCGTGCCTCTGGGGGCCCCCTGCTTCGCCGAGGCCCTGCGGTGGGGGGCAGAGGTGTTCCACACCCTGAAGCGCCTGCTGAAGGAGGCCGGCCACTCGGTGGCCGTGGGGGACGAGGGGGGATTCGCCCCCCGCCTGCCCTCCGACGAGGACGCCCTCCAGTTCCTCCTGTCTGCCATCACAGAAGCGGGCTACCAGCCGGGCAGCCAAATCGCACTGGCCCTGGACTGCGCCGCCTCCGAGTTCTTCCAACCGGAAAAGGGCCTCTATCGCTTGGCCGGGGAACGCCAGGCTGCCGAGCTTGTAGAGCTCTACAGCGAGTGGATTGAAAAATACCATATCGTGTCCATCGAGGACGGGTTGGCGGAGGAAGACTGGGACGGTTGGGCCCTGCTTACCCAGAAGCTGGGGGACCGAGTACAGTTGGTAGGGGACGACTTGTTTGTCACCAACCCCCAACGGCTGGCAGAGGGAATCAGGCGGGGAGTAGCCAACTCTATCCTCATAAAACTCAACCAAATCGGAACCGTCACCGAGACGCTCCAAGCCATGGACCAGGCTTTTCGGGCCGGCTACACCTGCGTGGTCTCCCACCGGTCCGGGGAAACCGAGGACGTGTCCATCGCCCATCTGGCGGTGGGAACCTCCTGTGGCCAGATAAAAACCGGGTCGCTATCGCGCTCGGAGAGGATAGCCAAGTACAATGAACTTCTCAGGATCGAGGAGGTCTTCGAGCCGCCATTTGCCAGCTGGCCCACCCGGGGTTAGCACGGGATTCAAGGTGATCCTGGCGGCCTTGGTGCTGGCCGGATTGGGCTGGCTGTACGGGAGCCGGCTCATCGGCCTGTCCCGGTTGGCCGGGGAAGTGGCCGCCCTCCAGGCTCAGGAACGGCAGCTCCTCGCGGAGATTGAGGCCCTGGAGGGACAGCTCGCCTCCGCCACCGACCCGGAAGTGGTGGAGGCCTGGGCCAGGAACCTCCTCGGCTGGGGGTACCCGGACGAGTTCAAGCTCATCGTTCGCAGCGAGCCACCCTGAGCGGGCCCGTGGGGGAACTTGGGCCCGGTGGAGGGGAGACCATCGGGGGTGAGCCCCTCGATCACGGATGAGGGAGGTGGAAGGTGGCCTTCGTGCACCTTCATGTTCACTCCGAGTACTCGCTCTTGGATGCCACTTGCCGGATCCCGGAATTGGTGGCCCGGGCCCAGGCAGAGGGCCTGCCCGCCTTGGCGCTCACCGACCACGGGGTACTCTCCGGAGCGGTGAAGTTCTACCGGGCAGCCCGGGAGGCGGGGCTCAAGCCGATCTTGGGCTGCGAACTCTACGTTGCCCCCCGCACCCGCAGGCTGAAGGAAACCCAGGCCGGAAAGCCCAATTACTACCACCTGGTGGTGTTGGCGGAGGACCAGGTGGGGTGGCAAAACCTCCTGACCCTGGTGAACAGGGCTCACACCGAGGGGTTTTACTACAAACCCCGGGTGGACTTGGAGCTTTTGGAGCGGTACGCGGAGGGACTGGTGGCCCTGTCGGCCTGTGAGTCGGGGGAAGTGCAGAGGCTCCTCCTCCAGGGAAAGGAGGGGGAGGCCCGGCAGGCGGCCGGGCGCCTGGCCGAGATCTTCCCGGGGCGGTTTTACCTGGAACTCCAAGACCACGGCTTGGAGAGGAGCCGGCGGCTCGTCTCCGCCCAGCTCCGGCTCGCCAGGGAGCTCTCCCTCCCCACGGTGGCCACCTCGGACGTGCATTACCTGGCCCCGGAGGACCGGGAGGCCCACCAGGTGCTGATCAACATCCAGGGGGGGAAACGCTTGGAGGGGCCGGATGCCCGGGCCTTCGACGGGGATGGCTACCACTTCTTGAGCGAAGCGGAACTCCGGGCCCGGTTCCGGGAAGTGCCCGGGGCGGTGGACCGCACCCTGGAGGTGGCCGAGCGTTGTCAGCTTGAACTCTCCTTTGGCCAACAGCTTTTGCCCGCCTTCCCGGTGCCGGAGGGGTTCTCCTCCCCGCAAGAGTATTTGGAGCATTTGGCCCGGGCTGGGGCAGAGGAGAGGTTCGGCTCCCCGCTGCCCCCGGAGGTGGAGGAGCGCTTGTCCTATGAGCTCTCGGTGATTGGCCGGATGGGCCTGGCTGCCTACTTTCTGATCGTGGCGGACTTCGTCCGCTATGCCCGGGAGGAGGGGATCCCGGTGGGCCCGGGCAGGGGTTCGGCCGCCGGCTCCCTGGTGGCCTACGCGCTGGGGATCACCCAGGTGGACCCCCTCAAGTGGGGGCTGCTGTTCGAGCGCTTTTTGAACCCCGACCGGGTCAGCTTGCCCGACATCGACATCGACTTTTGCATCCGGGGCCGGGACAAGGTGATCCAGTACGCCGCCCGGCGCTATGGCCAGGACCACCTGGCCCAGATCGGGACCTTCGACCGGCTTGCCGCCCGTTCGGCAGTGAGGGACGTGGCCCGGGTGCTTGGCCTCCCCTACGAAAAGGCCGATCGGATAGCTAAGAAGATTCCCTTCGGCCACTCCCTGGCCCAAGCCCTGGAGACGGTCCCAGACTTGCGGGAGCTGAGCGAGCGGGACGAGCAAGCCAAGCGGCTGTTTGACATCGCTCGGAGATTGGAGGGCCTGCTGCGAAACGCCTCTACCCACGCCGCCGGGGTGGTGATAAGCCCAGAGCCCCTGGAGCGGTACGTCCCCCTGTTGCGGCTGTCAGACGGCCAGTTCGTTACCCAATTCGACATGCACGACCTGGAGGCCCTGGGCCTCCTGAAGATGGACTTCTTGGGGCTCAGGAACCTGACCTTGCTCGATGACGTGTGCCGGCTGGTGGAGGAGCGGACCGGGGTGCGGGTGGACCTCACCCAAATCCCGCTCGACGACGAGGCCACCTTCCAGCTGATCCGGGAGGGGAAGACCAGCGGGGTGTTCCAGTTGGAGTCCGCCGGGATGCGGGCCTTGATCCGGCGCCTGGAGCCTACCCAGTTCAGGGAACTCATCGCCATCCTGGCCCTGTACCGGCCAGGGCCGTTGGAATCCGGCATGGCCGAGGACTACATCGAGCGCAAGCACGGTCGGCAGCCGATCTCCTATCCCCACCCGGCCTTGGAGGAAGTGCTCCAGGAAACCTATGGCCTGCCCATCTATCAAGATCAGGTGATGCTCATGGCCCAACGGTTGGCCGGGTTCACCCTGGCCGAGGCAGATCTCCTGCGCAAGGCCATGGGCAAGAAGAAGCCGGAAGTGATGGCGGAGATGGAGGCCAGGTTCGTCACCGGCTGTGTGAACAACGGAATCCCGGAAGAGGAAGCCCGGCGGATCTTCGCCGACATCGAGAAGTTCGCCCGTTATGGCTTCAACAAATCCCACGCCACCGCCTACGCCTTCATCTCCTATTGGACTGCTTACTTCAAGGCCCACTACCCCACGGAGTTCATGGCCGCGCTCCTCTCCTCGGTGGGGGACAACACGGACAAAGTGGCCGCCTACATCGCCGAGTGTCGGGAGATGGGCATCGAGGTGTTGCCCCCGGACATAAATGAATCGGACGTGGATTTCACCCCCCTGGCTGGGGGGAAGATCCGATTTGGCCTGGCGGCGATCAAGCACGTGGGGCGCGCGGCGGTGGAGGCGATCCTGGAGGCCCGCAGGCAAGGGCCCTTCCAGGGATTCTTCGACTTCTGTCAGCGGGTGGACCCGGAACGGGTGCCCCGGGACACGGTGGAGCACCTCATCAGGGCAGGGGCCTTCGACCGGTTCGGCCAGTCCCGCAAAGGGTTGCTGGCCCTGGTGGACGAGGGGCTCCGCCTCGCCCAGTTGGCCAAAAGGGAGCGGGTCACCGGCCAGCAATCGTTCTTCGGGGCAGAAGAGCTGGTGCCCAAGCTGCCGGTGAGGGAGGAGGAGTTCACTCGTTCCGAGCTCTTGCGGTTTGAAAAGGAGCTGCTGGGCCTGTTCCTGTCCGGCCACCCCCTGGACGAACACCGGGAGCGGCTGGAGCGGCTGGGGGCCGTTCCGTTGGGGGAAGCGGCCGGGAGAAAGGGCGGGTTCTGGGTGGCCGGCCGGGTGAAGGCTGCCAAGGTGATCTCCACCGCCACCGGCAGGCTGGCCTTCCTCACCCTGGAGGACACAAGCGGGGAGGTGGAAGCGGTGGTGAGGAGTCGGGTGTACGAGGCCACCCCCGGCTGGTTCTCCCCCGAGGCGTTGCTCGTCCTCAAGGTGCGTTGGGAAGAGAGGAACGGTGGCCAGCGGCTGGTGGTGGAGGAAGCTCAACCCTTGGAAGGCCCGCCTCAGCTAGGGCCCAGCCGGCTGGTGATCAGGTTGCCAGTGGAACTGGCCGAGCGGGAGACGGTGAGCCGACTGGCCTCCACCCTGGGAGATTTCCCGGGTCCCCTGCCGGTGTGGGTGAAGCTGACGGACGGGAGCCGGGAACTGGTGGTGGTGGCTGGGCAGCGATACGGGGTCAGGGCAGAGCCGGAACTTACCCGGAAGGTGGAGGCCCTGGCGCCTGAAATTAGGGTGGAGTGGGAGTGAAACCGCCGGGCTGGGTGAAATTTCTGCTCCCCGGGATCGGGGTGAAACGGTGGCTGGCGCTCACCTTGGGGGCGGTGGTGCTGATCGCCGGGGGAGTGGTGTGCCTGCTGGGGCGGGAGGGAATGCGGCGGCTCTATGAATTAGTTTGGGAGACATGGCCGGGGTTGCTTCGCCCGGCGGTGGGCGGGCTGTTGGTGGGGCTGGGGGCCACCGGGG
>DFNF01000059.1 GCA_002375935.1 Acetothermia bacterium UBA3574
CCTGCCCCGCCCCCGGGAGGCCTTCGACCGCCACAAGACCATCTATCTCCCCTACATGTGCGACCACAACTACGCCCTGCAGGCCACCTTGCGGCACTTCGGCTACCGGGCAGAGACCCTTCCTCCGCCGGACCAGGAATCCCTGGCCCTGGGGAGGAAGTACGCCACCGGGGGGGAGTGCTTGCCCTTCATCATCACCACGGGAGATTTTTTGAAGTTAGTGCAAAGAGAAGACTTCGAGCCAGAAAAGGCGTGCCTGTTCATGGCCACCAGCACCGGCCCCTGTCGGTTCTGCCATTACTTCGCCGCCCAGAAGATGATCCTCCGCCGGCTGGGCTACGAGGTGGACTTCATCGCCCTGGAGGCCTACGGGGGATATACCATCCGGGACCTGGGCACGGAGTTCCGCCGGACCGCTTGGCACGCGGTGGCGGCGGTGGACCTCCTGCAAAAGCTGCTGTGGCGGGTGCGGCCCTATGAGGTGGAGCCGGGGAGTGCTGATCGGGCCTATCAGGAAGCGTTGGCCGGGCTGCAGGAGGCGTTGATCCAAGGGGGGCGCCGGGGGTTGCTGGCCACCTTGCCGGAGCTGGTGAGAAAACTCCAGGCCGTGCCCCAACGCCCCCAAAACCGGCCGCTGATCGGGATCGTGGGGGAGATCTACGTGCGGGCCAACCCGTTCAGCAACGCCAACCTGGTGCGGCTGTTGGAGGAGCTGGGGGCGGAGGTGCGGATCGCCCCCACCGGCGAGTGGCTCTCCTACACCCTGTTCAAGCGGCAGGGGGACGCCCGGCTGCGGCGGGATTACCTCACCCTGGTCAAGACGAAGCTGGAGCGGTGGGTACTGCGGGGGGACGAACACCGGCTGGGCAAGAGATTCGCCGGGGCGCTGCCGGACTGGGAGCGGGAGGAACCCCTCACCGAGGAGGTGGTGGCCCAGGCCGAGCCCTACATCTCCGAGGCCTACCGGGGGGAACCGGTGCTCACGGTGGGGAAAGCCATCGACTACGCCTGCAAGGGGTTCGACGGGATCGTGAACGTGATGCCCTTCAGCTGCATGCCCGGCACCATGGTGGCCGCGGTGTCCCGGCGGGTGAAGCGCGACTGGGGCATCCCCTGGCTCAACCTCACCTTCGACGGGCAAGAACAAACCCACCTGCGCACCCGGCTGGAGGCGTTCCTCCATCAGGCCCAGCTGCACCGCCAGGCCCGGGAGAAGGCCCCCTGAGAAACCTGGGCTTCCCCTCCCCCCGGGGCTCCGGCTATGGTGGGAGGCCATGAAGGTGATCGGCATCACCGGGCCGGCCGGGGCAGGCAAATCCACCGTGGCCCGGATGCTGGCCCGGCGGCCGGGGATCGGCCGGGTGGATTGCGACCAACTGGCGCACGCCAGCTACCGCCGCGGGGGGCCAGCCTACGCCCCCCTGGTGGCCAGGTTCGGCGAGCAGGTCCTGACCCCCCAAGGGGCGGTGGACCGGGGCCGGCTAGCCCAGCTCGTTTTCTCCGACCCCCAAGCCAAGGCCGACTTGGAGGACCTCGTGCACCCCTGGGTGATGCGGGCGCTGGAGGAGGAAATAGCTCGCCACCGGGCGTTGGGCACCAGGTGGCTGTTGGTGGAGGGGGCGTTGCTCCTCTCCAGCCCTCACCTCAGAAGGGATCTGTTCGACGCCTTCGTGTGGCTGGCGGCCAGTGAGGAAACCCGGCGCCAGCGGCTGCTCAAGGCCGGGGTCCCCTGGGAGGTGGTGCAGGCGCGGCTGGACGCCCAGCGGGACCTCTCACCCCCCAAGGCCGACGACGTGTACGTGGTGGACGCCGAGCCCCCTCCCGGGCAGGTGGCCGCCCGGGTGTTAGAACTCCTGGTGGCCCTGGAGAAGCGGCAGGGCAAGTAAAAACGGGCCGGCGGCGCCGGCCCTGCTGGCGGAGGGGGTGGGATTCGAACCCACGGCACCCTTTAGGGGTGCACCGGTTCTCCAGACCGGTGGTTTAGACCGCTCGCCCACCCCTCCGGGCAACCCGATTGTACGAACAGCCCGGGGATCAGTCCACCACCCGGGCCCCACGCAGCAGCCTCTCCAGCTCGGCTATCCGGGCCTCGATCTGGGCTTGCTCCTCCTTGGCAGCGGCGAACTCCGCGTTCTCCCGGATGTCCCCAAATTCCCGCGCCTCCCGCAGCCTCTGAGCCACCTGAGGCCGCCTGACCCGGATCAAATGCTCCAGCTCCTTCCTCAACCGCTCGTAGCCCTCCCGGGTGAGCACGGTACCCCCGGAAGGTTCGGACTTCGGAGCCCAGCTGGTGTTCATCTCGATCCCTCCTTGTGGGTGGGGGGCATTTTAGCCCAAGGCAGCCCCAGAATCCGGGCCGGGGAAACCCGGGGGGTATCGGGGGGTAGCCCCAGCCACCCCAGGACCTCCGCCACCAGGTGAGGGCGCACCGTGAGGACCAGGGGGAGGCGCTTTTTTGTCAGCAGGGGCAGGGCAGGGGCGAACCCGCCCCCGGCCAGCTCCCACGGCCCCACCTCGTCCACCACGGCCAACTGGGCCTGCCGGGCGGCGCGGGCCAACGCCGCCCGCCCCAGCTCCAACCCGGCCGGAGAGAAGTAAAACCGGCGGAACTTGATGCCGGGAGGCTGGAGGCTACACAGCGGCGCCTCTTCCCCGGTCAAAAGGTCTCGCACCCGATAGCCCAGGGTGGCCCCGGCCTCCACCACCCGCGGCGAGACCACCCCCCCACCACCCAGCCTCGCCCCCGGAGGCACGCCGCGAGCTGGCCGGCGGCACTGGTCTTGCCCGCCCCGATGGGCCCGGTGATCACCAACGCCCCGCCGGGACTCACCAGCCGTTCCAGCAGCTCAATCAGGGTCGCCTCCACGGGCACACCTCGCAACGCTCAGCGGGAGGGCGGGGAAGACTACCCAACGGCCCGCAGCTCGAACACGCAGGGGTTCACCGGGTCGGGGCAGGCGTGTCGGATGGCTCCCCCCTCCTCGGCCCAGGGGAAGGCGGCCCCGTACCGCAGCGCCAAGATCTTGGGCAGCATGGTTGCCAGGGCGTGGAGACAAATGCCGGGCGTCTGGAAGCGCTCGCTCTCCCCCAGAATGCGAAAAACTTCTCCCACCTTGTGCCCGGCGGCGCAAGTACCCCGCTGGCTCACCACCCTTATCTCCACCGTGTGAGCCCGCTTAGCCCTCATCCATTTCCTCCTTCGAACTCGGACCGCAGGATGCCCATGGTGATGACGTCGTGGAATTCGCCCTCCCGGTACAGGGCCTGCCGGCGGACTCCCTCGCGCCGGAAGCCGGCCCGCTCGTAGCAGCGCTGGGCCCGGGGGTTGAAGGAGTAGGTCTCAAGCTCCACCCGATTTAGGCCGAGTTCGCCGAAGGCATAGCGGAGCGTGGTCTTGACTGCCTCGGTGCCATAGCCCTTCCCCCAGTACCCCCGCTCGCCGATCACGATCCCCAGGGTGGCCACCCGGTTCTTCCAGTCGATCCGGTGCAGGCCAACGTTCCCGATGTGGACCCATCCCTCCCCCTCCCGCACCTCGATGGCGAACACGATGTCCTCCCGGCGGGTGAGGAGGGAGTCCACCCACCGCTCCTCCTCCGCCCGGGACAGGGGGCGGTACATGGCCAGGTAGCGCCGCACCTCGGGGTCGTTGAACCAGCGCAGAAAGCGGGGGATGTCTTCCCGCTCGATCGCCCTCAGCCTCACCCTCTCCCCGTAGATCACGCCTTCACCCCCGTGGGAGACTCAGCCAGCCACGCGCTGCCCGTCACGCGTCACGGCTTTTATGCGGCGGGCGGCCAGGATGCCGGTGACGGCGGCGAACACGATCCCCCGGGAGTGGCCGGAGGCATCCCCGGCCACGTAGAAGCCCGGGAGCTCGGTCTCCATCCCGGCCCGTACCCGGTAGCGGGTGTCGTAGAACTTGATCTCCGGGGCGTAGATCAGGGTGCCGTCGGCCGCCAGCCCGGGCATGATCCGGTCCAGCCGCTTTATCCCCTCCACGACGTCGGTCACCACCCGCTGGGGCAAGGCCATGGAGATGTCCCCGGGGGTGAACTCGGAGAGCGTGGGGTGGATGGGCACCCGCCGGATGCGCTCCTGGGTGGACCGGCGCCCCTGCTCCAGGTCCTTGAGCCGCTGCAGGATGGGGCGCCCCCCGCCGATGGTGGTGGCCAGCTTGGCTATCGCCCGGCCGTACTCGGTGGTGTCCTCCACCGGGTCGGTGAGCTCAATGTGCACCAGAAGCGCAAAATTGGTGTTCTCGGTCTTCCGCTTGTTCTCTGCGTGGCCGTTCACGAGCACGAACTCGTCGTAGTCCTCCTTGACCACGAACCCCCTCGGGTTGGTGCAGAAGGTGCGCACCATGTCGTCGTAGGTGCGGGTGCGAAGGCGGAACTTGGCGTCGTACATGACCTGTTCGATGGGCTGGTAGAGCTCGGCCGGGAACTCCACCCGGACGCCGACGTCCAGGGGGCCGAACTCCGGCCCCACCCCCAGGGCCCGGGCCACTTCCCGCAGCCAGTAGGCCCCCACCCGGCCCGGGGCGGCGATCACAAACTCGGCCTCGATGGCCTCCCCCCCGAGGTCGAGCCGGAACCCCGCGTTGTCTTTGGAGATGGACCTGACCTCGGCCCCCAGGCGGAACTCGACCCCCCGCGCCAGGAGGTCCTGGTACATGGCGTCGATGACCTCCCGGATGCGGCGGGTGCCGATGTGGCGCTGGCGGCCGGCGATGAACTCGATGCCAGCTTCGGCCGCCTTTTTCTTGAGCGCGGAGAGGGCCTCCTGGTCCTCGCCCGAGTACTTCTCCGGCGCCCCGTAGCGGGTGAACGCCCGGTCAACTTCGGCGATCAGGGCCTCCAGCTCCCCGGGGCTGCAGCCGATGGCCGCCGGGTCCCCGCCGATCTTGGGGGTGAGGTTGAGCTTTCCGTCGGAGAAGGTGCCGGCCCCGCCCACCCCGCAGGTGATGCTCTTCCGCTCCTTGGGGGCCAGGCCCTTGTCCAGCACCACCACCCGCAGCCCCGAGTTGGAGAGTTCCAGGGCGGCAAACAGCCCGGCCGGCCCCGCCCCCACCACCGCCACGTCGTATCTCATCTCACGCTCCTCGGCACCCCGCAGACACAAGCAGAACCGGATGCCGATTTGGGATATCCTGCCACGGAACCGCGCCCGATCGTACCGGGAACCAGGGGGAGTGCAAGTTGAGGATCATCGGGGGAGAGAAGCGGGGGCATAAGCTCACGGAGTGGCACGGGGCCGACATCCGCCCGTTGCGGGACCGGGTGCGCACGGCTCTGTTCGACATCCTGGGGCAGCGGGTGGTGGGGGCGGAGTTCTTGGACCTGTTCGCCGGCACCGGGGCGGTGGGGCTGGAAGCCCTGTCCCGGGGGGCCAGGGCGGCCACGTTCGTGGACTCATCCGGGAAGGCGATCCGGATCATCCGGGAGAACCTGAGGCGGCTCGGCTACCAGGACCGGGCCCAGGTGATCAAAGGGGACGCGGTGGAGGCTGTAAGGAAGCTGGCCCGGAAGGGAAAGAAGTTCGACCTGGTGTTCGTGGGCGCCCCTTACGGGGGCGACCTGGCCCTGCGGGCGACAACCCTGTTGGGGGAGCTGGCCCCGCTCTCCCCGGGGGCCACGGTGGTGGTGGAGGTGTTTCACAAGGCTCAGCCCGGCGAGTGCTACGGGCACCTGGAGCTGGAGTCGGTGCGGGAGTATGGGGAAACCAAGCTCCTGTTTTACCGGCGGCGGGCCTGACTTGGGGGCAAATTCACCAGGTCCACGTTGGAGGACTGGTGCAGTGAGAAACCCCATCTAAACGGCGTTAGATATGGCTTCAGGGAATGTCTCTGGTTAGGGCAAAGTGGACTTCTATCTCCCCATCTACTTTTGGGAAGGAAGGCTATTATGCGCCTGGGGATCGGACCCCCTCCGGTGGTGGATCCGAGCCCGCTTTCCCTCAATCGTGAAAAATCCTCGGGCGAAGAAAAAAGGGGCCGGGCTCGTGCCCGGCCCCCATCGGCAATCACTCCACCTTGATGTCGAAGCTGTCGGCGGACTCCGGAGCCCGCTTGAGGGGGACCTCCACCCTGAGGACCCCGTTTTCGAACTTGGCCTTGATCTTGCGCTTGTCCTCCACCTCCTCGGGCAAGGGGAAGGTGCGGCGGAAGGCCCCGTAGGTGCGGCCCAGGCGCAGGTAGTTGTCCTCCCGCACCTCCTCGGACCGCTTGACCTCACCGGAGACCACCAGGCAATCGCCCTCCACCCGCACCTGGATGTCCTCCTTGCGGGCTCCGGGGAGCTCGGTTTCGATGACCAGGGTTTTGTCTTTGACGTAGACGTCGGAGCGACCGAAGGTGGGGGAGAATTCGAAGGGCAGCTCCTCCCACAGCTGGTCCATGAGCCGGCTCAGCCGGGAGGCGAGCCGGAAGGGGCTGTGCCAGACGGCTGGCAGCATAGGCATCACCTCCTGGTTACCGCCCGTGGGCGGGGTTCCAATTTTTAGCAGTCTTACCTTCCGACTGCTAATTATAGAGGAAGCCGGCCGGCCAGTCAACCCCCACAGGGGCCCAGGGAAACGCAGGGTGGCCAGCGGTTGACACCCACCGGGGAATAGATGCCCTACCAGGAGGACCGGGATGCCGCCCGCCCACATTGGACCGGCCACCCAAACCTCTCCTTGTGGATGCTCGGGAGTTGGTGGGCATTGAAAAGGGAGGAGCTACCTACCTCTAGGCCGCTGGTACGCCCGGCAGGATTTGAACCTGCGACCTCTGGCTCCGGAGGCCAGCGCTCTGTCCCCTGAGCTACGGGCGCCTGTGGCGGAGGGAGTGGGATTCGAA
>DFNF01000065.1:0-30088 GCA_002375935.1 Acetothermia bacterium UBA3574
CCACAACTGTAGAAGATGGGTCAGGATGCACGTGGTATAGCCGGCTGTTCAGCGCCCGCTGGGGGCAATTTATGAGGTCAATATAGCAGGGCTTGCTGGTGCGAGGGGAAACCACACTCTGACGGCGGCGTAACGCTGAGCGGGTGAGCCCAAAGCTCGGGCAAGCTGTTTTGCGCGCCGGGCACTCACGAGGCCTCAGGGTGGATGAGCTTGCGCAGGGCAGCCAACCGGGCCTCGTCCTGGGCCACCACCACCAATACGTCCTCTGCCCGCAGGGTGGTGCCGGGATCGGGGACCAGTGCCTTGCCCTGCCGCAGGAGCACTGGGACTGCTACCCCTTTTGGTAGCTCCAGGTCCCCGAATTTTTCCCCTGTCCACGGGCCTGGGGAAAGCTCCGCCACCCGCGCCCCCCCGCTCACCGCCACCGAGAAGTCCAGCGCCCCCTCCCCCAAGAGGAAGGCCCTGATCTCGCTGGCCGCTGCCCACACCGGGGACACCACCCGATCCACCCCCACTGCCTGACAGGCCGTCCGCAGGGCCAAGTCGTCCAGCACCACCACCACTTGTTTGGTGCCGGCCTGCTTGGCCAGCAACCCCACCACCGTGTTCAGGGCATCGGAACCGGTGGCGGCCACCAAGGCCTGGGCTTCAGCCGCCCCGGCTTTGGCCAAAAGCTCGGGGTCGGTTCCGTCTCCCTGGAGCACCAGGGCGTCGTAGCGATCTGCTGCCCCCTGGCAGGTGGCCTCGTCCTGATCGATCAATACCAACTCCACCCCTTTGCGGCCTGAGAGCTCGTCGGCCAACCGCCGCCCCAAGGGGCTCAATCCCACCACGATGATCTTCACCCCTGCTCACCACCTTTCAGGGAGAGTATAGTGGGAAGGATGCTGGGCTGGGATCTCTCCCAAAAAGAGAGAATGGTGAGGGCGTTTAAGCCTTGAACAGGCGGGAGACGAATCGCTGCTCCCCCACCACCCCCCGGGGCCGCAGGAGCAGCACCCCAATAAGCAGCAGCCCCACCAACACTACCCGCAGCGCACTCGCCTGCACATCCGACAGAGGCAAGTACTCGGTGAGGAAGTCGGTGCCTGCCCATAGCCCCCATACCAAAAAGGCCCCCAGGATGGCACCTCGGTTGTTGCCCGACCCCCCGGCCACCAACATCACCCAGACGATGAACGTGCCGTAGAAGGGCTCGAACTTCTCCACGCTGAGATAGCGGGCGTAGTGGGCGTAGAGGCTCCCGGCCAGCCCCATGATCCCCGAGCCGAGCACGAACGCCTGCAACTTGAAGGCGGCCACGTTCTTCCCTTGGGCCGCGGCCGCCCGCTCGTCGTCCCGAATTGCCCGCAGCACACGCCCCCATGGGGAGCGCAACCCCCGCTCCAACACCCAGTACAGCATCCCCACCACCGCCAGCAGCCCGGCCAGGTAAACCCAGTTGTAGGCCCCCCGGGCCAGTTGGGCTAACCAGGGGGGAAGCTGGGGATGAGCGGCCAAAAAAACCTCTACCCCAGACTGCACCGGGTGGAAGAGGGGTGAGGGGATGTTCTTGAGGCCCCACACGCCGTTGGTGAGCCAAGCCTCGTTCTTGATCAGAAGGCGAATCACCTCGGCGATCCCGATGGAGGCAATGGCCAGGTAGTCCTCTTTGAGGCGGATGGTGATCCAGCCCAAAAGCAGGGCCAAAAGCGCGGCCACCACCCCGGCCGACAGGAACCCAATTGGGAACGGAAGGCCCCAGCCGCCGAACATCCGCCAGTCCAAGGTTCCCGGCGGGGGGCCGGAGACCAAGGCCGAGGTATAGGCCCCCACCGCGTAGAAGCCCGCCACGCCGATGTTGAACAGGCCCGTGTACCCCCACTGCACATTGAGTCCCAAGGTGAGCACGCTGTACACACAGGCGGTGATGGCGAAAAACACGAGATAGTTGAGGATACCAACCACGGTCTCCATTCAGCGCCTCCCCAAAAGCCCCTGGGGTCGCACCAGCAGCATCACAACCAACACCCCGAAGGCCACCGCCGGCTTGTAGGAAGTGGAGATGAAGGCAGTGGATACCTCCTCTGCCAGGCCGATGGTCATGCCCCCCAGCATGGCCCCATAGGGGCTGCCGATCCCCCCCAAGATGACGGCGGCAAACAGGGGGAGCAGGGTTTGCCAGCCAAGTTCCGGGGTGATGAGCTTGTTTTCGATTCCGGACAGGATGCCGGCCAAAGCGGCCAGGGCCGCCCCCAGGGCCCAGGTCCAGATCACCACCCGCTCGGTGTTGATCCCACTCACCTGGGCCAAATCGGGGTTGTCGGCCATAGCCCGCATGGCCTTGCCGGTCTTGGTATACCGGAGGAACAGGTGAAGGGCCAGCACTGCCAGCAGCGCCACTCCGATCACGAACAATTGGTCGGCCTTGATGCGGATGCCCCCCAGAACCAGGGCCCGCTGGATGCGGCGCGAATAGTAAAGGGGGTCTGACTGAGCCCCGAACAGCACCAAATTCCTCAACACGAACGCCACCCCCACCGCCGCCATCAGCAGCAGCACCGGCTTGGCCCGCCGGAGGCGCCGGAACACCAACCGATCCACCACGATGGCCAACCCGGCGTTGCCCACCATGGCCAGGGCCAAGGCGGGCAGCAGGGCGGGGCCGAACGAGAGCGGCGCCCAGCGGCCCGGCAACAGCCCCTGAAACAGCCACAAGAAGCCCAGGCCCATATAGGCCCCGGTGGTCATCAGGTCACCGTGGGAGAAGTTGGAAAACCGGAGGATGCTGTAGGTGAGGGACAATCCCACCGCCCCCAGGGTGATAATGCTCCCGGACACCACCCCATACACCGCCAGCTGAGGCAACTGCTCCAGGGCGCCCACGGTCAGCCTCCCAAGAACATGCGACCGATCTCTTCGTCCTGGAGGAGCTGTTGGCCGGTTCCGTGGCAGCGATTGCGACCATCCACCAACACGTAACCTCGGTCGGAGATAGAGAGGGAATGGCGGGCGTTCTGCTCCACCATCAGGATGGCCACCCCGGAGTCCTTGATGGCCAAAATGCTTTGGAAGACTTGCTCCACCAAGTTGGGGGCCAGGGCGGCGGTGGGCTCGTCCAGCAGCAGCACCTTAGGGTCCAGCATCAGGGCCCGGCCCATGGCCACCATCTGCCTTTCCCCGCCCGACATCTTCCCCACCCGCTGCCGGCGTCGGGCCGCCAAAGCCGGGAACAGGGAGTACACCCGCTCCAACCGGGGGGCCAGCCGACCTCTCAGGATGAACGCCCCCATCTCCAGGTTCTCCTCCACGGTCAGCGACGGGAACACGTTGTCCACTTGGGGCACGTAGCACATCCCCCAGTGGACGATGCGGTGGGGTGGGGTCCCGGTGATGTCCCGTCCTGCCAGCCGCACCACCCCAGCGTGGGCCTTGAGGAGCCCGAAGATGGTCTTGAGCAGGGTGGACTTGCCGGCGCCATTGGGGCCGATGATGGTCACCAGTTCCCCGGCCTCCAGATGAACATCCACGCCATGGAGCACCTCCATGTCGCCGTAGCCAGACCGGATGCCCGTGGCTTCAAGCAACGGCATACTGTCCGCCCAGATAAGCGTCGATCACCCGGGGATCGGCCCGCACCTGTTCAGGGCTTCCTTGAGTCAGCACCCGCCCTTCACTCATCACGATCACCGGGTCGCACAGCCCCATCACCAGGTCCATGTCGTGCTCGATGAGGAACACGGTGACCCCGAAGGTGAGGGCCAGCTCGCGGATTCGGGCTGCCAGCCGCTTCATCAGGGTGGGGTTCACCCCGGCCCCGGGTTCGTCCAGCAACACCAACTTGGGGGAAGCCATGAGGGCGCGGGCCAGCTCCAGCAGTTTCTTCTGCCCTCCGGAAAGGGCACCGGCCGGGGAAGTGGCCACCTCGGACAAGCCAGTGAAGTCCAGCACCTCCTCAGCGCGGGCCCGCAGGGCCCTCTCCTGGCGGGACACCAGCCGGGGCCGCAACAGGGTAGTCCACAGCCTCTCCCCCGCCTGGCCAGCCGGGACCAGCATCAGGTTCTCCACCACCGTCATCTCCGGAAACACCCGTGGGATTTGGAAGGTGCGATAGAGGCCCAGGTGGAACAGCCGGTGGGGGGGGAGGCCGGTGATGTCACGGCCGGCGAACTCCACCCGCCCTCTGTCCGGCCGGTAAAACCCGCTGATGAGGTGGAAGAGGGTGGTTTTCCCAGCCCCGTTGGGACCGATGAGACCGGTGATGGAGCCCTGGGCTACGGTGAGAGAACAATCCCGTACCGCCCATAGCCCCCCGAACCTCTTGCTGAGCCCGTGCACCGCGAGCATCTGCCGCCTCCTAAAGTAAAAAAACGGCCCTTTGGCCGCTTTCTCACTCCCACTGGCAAAGACCAATGGGAGCGATCACCAAGTCACAAAGAGCAGATACCAGTTGGTACCTCGAGACAACACCTCCCCGACAAGTAGTTTCCTCTCCATGGCTCTGGCCTTTATATACGGCGGGGGCCGGGGCCTGTCAACCCCCCCGATATCGCCTGAAAAATAGGAGCCTCCCCCGCCGAAAGTCGAGAAGGCGCAGGGCGGCCCAAGTGGCCCGCGACTCCCCGCTCGAGGCGGGCGGGAAGTGGAGGCGAAGAAGGAGGGCTTTGAGCAAAGGCGACTTGCTCGCTGAGAAGGCTGGGTAGCGGGGAGGCTGAGGCCAAGCCCTCAGCTGCGCGACTGAGCTTATGGCAGCCGGCGGCAGCCCTAGCACCCAGCTCCTGCCCCCAGAACCGCTCCAAGGCCGCAGCCCCCCTTCCTTCGCAGAACTGGGGGAAGGGGAAAGCGGCTACTGCTTAAGCGCGCGAACGCGGCTCTGGATGGTCAAAGCGTGCTCTACATCTTCGCTGGAGACGATGCCCTTCTCCACTAAAATCTCCCCCAACGGACGCCCGCCCATCTTCCTCTGGATCTTCAGTCCCTGTTCGATGTCCTCCGGGGTGGCCCCGCCGATGTCCACCAGGATCTCCCCCAACCGCTTCCCCCGCTGGAAGTACTCTTCCAGAATGGAGAGCAGTACGGCGGAACGGGAACGCCGCTGCCGTTTGGCCAGTTCGTCAAGCATGCGGACCAAGTACATGTCCTCATCCCGAAAGTAGAAAGTTACCTGCATCCCTGCCTCCTTTCCTACCCCTTAGGCTCGCCGGGGCTCAGGTGGCAGAACAAGCGCTTCCTCAGCTCCTCTTCTGGCCACCCCTCCCCAGCGAGCCTCCCTTGGGCCTCTTCCCGGAACTGCCCGCTGGGTGCTCCCTAACTGAAAAAGCCGGGTTGCCATCCCTGGCAACCCGGCTACCTGCCAAGCAGGCCCGTGGCTTTGCGCCCCCGCCTCGCGACGGGTTTGCCCTTTTCAGGTGCCTCGCTCTCTATTTTAATAACCTTGTCTCTGATGTGCAATAGGGCAACCCCCTGGGCCTTTGGAAATGTTTGCACAATCGCCCACTACAGGGGAACATCCAGGCCAAGGAGTCGAGATGAGCCACCAAAAACCTAATAACGTGTTGATCTCAATGGGCGGGGGGCCCACCCCGGTGATCAACAACTCCCTCCGGGGGATCGTGGAGGCGGCCCGGGACTTCCCCGATGTGTTCGGGACCGTCTACGGGGCCTACCACGGGGTCCTGGGGATCCTGCGGGAGGAGCTCCTGGACCTCTCGGCCCAGCCCGGGGAGGAGATCGCGCTCCTCAGGACCACCCCCGCCGCCGGGGCCATCGGCACCGCCCGCTACAAGCTCGAGCACGAGGAGGACCTCCGCCGCGTCATCGAGGTCTTCCGCGCCCACGACGTGGGGTACTTCTTCGGGATCGGGGGGAACGACACCCAGCTAGTTTGCCTCAAGATCGCCCAGGCCGCCGAGAGGGAGGGGTACGAGCTCACCGTGGTGGGGGTCCCCAAGACCATCGACAACGACCTGGGCGACCCCGGGATGGAGTTCGTGGACCACACCCCCGGCTACGGCTCCGTGGCCCGGTACTGGGCGTGGACGATCCAGTGCCTGGAGGAGGAGAACCGGGGCTCGTCCCCGGCGGACCCGGTGCTGGTGGTCCAGGCCATGGGGAGGCGCGTTGGCTTCGTCCCCGCCGCCGCCAGGCTCGCCGACCCCGAGCGGGAGTTCCCCCTCCTCATCTTCCTCGCCGAGTGCGGGCTGTCGCTGGAGGAGATCACCGACTCCATCGCCGATACGGTCCGGAGGCGGGGCCGGGCGCTGGTGGTGGTGTCGGAGGGCCTGAAGCTCGGGGAGCTGGGGGAGAGGAAGGACGCCTTCGGCCACGCGGCCTTCTCCTCCTCCCGGGCCACCGTGGCCCAGAACCTGGTCAACCACCTGAACGACGTGGGGCTTCCGGCCCGGGGCCTCGCCCGGGGCCAGGTCCCCGGCACCGAGCAGCGGGACGCCATCCTCTACGCCTCCCCGGTGGACCTGGAGGACGCCTATGCGGTGGGGGCGAAGGCGGTGGAGCTCGCCGCGGCCGGGGAGTCGGGCCTCATGGTCACCATCCGGAGGGCCAAGGGCGAAGTCTACCGCGCCGAGTACGGGGCGATCCCCCTGGGGGAGGTGGCCGGCAAAGATCGGCCCTTCCCCGCCCACTGGATCGCGGAGACCAAGACGGACGTGACCGATGGTTTCGTCGATTACGCCGCACCCCTCTTGGGGGAAGACCGGGTGAGCGTGCCCATAGTCGGCGGGAGGCTCCGGTTCGCGCGCCTGAAGAAGGCATTCGCCCCGAAGCGGCTCCCCGACTACGTCCCCGCCGCATACCGGTGATGGGTGATGAGTGACGCGTGACGCGGGGTGAAGCGGACCGGGGCAACCCGTCACGCGTTACGCATCGCGCGTCACGGCAGTGAAGGAGGGAGGATGGACTACAGGGAAAAGCTCGAGGGGTTCAGGCCCACCAAGGACTACCTCGTGTGCATCGACTCCGACGGGTGCGTGTTCGACAACATGGGGATAAAGCAGCGGGAGTGCTTCACCCCGTGGATGATCGCCTACTTCGGGCTGCAACCGGTGGCCCAGGCCGCCCGGGAGTGCAAGGAGTTCGCGGACCTCTTCTCCAAGACCCGGGGGGCCAACCGCCACATCACCATCAAGCGGATCCTCACCGAGCTCCTCCCGGGGCACCCGCTGGTGAAGCGCCGTAATTTCCAGGTGCCCCAGTTCCCCCACTACTTCGCCTGGGTGGACGATCCCGATAGCGTCCTCTCCAACGACGGCCTCAGGGAGGCCATAAGGAACGCCCCGAACGAGGAGGCGCGCAGGGAGTTCGAACTCGTCCTGGAGTGGTCCGAGCGGGTGAACTGGGCCATAAGGGAGATCGTGAGGGGGATCCCCCCCTTTCCCGGGGTGCGGGAGGCCCTGGAGAGGATCGCGGACCGGGCGGACATCGTGGTGGTGTCCCAGACCCCCCTGGAGGCCATCGAGAGGGAGTGGAGGGAGCACGGGATCTACGAGTACGCCGCCCTCATCTGCGGCCAGGAGATGGGGACCAAGTCCCAGCACATCGCCGCCACCGCCAAGCACTATCCCAAGGACCGCGTCCTCATGGTGGGCGACGCCCCGGGGGACCTCCGGGCAGCCCGGGCCAACGGGGTCCTCTTCTACCCCGTGATCCCCGGGGAGGAGGAGGAATCCTGGAGGAGGTTCAACGGCGAGGCCCTGGAGCGCTTCTTCTCCGGGACCTACGCCGGCGATTACGAGCGGGAGCTCATCGAGAGGTTCGAGGCGGCCCTCCCGGAGCGGCCGCCGTGGGAGAGGGGAGGTGAGGGGGAGTGAGGGCCCAGATCGGCGTCATCGGCATGGCGGTGATGGGCCAGAACCTGGCCCTGAACATCGAGGGGAAGGGGTTCCCGGTGGCCGTCTACAACAGGACGGCCGAGCGCACCCGGGAGTTCGCGGAGGGCCGCGCCAAGGGCAGGCGGATCATCTCGACCTACACCCTGGAGGAGTTCGTGGACGCGCTCGCGCGGCCCCGGAGGATCCTGATCATGGTGAAGGCCGGCGCCCCGGTGGACGCGATGCTGGAGGGGCTCTTCCCGCTCCTCGAGCGGGGGGACCTGGTGATGGACGGCGGCAACTCCCACTACGCCGACACCGAAAGGAGGCTGGGGGAGGCGGAGGAGCGGGGCCTCCTCTACCTGGGTGTGGGGATATCCGGGGGCGAGTACGGGGCGCTGTGCGGCCCCTCCATCATGGCCGGGGGCCACCGGGAGGGGTACGAACTCGTCCGGGAGGTGTTCGAGCGGATCGCCGCCCCGGGCCCCGAGGGCCCCTGCTGCGGCTACTTCGGGCCGGGATCCGCCGGCCACTACGTGAAGATGGTCCACAACGGGATCGAGTACGCCATCATGGAGACCATCGCCGAGGCCTACGACCTCATGAAGCGGGGCCTGGGGATGTCCCCGGACGAGATGGCCGGGGTCTTCTCCGACTGGAACAAAAGGGAGCTCGGGGGGTATCTGTTCGAGATCACCGAGCGGATCCTGCGCTACCGGGACCCGGGTACGGGGGAGCCGCTGGTGGAGCTGATTTTAGACACGGCGAAGCAGAAGGGAACGGGGAAGTGGTCGACCCAGGCGGCCCTGGACCTGGGGACCCCGGCCCCCACCATCGCCATGGCGGTGTTCGCCCGGATCATCTCCGCGTTCAAGGACGAGCGCGCCGCGGCGAGCGGGGTCCTTTCCGGGCTGGATCCCGCGCTGGGGGTGGACCGCGGCGAGTTCATCGGGAGGCTCTTCGGGGCGGTGTACCTCTCGGTGATCGCGGCCTACGCCCAGGGGCTGAGGCAGCTCCGGGACGCCTCGGCGGAGAGGGGATACGGACTGGAGCTCGCCGAGGTGGCCCGGGTGTGGATGGCCGGGTGCATCATCCGCTCGGTGCTCCTCGTCCCCATCCGCAAGGCCCTCCTCGATGAGCCCGATCTCCCGCTGCTTTTCCTGGCGGAGCCGTTCAGGTCCGCGTGGGAGGAGTACCACGGCGATCTCCGCTGGGTGACGTGCATCGCCCGCGAGCACGGGATCCCCACCCCGGCCATGGACTCGGCCCTGGCCTTCGTGGACGCCTATCGCACCGAGCGGCTCCCGGCCAACCTGATCCAGGCACAGCGGGACTTCTTCGGCGCCCACACCTACCAGCGGATCGACAGGGAGGGCACCTTCCACACCGATTGGGAGGCGGTGGCATGATCCTCTCCCACGCCCCGGAGCGCCCGATCCCCGGGGCCGAGCTCGGGGAGAAGCTGCGGGAGGCCCTGGCGGGGATCGGGGGGAAGGGCGAGCGGTGGCTCGTGATCGTGCCCGACGACACCCGCACCCTCCCCATGCCGGAGATCTTCGCGGTACTGGTGGAGGAGCTCGCCCCGGAGGTGAAGGAGCTCGCGTTCCTGGTGGCCCTGGGCACCCATCCCCCCATGACCGAGGCCCAGCTGGACGCCCACTTCGGCCCCACGTGGCGCGAGCGCCCCGGGGTAAAGATCTTCCAGCACCGCTGGGACGACCCCACCGCCCTCGTCAAGGTGGGCGAGATCGCCCCGGACGAGATGGAGGAAATCTCGCGGGGGCTCCTGCGGGTGGGGGTGGACGTGGAGATAAACCGGCTGGTGCTGGAGTACGATCGGGTCTTCATCGTGAACCCGGTCTTCCCCCACGAGGTGATCGGTTTCTCCGGGGGGCACAAGTACTTCTTCCCCGGGGTCTCGGGGCCGCGGATGTTGCACGTATCGCACTGGCTGGGGGCGCTGATCACCAACCCCAAGATCAACGGCCACAAGTTGACCCCGGTGCGGGAGATGGTGGAGCGGGCGGCCTCCTTCGTCCCCACCCCGAGGCTGGGGCTCTCCCTCGTGCTGCGGGGCCACGACCTCGTGGGGATCTTCCTCGGGGAGGTGGTCGAGGCGTGGGAGGCGGCCGCGGACCTCTCGGCCCAAGTGAACATCGTCTGGGTGGAACGGCCCTATGACCTGGTGATCTCGGTGGCCCCCCCGATGTACCGGGAGCTCTGGACGGCGGGCAAATGCATGTACAAGCTGGAGCCGGTGGTGGCCGACGGGGGCACCCTGATCATCTATGCCCCCCACATCCGGGAGATCTCCCCCACCCACGGGAGGTGGCTCCTGGAGGTGGGGTACCACGTGCGGGACTACTTCCTCGCCCAGTGGGAGGCGTTCGAGCGGTACCCCTGGGCGGTGCTCGCCCACTCCACCCACGTGAAGGGGATCGGGACCTTCCGGGATGGGGTGGAGCGTCCCCGGATCGAGGTCGTTCTGGCCACGGGGCTCCCCGAGGGGGTGTGCCGGAAGATCAACCTGGGCTACCGGGATCCGGGGTCCGTGGATCCCGAGGGGTACATAGGGAGGGAGGAGGAGGGGATCCTGGTGGTCCCCCGGGCCGGGGAATCGCTCTACCGCCTCGCCGACGGCACCGTCCCGGACATCGATAAATTGTAGAGGGGTTGCATAGACATACAGCAGGGTTCCACGGCAGCGTCCCACGAAGTGGGGCCGACTTGAAGGCAAGGAAGCCTTATTAGCCCCGAGGCCGCCTGAGCCTGGCTTCACCCACCCAACCCCCTGGAGCGGCTGATGAAAGAACTGAAACAGATGACAAGCTGTCGTGCCTCCGGGACATACTAACCGGGGCGCTCCCCCCACCTCCTAGGAGAAGATGGGCCAACTGGGTTCTGCAAACAGAGGTCTCGGGTGGAGGGCAAAGAAAGCCCGGCTAGCTCCTTCGGGACATAGCGGAAGTCATCGCTCGGCAGATTGGTTCAATATCCAGTTCAAGATCCCCTGGAACACCGGGTAGGGGTAGGCCCCGGGCACCGCCCAGCCCTGGAGGAAGAAGGTGGGTGTGCCCCTCACCCCCAGCTCCTTGCCCAGGGCGATGCTTTCCTCCACTGCTTGCGCCCACCGAGCTGTCTCCAAACAGCGACGTAACTCGTTTTCGTCCCCACCTACCTCGGCCATGATCTCCGCCAGTTCATCCTGCCCCAAGGTGGGGAAGCCATGTTCCTCGGCGTATTGGAAGGCTGCCTCGGCGAATTCCCAAAACAGTCCCTGCTCCAGGGCGCAGAACGCGGCCTCCGCCCCCAGCCGAGCCTCTGCCCCATGCACCGGATAGGGGAAGAAAAACAGCTTCACTAGCCCCGTGTCTATGTACTCCTCTTCAAGCTGAGGCAATATTTCCAAGGTGAACCTAGCGCAGTAAGGACATGAGAAATCCGAGAACTCTAGGATTGCGATGGGGGCCTGAGGGGAACCCAGTGGGGGGAGGGGCAGGGGCAGGCGAGCCAGCAGGGCCTCCGGGTCAGGCGGGGGGAAGATCCCCCCTAACCTGAAGCTGAGGAAGGCGAGCTCCCGGGGACAGAACGGGGCCACCCCGTTGGCATTCGGTTGGCCGGATTCGGGGATAGCGTTGTCTTCCCCCCGGACCAAGCCGAAGAAACCACGTTGGGTCCTGTAACACCCCGGCAGGTCAACGCACACTCCCACCCGGCCGTTTTGAGTGATCTCGTTTCCCCATAGGTAAACCCGGCCCGCCTCGGCCACCAATACTCCGTCACGTTGGTTTTGCGAGATGACGCTCTCCCTCACCACCAGCTCGCCGGACCCGGTGACGATCAGCCCATAGTAGTTCCCCCACACCTGGGAGTCCTGCAGCTTGACTTGGGCTTCGCCGTGCACCCAAACGCCGGTTTGGTTCTCTGAGAAGATAGTTTGGCTGGCGCTTACCTCCACTGCGCCGTTGGCGAACAGGCCACAAGTGGCGTTGCCCCTGACCTCACAGGAAACCACCGTCAGCTTGGCCGAACCGGTCACCCAGATCCCGTGGGGACACCGGGTGTCGCGGCATTCCCCCGCCCCGCCCACCACGGTGAGTGACTCCAAGGTCACGGAGATGGTCTGAGCACTGGCGATGGATATCACCGGGAGCCCCTCTTCAGCAGCGGAAATCACGCTCTCCCCTCCGCTTGTCCCCCTCAGCACCAGGTCCTTCGTGATGGTGATGTGCTCCTGCCACAGGCCTGAAGAAAGCACGATCACGCTGCCGGCCGCGGCAGCGTCAATGGCGGCTTGAATCGACTCCCCCGGGCTCAAGAAAACCTCTGGGCCAGCGAGGCAACTTATTCCCAGGGCTAAGACCAACCACCCCACAATCCGCCATCTCATGGGCCTATTTTAGCGAAGTGGGCCAGGGAGGCCCCGGGGTTGAGCCGCCCACCCGGAGGAGCTAAAGTGCTACTATGGCAGACATGATCGTGACTTTAGCGGCGGTGGCCGAGTTGGCCCAGGACTGTCAGCGGTGTCAGCTCGCCCAAAGCCGCACCAACTTGGTGTTCGGTGAGGGGGACCCCCACGCCCAGCTCATGTTCGTGGGGGAAGGGCCAGGGGAGGTTGAAGACCAGACGGGCCGGCCGTTCGTCGGCAAAGCAGGTCAGCTCCTCACCCAGATCCTGCAAGCGGTGGGGATCCGGCGGGAGGACGTGTACATCACAAACGTGGTCAAGTGTCGGCCCCCGGGCAACCGCGTCCCCACCAAGGCTGAGATGGATGCCTGTTGGGATTGGCTGGAAGCCCAGATCGCCCTGATCAACCCCCGCATAATCGTGACCTTGGGCAACGCGGCCACCCAGCGCCTGCTGGGGAGAAGCGAGGGCATCGGCCAATTGCGAGGGAAGTTCTACCGCTGGCAAGGGGGGATCGAGGTGTTCCCCATGTTCCACCCGAGTTTCTTGCTCCGCAACCCCAGTCGCAAGAAAGGGAGTCCGAAGTATTTGACATGGTTGGACATCCAAGCGGTGAAGGAAAGGCTGGCGCTCCTCTGCTCCCAGACCCCCAAGGGCTGAGCCTGAGGGAGCGGGAGGAGATCTGTGCCCAGGCACTGGCCAGGGCGGAGGAATTGCGCCGGGCCGGGCGGTACCAAGAGGGCATTTCCCTATTGGTGGAGGCCCTGCGGTACCGGGTGAGCCAGGCTCAGATCTACTTCCGCTTGGGTAACCTCTATTTCGACTCGGGAGATCTGGCCCGGGCGGAGTACGCCTACCGGCGCGCGATAGAGGAAGACCCCCAGCACCCGGCCGCCCACCACAACCTGGGGGTGGTCTACCGGAGACAGGGGAAGATCGCGCAGTCAGTGAAATTGCTGAAAAAAGCGCGCAAGCTGGACCTCCGCCGCCCCCCGCAAGTCCAACTCACCCCCCAGCAGCGCCGGAAATTGTGGAAATTGGTCCTGCCCCTACTGCTCGTTCCCCTCACCGTGCTAGTGGGCCTTCTCCTCCTGTTGCTCCTGATTAGTCGGTTGCGGTGAGGATTGGGGGCAGCTCAGCTTCAGTCCCCCCTGTGAAGTGAGGAAACCTTACCGCGGCAGGTGAGTATATACTTGTGGGGGTGAGCGGGATGCACCCTCCGACCTAGGCCATTCGCAGGTGGAAACTCACCGGATTTGCCGCCGTGTGCTCTCTTTTCGGCTCGCCCCCTCACAAACCGAACCGGAGGTGAGTGGAGATGTTCGCTGGTGGCAGCTGGAAGCGGGTGGTTGGGGTTCTCTTCGGGTTGGCCTTGGTGGCCACGGCAGCCCTGGCCCAACACTCCGGCAACACCGACATCCGGGGCTACTTCGAGATCCTGGTCGCCCCGGGCAAGGCCATCACGGGTACGGTGAGCGATTGCTCCACCGGCCAACCCCTGCGATTGAAGAGGGTCACGGTTACCCCATTGGGCCCCCTGGATATTGGCACCAGGGTGCGGGTAGAGGTTTCTGGGTATCAACCCGGGACCTTCCCCATCAGGCACATGGCCTCTTCTTGGGTCCCTGGGAGGGGCAGCTACACCACTTATGATTTGGGGGACATCTGTCTGAACCCCAGCGGGGCTGGGGCTTGGCAACTAGTGCAGCTCCCGGGGGTGGATTTCGGCCAGGTACAGGTGGGCACTACAAAAACCGTCACCTACACCTTCCAGAATCCTCTATTGGAGCAAATAACTATCAACACCATGGGATTTCATGACGGAAGCACTTTTTGGGAGCAGGATCCTCCCCATCCGGCGGCGGCTGTGTTCGCCATCTCCGGGCATGTGCTGCCGGCGACGTTGAACCCGGGAGAGAGCTACCAATTCCAGATAAGCTTTACTCCGCCGGTCCTCGGAGCCCAGCAGCCGGGGAACCCGCTCACCTTGTGCGTGACCACCGCCTTCACCGGCCAGCACATCCACTACCTGATCCCCCTCACCGGGACCGGAATCAGCGGAATCGCCCCCACCGGGGTGGTCTACGGCTTGGTGCACGTGCCCAACCGAGGGGTGGTGGTGATCTTCGAGGTCCCTTCCGGACGTCTCATCGGGGAAGTTGACCTGCAAGCCCTCTCCATGGAGGGCCCGTGGCCGATTACCATCACCCCTAACGGCGCTTATGGCCTGATCAACGTGCCCAGTCGGGGCGTGGTGGTCATCTTTGAAATCGCAACCGCGAATCTGCTGGCCGAGGTGAACCTGGGCTTCCAGATGACCGGGCCCTCCCCCATCGCCGTCACCCCCGACGGCCAGCATGGGCTGATCTACATGTTCAACCGAGGCACGGTGGTGGTGTTCGCCATCCCCACCGGGACAGTGGAACAGGAAGTGAATCTGGGGGTGATGGCCACTGGTTTGCCCTTGCACACAGTGCCCCTGCATAGGTTCTGGACTGGACTCTCTCCGCTGGTTCTGACCCCGGACGGCCGCTATGCGCTGATCCACGTCCCCAACGCTATGGTAGTGAAGATCTTCGAGGTCTCCTCCGGCACGGTGACGGGTGAGGTGCCCCTGCAGGCCTATGCCACCGAACCGGCTCCCATCACCGTTACTTCCGATGGCCGCCATGGTCTGATCCACGTGCCGAACCGGGGGGTGGTGACCATCTTTGAGATCCCTTCGGGGAACGTGGTGGCTGAGGTCGATCTTCAGGCATTGCTCCTAGCACCATGTCCGGTGGTGCTCATCCGGTAGGGCCACCTCGGTCAGCCCTGCTTGGGGGGCGGAAGTGGAGCGCACCCTGGCCCCAGGTGGGCTTTCATTTGGGGCAACTTGAGGACGGGGGGACGCAGCCCGGCAGAAGACTTTGGAGCCGGCGAGAGGGATCGAACCTCCGACCTGCGGTTTACGAAACCGCCGCTCTGCCAACTGAGCTACGCCGGCTTGCCTGCGAGCTTAGCCTGGGAACCCCGGCTCCTCAACCCACTTTAGTACCCCATCGGCCGGTGGCCTCCAAGTTCGGGCCGGGGTTGCCCGGGTGAGACCCCAGGGTTTACCATGGTTTGCCATGCGGGAAGCCATGCTTTGGGAGCCGGTAGGGGACGGGCGGGTGCGCTGTCAGCTGTGTGCCCACCGGTGCCTAATCCCCCCGGGAGGTCGGGGCATCTGTCAGGTGCGGGAAAACCAGGGCGGGACCCTCTACACCCACACCTACGGGCGGCTCGTCTCCCAAGCCCTCGATCCCATCGAGAAAAAACCCCTGTTTCACTTCCTCCCCGGCGCCCCGGCCCTGTCCATCGCCACCGTGGGCTGCAACTTCCGCTGCCAGTTTTGCCAAAACTGGGAAATTTCCCAGTACCCCAGGGAACACGGGGGGAGCGTGCTGGGGGAACTGGTGGAACCGCGAGAGGTGGTGGCCCAGGCCCAGGCCGCCGGGGCCCCCATCATCGCCTACACCTACACCGAACCTACGGTCTTCTTCGAGTTCGCCTATGAAACTTCCCGACTGGCCCACCAAGCGGGCATAAAAAACGTGTTCGTCTCCAACGGCTACCTGACCCGGGAGGCGGCCCAAGAAATCGCCCCTTATCTTGATGGGATAAACATCGACCTCAAGAGCTTTCGAGACGGGTTCTATCGCCGGTACTGCGGGGCATCCCTCCAGCCAGTGCTAGACACCATCGAGCTCATGGTGAAGTTAGGGGTGTGGGTGGAGGTAACCACCCTCATCATCCCCGGGTGGAACGACTCCCCGGAGGAGCTGCGCTGGCTGGCCCAGTTCCTGCGGGGGATCTCCCCCGCCATTCCCTGGCATATATCCCGGTTCCTACCGGCCTATCAGGTGTTCGACCGCCCACCCACCCCGGTGAGCACCCTGCTCGCCGCCCGGGACATCGGCCGCCAGGCCGGGCTCCAGTACGTGTATCTGGGCAACGTGCCCGGCCAGGGGGAGGACACCCTGTGCCCTGACTGCCGGGCCCCCTTGATCCGCCGCCACGGCTTTCAGGTGGTGGAAAACCACCTCACTGAAGGCCGCTGCCCAGCTTGCGGGCGAGAGATCCCCGGTCGCTGGGGGTGAGGCGCCCCCGCGGCCATCACCCCCACCCCGCTAGGGAGTGAAATCCACCTCGGCCGAGAGACGGGCGCAGGTATGGGCGATCAGCCGGGCCGCATGTTCTAGGTCGGCTAGGGAAATCACCTCACAGGGGGAGTGCATATACCGGTTGGGGATGGACACCAAGGCGGTGGCCACCCCGGCCCGGGTGAGCTGGATGGCGTTGGCGTCGGTGCCCGTGGCCCGGGGGGCGGGTTCCACTTGGTAGGGGATCTTTTCCTGCTCGGCTACCTCCACCAGGAGTTCGAACAGCTTGGGGTTGACGTTTGGTCCCCGGGCCAACACCGGTCCCGCCCCCAGCTTGGCCTCTCCCACCCGCTTCTTCTCCCCTTCGGTGCCCGGGGTATCGGTGGTGAAGGTGACATCCACCGCGATGCCCACTTGAGGATCGAGCCCGAAGGCACTGGTCCGGGCCCCCCGCAGGCCCACCTCTTCCTGCACTGTGGCCACGGCAAAGGCAGCACAACTTGGGCGGAGGGCCCGCAGCAGGCGGAGGGCTTCCAGCACCACGTAAGCCCCGATGCGGTCGTCTATTCCCCTGGCCACAAGCAGCTCTTCGTTCAGCTTCTCCGGGGAATAAGCGAGCACCACTGGGTCCCCCACCGCCACCCGCTGTTCCGCCTCTTGCTTGGAGGAGGCCCCGATGTCGATCCACAAGTCCTCCAGCTTAACCACCTTCTTGCGCTCCTCATCCTGCAGCAGGTGGATGGGTTTCCGGCCGATGACCCCCAACACGCGGCCGGCGCGGCCTTGTATCCACACCCGCTGGCCAGGGAGGATCTGGGGGTCCCACCCGCCGATCCCCCGCACGTAGAGGAACCCCTTCTCGTCGATGTAGGAGACCATGAGGCCGATTTCGTCCATGTGCCCGGCCAGCATCACCCGCGGCCGGCCGGATTCGTTCAAGGCAGCGAAGGCATTGCCGTGCACGTCCTTCCAAGTCCTGTCCGCGAAGGTATTGGCCTGCCGCAGCCACACCTCCGCAGCCGGCTGCTCGAACCCCGATGGGCTTGGGGTGGCGAGAAACTCCACTAGAAACTCGAACTTTTCGCTCTCCATCCGGCAACCTCCCTGGTGGTTATGGGATTGACCATTTTAGCCGGTCCAGGGGCGCTGGGCCCATCGCCGGGCGTGTTTTCCCCTGTCTCCTGAGGCCCTACTACCACGAATTTCGTGCGAGGACACCTTGGGGGAAATCGTTGCCTTGGCCGCCCTTCCCTGGGCGAAGGCCGCGATTCGGCGCTGCGAGCTAACGAAAGCGGGCAGGCCCCAAGGGCGGGGGTGTTATTCGGGCTCTTGACTACCCGAGGCCTGGGCCCTGAGCCGCCGAAGCACTTTCCCCCTCTCGAAGAGCACGACCCCCTCGGCCAGCGCCACTTTCGCAATCCCCCACCCCTCCCGCAAGCTCCGCTCCGTCTCGGCCAGGGTATAGGGAAACACGTCCACTCCCAGGCCCACCCCCGTGGGGATGAAATGGGGGATGCGGTCTTCAAATGGGCTCGCTGAGTCCTGCAAGATGATCAACACGTCGGCATCACTGGCTGGAGTCTGATCACCCCGGGCCAGGGAACCGAACAGTACTACCGCAAGCACGTTCTCATCTTCGCCCAGCCTGTGTGCCCAACTGAGCAAGCGTGCTAAGACCGCTTCCCGGTCAATCCGCCAGACTCTGACGCTCACAGTACTCCAATGCCTCCTTGGCCAAGGCGATGGCTTCTTCGGCTTCTTTTTCGGTGTAGTAGCGATGGGCGGGCCCTCTCGGGTGAGCGTTGGGGTAGCGGGTAGGGATGTAGTATTTGTCCAATATTTTCATCTTCTCCAGGAAGCCCTTATCAGGCCTTACTTGCGCGGGCAAGGCCTCGAAGAGGTCGACCACTGAGTGCCCCCAGGCAATTTGGCCAATTTTCATGTGAAGCCCCTTGGCGGCCATCTCAGCCGCTTGCTGGGCAGCGAAGCAGGCCCAAGCGTAATCCCCGGCCTCAACGCTATGGACGGCATGTTCCAAGTTAGCCTTAGCTTGATCCAGCCAGTCCCGATAGCGATTCATCGCCGTCCATTATAGCGGGGCCGTGGGGCCGGGCCCTCAGCCGGTGCAGGCGGGGAAGCTATTCTTCCAGGGCGGTGTATCTGTGGCTGGGGAGTAGCTGTGGTTCCTTGCTGTGCCGAGAGAGGCTTCAAGCCGGATTTTGCCTATCGGGTGCGGTGCCCAAAACCTCTCTCCACCCGCTTCCACTCCCTGCACGACGTGGCGGTGGGGGCAGGGGAGTCCGTATACTTGCAGTATGGAAGTTGGCCCGGTAGTTGCCTCCTCTTGTGTGTTCCTCCTCACTTACGGCCTCATCTTCTCAGAACGAGTGCACCGCACCATAGCGGCCCTGGCCGGGGCGGTGACCATGATGGTGCTGGGCACACTCCTCGGCTTCTACCCCCAGGAGGCCATCGCCGCCGCTGTGGATGTGGACAGCTTGTGGTTGCTGTTCGGGATGATGGTGATTGTGGGGCTCCTGCAACACACCGGTTTCTTCGCCTACTTGGCGATCCGGGCGGCTCAATTGGCCCGGGGCAGGCCCGGGGTGTTGCTCCTCTCCCTGGCCGCCACCACTGCCCTGGCCTCTACCCTCCTCGATAACCTCACCACCATGATCACCATCGCCCCGGTCACCCTGTCCATCGCCGACGTGCTGGGCTTGAGCCCGGTGCCGTTCCTGCTGGCAGAGGTCCTGGCGGCCAATATCGGCGGGGTGGCCACCTTGGTGGGGGACCCCCCCAACGTGCTCATCGGCTCCACCGCCGGGTTCACTTTCCTGGATTTCCTGGGCCATACCGCGCCGGTGGCCCTGATCGCTTTGCTTTCCTCCCTCCTTTTCCTCCTGGCTCGCTTCCACCGCCACCTGCGGGTGGCCCCGGAGAGGGTGGAAAGCTTGCTCACCATGAACCCCCGGGAGGCTCTGGCCCAGCCCCAGGGGTTGAAACGGCTGCTCATCTCTCTGGGACTCGTGGTGATCTTGTTCTTGCTGCACGGGGAGATCGGCCTTTCACCGGGATTGGTGGCCCTGGTGGGGGCAGCGGGGGTGGGGTTGCTCCTCCGACCCCCCTTGGACAGGTTTCTCTCGGGGGTGGAGTGGGGAGTGCTGGTGTTCTTGCTATCGTTGTTCGTGGTGGTGGGAGGAGTGGAGGCGGCCGGGGTGCTGGAGGTGGTGTCCCGGGGCATCTTCTCCCTGGCCGCGGCCTCCCCGCTGGTATTGGCCTTGTTTTTGTTGTGGGTGGGGGCCGGGCTGGGAGCGGTGATGAGCGCCATCCCCACCACCGTGATGTTGATCCCCGTGGTGCAGGGGCTGGGCCAGCTGGGGGTCTCCCTCACCCCGTTGTGGTGGTCCCTCGCCTTGGGCATCGGACTGGGGGCCAACGCCACCCCCATCGGCACCGCCGCCAATCTCACCACCCTGGCGGTAGCGGAACGCTCCGGTACCCAGATCGGAGCCCGATTGTGGTTTTCAACCGGTCTGCCGGTGGCTGTCCTGAGCTGCCTCATTGCGAGCATGCTCCTGTGGTTGGCTTGGGGGTGGTTCTCGTGATCGAAGTAGCCCCTTCTCTGAACCTGGTGGATACGTGGCAGTTCGGTCGCCCCAAGTTGGGTGGGGTGTACCTGTTTTCCGGAGAGGAAGCTGCCCTGGTGGAGGCTGGCACCTCCCTGGCTGCCCCTAGGATCTTGGCCGCCCTGGGGGAACTTGGAATCTCCCGGGAAAAGGTGCGCTGGATTTTCGTGACCCATGTGCACCTGGATCACGCCGGTGGGGCCGGGGCCCTGGTGCGGGCACTCCCCCACGCCCAGGTGGTGGTCCACCGCCGGGGGGCGAGACACCTGGCCGACCCCAGTCGCCTGGTAGCCTCGGTGCGCCAGGCAGTGGGGGAGAGGTTCCCCCTCTACGGGGAGGCGATCCCCATCCCCCAGGACCGGTTGTACGTGCCGGAAGACGGGGAGGTGTTCTCCCTGGGCAGTCACCGCCTGCGGGTGGTGGACGCCCCCGGCCATGCTCCCCACCACCTGTGCTTCTTTGAGGAGACGAAGGGGCTCCTTTTCACCGGCGACGCCGCCGGCCTGTACCTGAATGGGAAACTGGTTCCGGCCACCGTGCCCCCCAGCTTCGACCTGGAGCTCTCCCTGGCTACCTTGGAACACCTCTCCTCCCTGGCTCCCAAGGCCCTCTGCTACACCCACTTCGGTCCCCGCCCCGGAGCCGCGGGACTGAGGGAGTATGCGGAACTTCTGCCCCGGTGGCTGGAGCTGGTACGGAAGGCGTGGGAGTCAGGGGGGCGGGATGAAGAGGCGACAGTGAAGGCCCTCCTGGAGAGGCTGGCCCAGGAGGACTGGCCGGTGGACGACCCGCTCCTGCGGGAAGACATCGCCATGTCCGCCCGGGGAGCGCTCCTTTACCTCCGGCGGCAGGAGGCGGAACGGGCGTGATCGCCAGGGTAGCCCTCCCCATCCCCCGGGCCGAGCCGTTCGATTACCAGGTGCCCCTGGGGATGTCAGTGGAGATAGGGCATAGGGTGCGGGTGCCGCTCGGCAAGCGCCGCCTGTGGGGGGTGGTGGTGGAGCTGGTGCCCGAAGATAGGGCGGGGTTGCTGCCCCTGGAGGAAGTGGGGGAGGCCTTGGTCCCGGCGGCCGCCCTGCCCCTATTCCGGCAAGTGGCGGACGGGGCATTCGTGTCCCTGGGCTTCGCCCTCCACCGGCTAGTACCGCCCCCGGCTCGGTCCCGGGCCAGGGTGTATCGGCTCACGGTGCCACCCAGTCGGGCCCAGGCGCTGGCAGAGGAGCTCTCCCCCCGTGCCCCGGCCCAGGCCCGGGCCCTGCGGGCGCTCCTCGCCGGGGACACAAGGGAGCTAGAGGGAAAGGGAGCAGCCCTGTCTGCCTTGGCTCAAAAAGGCTTGGTGCGCCCGGAGGCTCTTCCCTTCTCCTTCTCCCTGCGGGAGCCCCGCCGGGAAGTGTGCCTCACCCCCCATCAGGAAGAGGCCCTCCGGCGGCTGGCCGGGGCCGAGCCCGGACAGGCTTTCCTCTTGTTTGGCCCTCCGGGGGCGGGGAAGACCGTGGTTTTCCTCCGGGCGGCCCAGGCCACCCTGGCCGCCGGCCGGGCGGTGCTATTTCTGGAGCCGGAGGTCTCTCTGCTCCCCCAGCTTTGGGCCCGGGCCGCCGCCGCCTTGGACGAGGAGGTGGCCCTTTATTTCGGGGAGCTGCCGCCGGGGGAACGGTGGCGGGTTTGGGATGGGGCCCGGGCTGGCAGGTTGCGGGTGGCCTGTGGCACCCGCTCGGCCGTGTTCCTCCCCTTCCCCTCCCTGGGGCTGGTGGTGCTCGACGAAGAAGGGGAACCAGCCTACAAACAAGAGGAGATGGCCCCCCACTATCACGCCCGCCAAGTGGCCGAATTCCGGGCCCGCCGGGAGGGGGCAGTGGTGCTCTTGGGAGCCGCTGCCCCCCAGGTGGAGACCTTCTATCGAGCCCAGCAAGGCTCCCTGGAACTCCTCTCCCTGCCGGAGCGGGTGGCGGGGACGCCTCCTCAAGTGCAGGTGGTGCCCCAGGGGGAAGAGGTGTTGTCACCCGAGCTACAAGCGGCCCTGGACCGGCACCTGGCCCGAGGGGGGCAGGCGCTTCTCTTCATCAATCGGCGGGGCTTTTTCACCGGCGCCGCCTGCCGCAGCTGCGGCACTCTGCTGCGCTGCCCCGGCTGCGGGGTGCCCTTGGTGTTCCACCTCCCCCGCCAGGCTTTCCTGTGCCACGTATGCGGCCGCGCCTTCCCCCGGCCCAGCTGCCCCACCTGCGGGGGCGATGGACTCCGCCTGTTCGGCCTGGGCAGCCAACGGGTGGAGTTCGAAGTCCAGCGGCTCTTTCCCAGCCTGTCCGTGGCCAGGTTGGACACCGACACTGCCCGGCAACGGGGGGAGATCCTGGCTGCCCTGGCCCGGGGGGAGATCGACGTGTTGGTGGGCACCCAGATGGTGGGGAAAGGTCTCGACTTCCCCCGCATCACCCTGGTGGGGGTGATCGACGCCGACGCGCTGCTGGCCATCCCGGATTTCCGCACCGGGGAGCGAGCGTTTCAGCTCCTGTTGGCGGCGGCGGGGCGGGCCGGCCGCGGCCCCTGGCCCGGCGAGGTGATCGTGCAGACCAATCAACCCCAGCACTACGCCATCCAACATGCCCTGGCCGGCGATTACCTCGCCTTTTACGAACAAGAACTTACCTTCCGGCAGGCCCTTTCTTATCCCCCCTTCTCCCGGTTGGTGCAGCTGGTGGCGGTGGGAAAACGGGCCCGAGAACGGGCAGAGGCCTTGCTCCCCCGCCTGGAGAAACTGGCGGCAGAGGTGTTGGGCCCAAGTGAGCTCTACCCCCGGGGCGGGGTGCCCCGCTGGCAGCTGGTGGTGAAAGGGGATCAGGAGGTGGTGGCCCGGCTCAGAGAGGTGCTCCTGCCCCTCCCTCCATGGCTGCAAGTGAACCCCGATCCCTACCACTTGCTCTGAGCCGCGGGGGCTGCGTCCTCCTCAAGTGCCCGTTGCATAAACATGCAACGGGTTCAACCCTCAATGCCGACTTCCAAGTAAATTTTTCAGAATGCACCATCATAAGCCCTGAGGCCTTCCGAGCCCCGCTTGGCACGACGGACCAGCTCTGACGGCTGATGAAAGAACTGAAACAGGTGGGAAGCTTCCATTCCTCCGAGACACATTAGCTGAGGCGCTGCAGGAGGCCTCGCCCAGCTTACTGAATTTTCGACGCTGGAGCCAGTTTCCAGTTTTCTAAGATCAACACACCACGGCTTGCCTGGTGCGCGGGTAAACCTCACTCAGACGGCTTCATAACTAGCTGAGTGAGTGAGCCCCCTTCCCGGGCGGGCTGATTTGCGCCCCAGGCGCTCAGCCCACTTCAAGTCGGTAGTACTTCACGGTATCTCCTTCCTTCCACATCACCAGCAGGGTCACGTCCTCCGGCGGGGTCAGCCTGCCGGTTATGAAGTCCAGGAAGGAGCCGAGTTGGGCGATATCCTGAGGGCGGCGGGTGCGGGCATCGGAAACTAGGAGCAATGCCAGCCTGCGAGCCCAGAATATCCGGGCCCGGTCTACTTCTTGGGCCCCGGAAAGCCGCTCTCCAGCGGCCTCCAGCCAGCGCAGCAGTTCGTACCTGCGGGCCAAGATGCTCCCCTCCTGGAAGTAAAAGACCAGCACGATGTCCACCAAGGTAGCGAACTCCCTCTTCACCACCCGGCTTCCTCCCTCGAGGTATACCAAGGTGGCTTGCTGGCGCCTCCGATTCCGCTCTCCGATCAGCTGCTCGGCGCGCCCGTCCTCTTCCACCACCGCCGCCAGCAGCCGCAGGTCCTCCACCTGGGCCAGGTAGAGGAGGATGTGGGCGAACCTCCGAACGCGGGACTGCCACTGGCTTTGGGGGGGAGAGCCCGCCGCCTCCCCCAGGATGTAGGTCCGATAGATGTAAACCAACGACACGTAACTCAGGAAACCCGCGTCCCGGGCTAAGACCAGCAGCCTGTCCAGGGCTGCCTGACACTCCTCGGGGTCCAAGCCCAGCTCCGGGGCCTGGGCGGCCAGCAGCTCCCCCGCCCACTGCCAAAGGGACCTCCAATCCACGGTCAGTTCCCCTTCCCCGGAGATGACCAGGCCACATTCCCCGCCCCAGCCCAGCCACTTGGCCTCCACCACCAGGAATTCCTCCGGATAGGGGAAGTAGTGGGCGTACACATCTGCCAGGAGTTGGTGGGCGGTATTGCGGGCCCACTGGGCGGCCAAGTACACCCGGGGTGCGGCCACCCCTGCCAGAGACAGCAGCGAGCACACCAGGAGAAAGACGGTGCCCTTCCTCATCCTCTCCCTCCTTGCAATTGCTCGTCAGCCGCGGTGGCCCCCGCGCCGAAGGCGAGGGTTGAACACCTCCTCCAGGACATACCCCAAGCTTATGAAGGAAAAAGAGAGCAAGAACACAACCAGTCCCGGGAACAGCACCCACCACCAAGCCCCGAACAGCAGCGCCCCCTGGGATTGGGCTTCCGAGAGGATCTTGCCCCAGCTGATGGCCTGGGGGTCGCCGAACCCCAGGAAACTGAGCCCCGCTTCGGCCAACACCGAGCCGGCGGCGGTGCGGGCCGCGGTTAGGGCGAGCAGGGGGTAAGTGCTGGGGATGAGGTGGCGGACGATGAGCCGCCAGCGGGGGGCGCCGAAACTCCGGGCCGCCTCCACGTACAAAGCTTCCTTCTCCGAGAGGATCCTCCCCCGCACCATGCGGCACACCCCGGCCCAACCCAGGAAGGTGAACAACACCACCACGATCCAGTAGCTGCCACCCACGTAGCTGGCCACCAGGATCATCAGGGGCAGCCCAGGCAGCACCATGACCACGTCCACCAAGAACATCACCCCTCGGTCCACCCCGCCCCCGAAGAAGGCGGCCACTCCCCCGAGAAGTGCCCCCAACAGGGGCACCGTCACCCCGGTGGTCAGCCCGACGATCAGGGCCACCCGGGTGCCGTAGATGAGGGCGCTCAAGAGGTCCGTGCCGAAGGCATCCGTGCCCAAGGGGTGGGCAGGACAAGGCCCGCTCAGCGCCGCCTCCAGCGCCCGCTGGCCCGGGTCGTAGGGGTCATAGGGGGCCACGGACTCAGCGAGCAGGGCCAAGGCCACACACAAGCCGAGAAAGGCCACCGCAAACAGCCCGCTGGGGCGGCTCAGCAGCACCAGCCACCGCGGCACCCTCTCCCTAGCCATAACGCACCCGGGGGTCGATCCAGGCTTGCACCAGGTCGGCCACGAAGTTGGCCTCGATGGTGAGGACGATGGAGATCAGGGCAGCTGCCTGCACCAAGGGGAAGTCCCGGGCCTGAGCGGCCCGGATCATAAGTAGCCCCATTCCGTACCAGGAGAACACCTGCTCCACCAACACCGCCCCGCCCAGCACCCCCACCAGCGACAGGGAGAACATGCTGATCAGGGGAAGGACGGCGTTCTTCAGCACGTGCCGGAGAAGCAGCCGCCTCACCGATACGCCCTTCCCCTGGGCGGCCAGGATGTAGTACTCCCCCAACACGCAGATCACCGCGTTCCGCATGGCCAGGGCATAGCCGGGCAGGGAGATCAGAAACAAGGTGAACATGGGCAGGAAGGCGTGATGGGCCAGGCTCCCCAAGAAGGCCCACGGAGACTCGGCGAACGACAGCCCCGGCTTCACCATCCCCATCAGCGGGAACAGCCGCCACCAGAAGGCAAACAGCATCACAAGCAACATCGCCAGCCAGAAGGAGGGCACCGAGGAGGCGGCGATGCCCAGGCTCCTTAGCAGGAAGTCCACCACCCCGCCCCGGCGCCAAGCCGCCCACAGGCCCAGATAGATGCCGAGCAACATGCTTAGCAGGGTGGGGATCACCGTGATGGCCAACGTCCAGGGGATGCGCTCGGCGATCACCTGAAGCACTGGCCGCTGGAAGGAGTAGGAAACCCCCAGGTCACCCCGGAACAGGTTCCGCAGATAAAGGACGAACTGATACCACAACGGGCGGTCGAGGCCGAAGTTGCGGATGATCTCCTGCTTGACCTCCGGGGGCACCCGGGGGTCGGCGTAGAAGCGATGGGCCGGGTCCCCAGGCATGAGGTGGATGAGCAAGAAGTTGAGCAGCACGGCCACCCACACCGCCAGCAACGCGGTGGCCAATCGGCGGGCGAAGTAGGCCCGGTTCATCCCTCTACCCTCCCCCGGCCGGGATGGCAGGAGGCCAGCGGGCCAGTGGCCTGGCTACCCATGAGAAATCTGCTCAGACCATGCGGGTGCCGGCCCGGGGGCCAGGGGTCTTGTTGTGGACCTGGCTCACCCAGATCCGGTACACCGCCGGTGGGGCCTTGCGCTCCCCCCGGGGCAGGTGGAACAGGTCGTGCAAGGCCACCACGAAGCGATACACCTCTGCCTCCGGGCCCAGGATCTGACACACCCCGTTCACCAGGAAGCTAGTGTTGCGGTACGAGGAGAACAGCACCCCGCAGCGGGGGTCGGAGAGCACGTTCCGCCAGGTGGTCTTCCCGTAAAGCTCGATGGTGGTGAGGCACCGGTCGGAGAATTTCTCCTGTTGATAGAGGGAGAGCAGGAACTGGAGGCGTTCGGCGCGGGTCTCCTTCTCCCCCCGCTGCAAGCTTTCCTGGATCAAGGCCTCGATCTTTCGGGTCAGGGCAGGCAAGTCCCCCTGGGGCAGCAATCCCACCCCCTTGGCGGCCACGTTCAGCGGCCAGTCCGACTCCGGAGCCCCGGTGGCCATGTACCCCACGTGGACGGCGAAGTCGTGCTGTCCTTGGCCTGAGAGGAAGAATTTCAAGTTCTGGATACGAGTCTTGAGCTGCCATTCCAACACCGAGGGAGGGAGGGAGGCCAGGGGGACGGAGGTGGTTCCCCCGTCCCCCCACTCGATCACGGCCTGGGTGGGATCCCGGTCGTCAGGCGTCAATGTGAGCCGGTAGTTCACCCCGCCCCCCCTCTCGCCACCAGGTTGAACAGGGTCTCGTCCGAGAGCACCCCTTCCTCGGGGGTGGGGGCCCAACCCACCAGCTCGTCGTCCCGGTACACCTCCAACACGTCGGCGATGTAAAGCGGGATGCGGGGGAGCTTCTGGGCGATGAGGGCTTGAACGCGGTGGGCCAGGGCGCGCTTTGCTTCCCCTTGGGCCATGAGCAACCCGGCCAACACCTCGTCCAGCTCAGGGTCAGAGAACCCGCCCCGGTTGAACCCCACCACCTCCCCCTCCTCGATCACCCCCCGGGAGGAGTGGAAGTAGTAGTAGAACATGTCCACCACCATGAAGGCGGCGATGGAGTGGAGCGCAATGGTGAACTCGGCCTTCTTCAGGGTCACGTCGAAGGCGTCTGGGGACAGGGGTTCTACCGTGATCTTGATCCCCACCTCCCGCAAGTAGTAGGCGACGAGCCCGGCCGCCTCCACCGCGGTCTTGGTGACGTCGCAGATCAGGTTGAACTGCAGGGGGGTGCCATCGGGAAGCTCTCTGATCCCATCCCCATCGCTGTCCAGGTAGCCCAGCTCGTCCAGGAGGGCCTGGGCCCGGGCCGGGTCGTACTCCGGATACCCGGGCTGGGGGTTGAACCATTCCCCCATGCGCGGGGTCATGAGCCCCAACGGGGCCACAATGCCGAACCCCCTAAGAAGCCGGGTCAGCATGTCCTCCCGGTCGATGGCGTATAGCAGCGCCTGGCGGAATTCCAGCTGATCAAGCGGGGCCTGCCGCACGTTGAGGAGCAGGGTGGTCACCGTCTCGCCCGGGGAGCGATAGAGGTGCACGTTGGGGTAGCGGTGGGGGGCCAGGGTGATCTGGTCGGCGAGCAGCGGGCTGATGCTCCAGTTGAGGAAGTCGAAGTCCCCCCGCAGGAAGCCCATCACCCCCACCGTGTCGGAGGCCACCATGTGCAGGACCAACTGGGAGAGCTTGGGCACTCCCCGCCAGTAGAAGCCGGTGTTCTCCAGGCGCAGGTAGCGGCCGGGGGCGAACTCCACGAGCTTGAACGGCCCGGTGCCGATGGCGGCCTCGGTGTTGGGATAGGCCATGGGGTTCTCGATCTGGCTCCAGACGTGCTTAGGGATGATGGGGATGGCCGGGGCCATCATGGCCACCACCATGGGGCTGTAGCGGGTCAAGTTCACGATGACCTGGGAGCCGGTGGCCACCGCATCCCGGACGAAGGCCATGACAACCCACATGGGGAGGCGTTTTTCGCGCACGTAGTTGAAGGTGAAGGCCACGTCTTCCGCCGTGAGGGGGGCGCCGTCGTGCCATTTGATCCCCTCCCGGATGTGGAAGATCACCCGAGCCCCCCGCGGGTCCACCTCCCAGCTTTCCGCCAGCCAGGGCTGCTGGGTCCCCTCCCGATACACGGCCAAGGATTCGTAGAGCCAGCCCACGGCGGTGCGCTCGGCCCCAGTGGTGGCCAGGAAGGGATTCAGGGTGTCGATGGTGCCCAGGACCCCGATGTCCAGTGTCCCCTGAGCCAGGCCGAGGAAGGCCCCGCAGGCGACCGCCAAACCGACGACCACAGTCCGCATTCTTCCACCTCCTTGTCCTGTTCAGGGCAGGACTGAGGGCAGTATAGCGAGGAAGGAGAGGGGTGAGAAGCCGGCGTTGTCAAGCGGCAAGGCTGATGGTAAACTAAGGGGTGCCGGCGGGGGTTGAATCCCCGTCGGGGGGGGCGTATACTACGCCCGGCAATTCCAAGCCGGTCTTTGAAAAGTGAATAGGGCGTCTGCTACGCAAGTATGGTAAGGGCGGACGGTGGATCCCTCGGCAGCCGGAGGCGATGAAGGGCGTGGCCAGCTGCGATAAGCCTCGGGGAGCCGCTGAGCAGGCTATGATCCGGGGATTCCCGAATGGGGCAACCCACCGTGCCGACAAGGTGCGGTATCCGCCGCCGAATACATAAGCGGCGGAGGCGAACCCCGCGAAGGGAAACATCCCAGTAGCGGGAGGAGGAGAAATCAAAATGGCTTCGCCATTTTCGCAAAGGGATGTCATCCCTTTGGAACCCTTCGGGGTTTCAAAGGGGCGCAGCCCCTTTGTGATCGACGGCGAAGCCGTGAGATTCCCCTAGTAGCGGCGAGCGAACGGGGAACAGCCCAAACCTCACGGGTGTCAAAGCCCGCAGGCGTTGCCCGTGGGGGGTTGTGGGACGATGGTGGGGGCCGCTGCGGAGGCCCCGGGGAGTTACAAAGGCCTTCTCTAGCCGAACGGCCAGCAAAGTCACTGGAAAGGGCGACCGGAGAGGGTGAAAGTCCCGTAGGCGAAAGGGAAGGCCCTCCCTGGCCATCGTTCCCGAGTAGCGTCGGACACGTGGAATCCGGCGCGAAGCTGGGGGGACCACCCTCCAAGGCTAAATACTCCCGGCTGACCGATAGTGCACCAGTACCGTGAGGGAAAGGTGAAAAGGACCCCGGGAGGGGAGTGAAATAGAACGTGAAACCGTCCGCCTACAGTGCAGTGGGAGCCCAGCTCGCCTTGGCCTCCGGGCCCTGGCGAGGGGGTGACCGCGTGCCTTTTGCAGTATGAGCCGGCGAGTTACGCTCCGTGGCGAGGTTAAGCCCCTCTGGGGCGGAGCCGTAGCGAAAGCGAGTCCGAACAGGGCGTCTAGTCACGGGGCGTAGACCCGAAGCCAGGTGATCTACCCATGGGCAGGGTGAAGTGCGTTTAACCGCGCACGGAGGCCCGAACCCGTTGGCTGTGCAACGCCATGGGATGACCTGTGGGTAGCGGTGAAAAGCCAATCGCACCTGGTGATATCTGGCTCTCCCCGAAATGGCTCTAGGGTCAGCCTCACGTGATAGGCGGCCGGGGGTAGAGCACTGGCTGGGGAAGGGGGGAAACTCCCGACTCCAATCAAACTCCGAATACCGGCCTGCCGTTTCGTGGGAGTGAGACTGCGGGTGATAACGTCCGTAGTCGAGAGGGAAACAACCCAGACCGCCAGCTAAGGCCCCCAAATCCAGGCTAAGTGGGAAAGGCGGTGTGGTTGCTGAAACAGCTGGGAGGTTGGCTTAGAAGCAGCCATCCTTTAAAGAGTGCGTAATAGCTCACCAGTCTAGCGACCGCGCGCCGAAAATGTAACGGGGCTAAGCCTGGTGCCGAAGCTGCGGGGCGTCCGCTCCGGCGGGCGTCGGTAGGGGAGCGTTCCCAGCGG
>DFNF01000065.1:30480-52711 GCA_002375935.1 Acetothermia bacterium UBA3574
AATGCCGGCATGAGTAGCGAGAGACGGGTGAGAATCCCGTCCACCGAATGCCCAAGGTTTCCTGGGGAAGGCTGATCCACCCAGGGTTAGGCGGCCCTAAGCCGAACCCGAAAGGGGGTAGGCGATGGACAGCCGGTTAATATTCCGGCCCCTCCGGACCTGCGCTACGAGCGAAGGGGGGACGCCGCGCGAGCTCCTCCGCAGGCTCACGGCTATGCCTGTCCAAGCACCGAGTCAGAGGGGGTAGGCAAATCCGCCCCCTCGCAACCGCCCTGTCCTCGCCCTTCGGGGCGGGGGCGGGACGGCCAGGCGAGGTGTGATGGCGAGCCCCGTAAGGGGCGAAGGGGGGCGGCTTGAGCGGCCAAGAAAAGCCTCTAGCCAGTAGGTCCGGAGTCCGTACCGCAAACCGACACAGGTGGGCGAGGTGAGTATCCACAGGTGGACGAGCCAACTCCGGTCAAGGAACTCGGCAAAATGGCCCCGTAACCTCGGGAGAAGGGGCGCCTCTTGGGCTGCTGGGGGAACCCAGTGGTCTGGGAGGCCGCAGAGAATCGGCCCGGGCGACTGTTTACCAAAAACACAGGTCCCTGCTAACCCGAAAGGGGATGTATAGGGACTGAAACCTGGCCACTGCCGGTAGGTCAAGGGGAGGGGTGCAAGCCCCGAACTGAAGCCCCGGTGAAGGCCGGCCGTAACTATAACGGTCCTAAGGTAGCGAAGTTCCTTGTCGGGTAAGTCACGAACTTGCCCTGCCGCCCCGCGAGGGGCGGTGAAAACCCGGCTCATATCGGGGAAGCCCTCCTGCCCCCACAGGGGCGTGGGGTAATCCCGAGGGAAGTCGGCCCGCAAGGGCTTGACCCCGTAACGACTGACCCGAAAGGGGAGGCGCGCTTTACCCCAAGCGCGCAATACGCCGGGCCTCATCCGGAGAAGGCGCCTATGGAGGCTTCCTTCATAAAGAAAAGGGGAAGCACGATGGAGAGACTGCATCCGTGGTACGTCACGGGACTTGTGGAGGGAGAGGGCTCATTCGTGGTGAGCTTCTCCCTGCGACGGAGACTGAAGGTTGGGGTGGAGACCCGCCCTTCCTTCTCCGTCTCCCAAAGTGAGGGCAACCTGGAGCTCCTGAAGCGGCTGCACCGCTACTTCCGGTGCGGCGGCATCCGCTATTCCCGGGGGGATCGGACCTATAAATACGAGGTGCGGTCCATCGACGACCTGGTGAGGCGGATCCTGCCGCACTTCGAGCGGTACCCGCTCCAGGGAGAGAAGGCCCAGGACTTCAGCAAGTTCGCGCGGATCTGCAGGATGGTGCACGCCAACCTCCATCTCAATCGTGACCGATTGCGGGAGATCATCGAGCTGTCTTACTCGATGAACCCTGCTGGGAAGCGAAGGCACAAGAAGGAAGTGCTCCTAAGGGCGCTGGGTGAGGATAAGGGATAGTCTGCCTCCCGTGGAAACACGGGGAAAGGTGAAGTTCCGACCCGCATGAAAGGTCCAACGACCTGGGCGCTGTCTTGACCGGAGGCTCGGTGAACTCGAGGCACGGGTGAAAACGCCCGTGACCCGCGGTGGGACAGAAAGACCCCGTGGAGCTTTACTGCAACCTGGTGTTGGGTCTTGGCATCCGTTGTCTAGGATAGGTGGGAGGCTGTGAAGCCCGGGCGCCAGCTCGGGTGGAGCCGTCCTTGGAATACCACCCTTCGGCTGCTGAGGCTCTAACCGGAGGCCGTTAGCAGCGGCCTTGGGACAGCGCCAGGCGGGCAGTTTTGCTGGGGCGGCAGCCTCCTAAAGCGTAACGGAGGCGCACAAAGGTCCCCTCAGGCTGGTTAGCGATCAGCCGTTGAGTGCAAGGGCAGAAGGGGGCTTGACTGCGAGGCCTACAAGCCGAGCAGAGGCGAAAGCCGGTCCTAGTGACCCACTGGCTCCGTGTGGAAGGGCCAGTGATCAGCGGATAAAAGTTACCCCGGGGATAACAGGCTAGTCTCCCCCGAGAGTCCACATCGACGGGGAGGATCGGCACCTCGATGTCGGCTCACCCCATCCTGGGGCTGCACCAGGTCCCAAGGGTTGGGCTGTTCGCCCATTAAAGGGGTTCATGAGCTGGGTTCAGACCGTCGTGAGACAGGTCGGTCCCTATCTACCGCGGGCGCAGGAGGCTTGAGGGGGTCCGCTCTCAGTACGAGAGGACCGGAGCGGCTGGGCCGCTGGTGTACCAGTTGTCCCGCCCGGGGCACAGCTGGGTAGCTAAGCCCAGACCGGATAAGAGCTGAAGGCATCTAAGCTCGAAGCCGACCCCAAGATGAGGCCTCCCCATCAGGGCCCTCCGAGACCAGGAGGTCGATAGGCCGCAGGTGGAAGCCCGGTGACGGGTGGAGCCGAGCGGTACTAATAGCCCGATCGACTTGCGTAGCAGACGCCCTATTCACTTCTCAAGGCCGGAGATTCCAGGCGGCAGATGGCGGGAGGGAAACACCCGGTTCCATCCCGAACCCGGCAGTTAAGCCTCCCAGCGCCGATGGTACTGGGCCCACGTGGCCCGGGAGAGTAGGTCGCCGCCTGGATTTTTTATTTCGCCTCCTCAGCCAGTCGCGCGTCGAACGTGAGCAGGGGCACGCCCAAGGAACGGGCGAGATACAGGTAGCTTGCATCGTAGGTGGTGAGCCCCGTCTCCAAAGCGAGCCTCAGCACCTCCAGATGATCCACTTCCGTCCAGTTGATGTCCAAAGATAGGCCGATCTCCAAAGCCTGGAAGATCCTCTCCCTCAGCTGGGGGTACCTTAGGGCCTTCTCGCGGGCCACACTGGTGAGCTCGTAGGCAAGAAGAGGGGGCGCACAAAGCTCCGCTCCTTCAAGCAAGGACAAGGCCTCTTTCGCCCGCGGCTCCCCAAAGATCAGCGCCCCAAGTACAGAAACGTCTAGCACCTTAGCGGGCATCACGATCTTCCCGCACCAGCGCAGCCGTTTCGTCCGGGGTCTTGACGCCCAGCCTGCGTATCTTGCGGTAAGCTTCCTCCACGGTAAGCCGCTTGGGAGAGAGGGCCTCCTCCAAGATAGACATCAGCTCCCCTTGTAGGGAGCGGTGATGGCGCTTGGCTCGCTCCCTGAGCCTTTCCACGAGCTCTTCCGGGACGTTCTTGATGGACAGGTTCACCGGCATGAGTTCCACCACCGCGTTGGATCTTTTCCGGAACCATTTTAGATCTAAAGGTGGAGGCTGGCAACCAAACGCCGATGGCGCTTGGGAAAATCCCCCCAGGAGAGTAAGTCACCGCCCGGATTTTTTATTTTCCCCGGCCGGCGGCCCGTGATGCCTCAAAAGAGGCTGTTACCGAAGGGGCAATGGATGCCTCAGAATTTGGGTTACCCATTGAGCCCCCACAACTTGCGCAATTTCTCCTCCAGCTGCCGCCAGTCAGCGTAGATCTCCTCCAGCAACTGGAATGCCTCTTCGCCCTCGTAGAGGCCATAACCGATCAGCTGGCGCACCGCCACCCAGCCTCTCTCCGATGTGCGCCCGGTCGCTCTTCCGATACGGCCGGCAGTGGGTGAACTCAATGTGGGCCTTCTCACACCACCCCACCCACCAGATGCCCGTTCAGAAAAGCCGAGTCGTTGTCCGAGTCAATGCCCCAAAGCAGAAACGAAAGTCGCCCCCGGATCCCCTCTAGCCCCGCTTGTACCGCCTCTCGGCTTCGATTCTTGAGCGCCACCGGCTCGCACCAGGAGGTGGCGATGTCCACCACGTTCAGAAGGCGGAGCATTAAGCCTTGCCTTCAAGCCGCTTGTCCGAGCCGTTTCTCTGCCTCACCTGGTTCACGGAACCAGGTTTAATTGCGAAGCATGGGCGCCCAAAGGCGCCAGGAACTCCCCCTTGGTACTCTCCCCACAGTGGAGCGTCGGGTTCAGCTCCAAGTACCCAGGCACCTTCTCCTCTTCCCGGTCGGTCCCGGAAGCGGTGCCCCTTTCGGTAGCGATTTCGATGAGGCACGTCGCGGGGTTGACTTGCCAAGGGCGGTGTGCTACTTTCGCACTTGCAAAACAAAACTTCGGCGGGGGTGATCGTGATGGAGAAGCTGTGGTTCTGCCAAGCTACCCTTCCCCTAGGGGGCCCCGCCAACAATAACGCCCCGTAAGGGGCGTGATCCTCGCGTCCGCTTTCTTTCCCGGTGTTCCTTGCGAAAGTCGGTGTGCCCATTGCGGGCAGGTTTGTACGTTCCCTCTAGGGGGCAACCATGAGGAAAAGCTTGCTGAAGATAACCAGTGTAGTTCTGGGCGCGGCGCGGGAGTTCCTGGCCCGACAGGGGTTTGTGGAACTCCTCCCGGTCATCCTGGCTCCGGTCACCGATCCTCTCAGGCACACCACCGACCGGGCCTTGGTCAAAGCCTACGGGAGAGAATGGCACCTCACCCGGAGCATGATCTTCCACAAGCAAGCTGCGGTGAGGTTGTGGCCCCGCATCTTCAGCTTCTCACCCAACATCCGGCTGGAGCCGGCCGAGCGGGGCCGAACCGGGCGGCATCTGTTTGAATTCGTCCAGTTGGACCTGGAGATGCGAGAGGCCAGTCGGGAACAGGTGATGGAACTGGGGGAGCAACTCCTTTTGTTCATATTCAAGCAGGTGGAAGAGGAGTGCTCTCAAGAACTCGCCGAGCTGGGAAGAAGTCTTCCCCCCTTGAACCCGCCTTTCCCCAGGATCACCTACCAGCAGGCGCAACAGGAGTATGGGCCGGAGTTCGAAGGGCCCCTGTCCAGGGCTGCTTCCACCCCGATCTGGGTAGTGGACTTCCCGCTCCAGGCACGGGAGTTTTACGATCGAGAGGACCCCACTAGGCCGGGGATTTTGTTGGATATGGACCTGATTTACCCCCAAGGGTTCGGGGAAGCCCTGTCCGGAGGGGAGCGGGAACACCAACCGGAAAGGATCCGGAAGCGAATCCTGGCCCAGGGGCTGTCTTTGAGGGCCTATCGACCGTTGCTCTCGCTGGCCGAGGAGGGGCTGCCTCCCTCCGCCGGATTTGGGATCGGGATCGAACGGTTGGTGCGGTTCATCGCCGGGGTGGACCATGTGCGCGAGGTGAGGTTGTTCCCCCGGGTGCCCGGGGAGGTCTCCCTTTTGTGAATCGGAGGGGCTGGGCCTGCCCAGCCCCTCGCCCCTTTTTGCCGAAACTGGGTAGAATGCCCACCGCCTCTTGGTACTTGTTGAGGGGCGCACACGCTTTCCAAGGGGGGTAACCTTGTCGACGCCGGAGGAGTTCGCGGCAGTGGACATCCGGGTGGGGACGGTAGTCAAGGCCGAACCGCTGCTGGGGGCGAGGAAGCCGGCTTACAAGCTAATCATTGACTTCGGGCCGGAGCTGGGCATCAAGACTTCCTCCGCCCAGATCACTGCTCTCTACCGGCCTGAGGAACTCGTGGGCCGGCAAGTGCTGGCGGTGGTTAACCTGCCCCCAAAACGCGTCGCCGGCTTCACTTCCCAAGTGCTGGTATTGGGGGTGGACGACGAGCAGGGGCGGGTGGTGTTGGTGGCCCCGGAGCGGCCGGTCCCAAACGGCCGGCGTCTCTATTGAGATCTTGCTTTCCACGCCGAGCAGGCTAGGTTGCGGCCCGCGGCCCCTCCCGGGCTCAGCTACTCCACTTGGGGATGGAAGTTGCGTCCACTGCCGAATGCTTCCTTCCCACTTGCCAAGGGAGGGGGTGGGGTGATAGGGTAACAGGGCTATGGCCAGACAGACGAGTCGGCAGCGGCTGCTAGAGGCTGCCCTGAAGCTGTTTTCTCGCGACGGTTATGAGGCTACTTCCGTGGCCGCCATCGCCCAGGAAGCAGGGGTGTCCCGGGCCACCTTCTACCGCCACTTTCGAGGGAAACGGGAAGTCCTGCTGGCACTCCTCTCCACCTGGCACGACCTGATGGAGTGGATTCGCCGCTCGGGGGAGCCCGAGGGGAAGTCGGCCTGGGAATTGCTAGAGGCCGGCGGCCTGGGGGTGCTGGACGCCCTGATCTCCACCCCGGTGTTGCTCCGGGCAGAGCTCCTGTTCTTGTATCGAGCTCTGCACGATGAGGAAGCCCGCCGGGGGATGGCCGCCACCTTTCAGGCCGCCCGGGACGCCGCCCGAGACTTGGTTGCGCTCAGCCCCCAGGTGGAAGACCCTGAGGGGATGGCAATGTTGGCCGTGGCCCTCCTGGAAGGGTTGCTGGTCCAGTACGCCGCGGATCCCGAAGGGGTGGACCCCACTGCCTGGTGGCCGCGGCTGATACGCCTCTGCTCCGGAGAAGCGCAGGGGAAGGAGGAGTGAGGTGAAGCGAGATCTGATCGAGGTGTTGCGGGAGGCGATTTTGTTCGAGCGGCGGGGCAAGGAGTTCTACTCCCAGGTAGCCCGCCAAACCCCGAGCCCGGCCGCCCGGGAGGTTTTCTCCCTGATGGCCGGGGAGGAGGAACGCCACATCCAGGCCTTGGTGAAGTTGGGGCAGGGATTGGAGGGAGAGGGGGGATTCCCAGAACGAGAGGGGGAACCTGCCAAACTGGACTCACTGCTCACCGAGCAGCTGCGGCGGGAGATCCAGGCCGCCAGCTACGAGGCCGCCGCCATCTACGCCGCCATGGGGCTGGAGGAGAAGGCCATCGCCTTTTATTCCCAGCAGGCCCAGGAGAGCGAGGGCGAGGTCAAGGAGCTGTTCCAGTGGTTGGCGGATTGGGAGCGGGGTCACTTGGAGCTGTTGATGGCCCTGGACGAGGACCTGCGCCGGCAAGCCTGGGCGGATAGCCACTTCTGGCCCTTTTAGCCCGCTTTCCGATCCGCGTCGGCCGAGGGCCACTCCGGCTGAGAGCTCACAGCTCAAACCCCTGGCCCAAGTACGCTGCTCGGGCTTGGGGATGGGCGGCTATCTCCTGGGGCGTGCCCTGGAGCAGCAGCCGGCCGGAGTGGATCAGGTAGGCGTGGTGTGTGATCCTGAGGGTATCGCGCACGTTGTGGTCGCAGATGGCGATGCCGATTCCAGCTTGGGCCAACTTTTGCACCAACTGGGAGAGTTCGGCCACCGTCAGGGGGTCCACCCCGGAAAACGGCTCGTCCAGCAGGAGGAAGGAAGGGTTGGCTACCAAAGCCCGGGCCAGTTCCACCTTGCGCCGCTCCCCGGCCGATAGTTCCGCCACCGGCCTCCTCTTGAGTTCTCGCAATCCCAGCTCCGCCAACAGCTCCTCCACCCCTTCTCCCCACCTGGCCCCCAGGCCCTCCAGGGCCAAGCGTAGGTTGCCCTCCACCGTGGCCCGCAGGAACACCGAGGGCTCCTGGGGCAGATAATGGATGCCCATCCTGGCGCGGCGGAAGAAGGGAAGCTGGGTGATCTCGTGGCCATCCAAGAACACCCGCCCCCCCGTGGGGGCCAGAAACCCCACCAACAGGTAAAAGGTGGTGGTCTTGCCGGCTCCATTGGGACCCAGCAGCCCGGTCACCTCCCCGGCCCGGAAGGAGAGGGACAGCCCGTCCACCGCCCGGTGGCGGCCGAACTGCTTCACCAAACCCCTGCCCTCAAGCACGTGGGACAACCCGTGCTCCTCGGAGTTCCAGTCGCTCCTCCCGGGGCAGCAGGGTGAACCCCTGGGCCTCGATCTCATAGCCGTGTCCGGAAAGGCGCACCTGTCCTCCGGCCAGGAGCCCGCTGCTCAGTGAATACGTGCCCTGGGAGAACTCAAGCTCCCATCCCCGGGAGCGGATCACCCCCCCGGTGATCACTATCTCCTCCCCCTGGTCCCAGCGGGCTTCTTCGGCCACCAGCGAGAACTCTTCCCCCACCGCTTCCACTTCTTCCAGCCTCAGTCCCTGCTCCCAGATTGCCCGCCCACAGGTGAAGGTGAGCCCCTCGGCTTCCCCCCGCACCTCCCCGGTCAGGATCCAGCTTTGCCCCAGCCGGTCGGCGCTGATCTCCAGCGCGGTGAGGGAGAACTGGAGTTCCCCATCCCGGAACAGGCGGACCAGCACTTCCTCCCCCTGCCAGCCCTCGTCCGTCTTCACCAGGCGGCGCAGGGAGATCTCCCACCGGGGCTGGCCCTCTGGGTCATACACGGTGAGCCAGGGGGCGGTGAGTTCCACCTCCTGAGCCGCTGTCAACCAGGCTGCCAATATCAGGATGACAAGCATGCTTTAAGAAAGCCGAGGAACAGGGGGTGGGGGCGCAAGGGGCGGGAGGTGAACTCGGGGTGGAACTGTACCCCCACATACCAAGGGTGAGTTGGGATTTCCATGATCTCCACCAGTCTCCCGTCCGGGGACCGGCCGCTGGCCACCATCCCGGCCCGCTCGAAGCGCTCCAAGTACCGGGGGTTGAACTCATACCGGTGGCGGTGGCGTTCCTGGATGTTCCCGGTTCCGTAGAGGCTATGGGCGAGGCTTCCCGGGGAGAGTACGGCGGGCCAAGCCCCCAGCCGCATGGTCCCCCCCTTGGCCGTGACCTCCCCTTGCTCGGGCAGGAGGTCGATCACCGGGTGGGGGGTGGCGGGGTCGAACTCCGAGGAGTGGGCCCCTTTTAGGCCCAGGACGTAGCGGGCAAAGGCGATGGCCGCCACCTGCATGCCCAGGCAAATCCCAAAATAGGGGATCTCCTCCCGGCGGGCGTAGTCGGCGGCCAAGATCTTCCCCTCAATCCCCCTCTCGCCGAATCCACCGGGAACCAGAATGCCTGCCAGCCCGGCCAACACCCCCGGGTCTTCCTCCACCCGGTCAGAGGGGATCCAGACGATCTCCACTTCGCTCTCCAAGGCCGCCCCGGCGTGCCTCAAGGCCTCGATTATCGAAAGATAAGCATCGTGGAGCCGCACGTATTTCCCCACGATCCCCACCCGCACCTTCTTCCGGGGATTTAACAGCCGACCCAGGAACTCGTGCCAGCGGCGCATGTCCCCTTGCCGGGGAGAGAGGGAGAGCTTATCCAAGACCTTCACGTCCAACCCTTCTTCCTGGAGGGCCAGCGGAACCTGGTAGATGGAGGGTAGATCCCGATCCTCGATCACGTGCTGGGCGGGGACGTCGCAGAACAGGGCCACCTTTTCCCGCAGGGAACTGGGCAGGGGAGCGGGGCAGCGGGCCACGATGAAGTCCGGCTGGATTCCGGCCTCCCGCAGCTGCCTCACCGAGTGCTGGGTGGGCTTGGTCTTGAGCTCGCCGGTGGTGGACAGCACCGGCACGTAGGTGAGGTGCACGAAGCAGGTGTCGGCCCGGGGCAGCTCGTCCCGCAATTGGCGGATGGCCTCCAAATACGGCAGCCCCTCGATATCGCCCACCGTGCCCCCCACTTCCACGATCACCACCTGGGCCCCAGTGGCCCGTTGGGCCTCCCGGATCAGTCGCTTTATCTCATCGGTGATGTGGGGCACCACCTGCACGGTGTGCCCCAGATAATCCCCCCGCCGCTCGCGTTGGATCACGTTCCAATACACCTGGCCGGTGGTGAGGTAGTTGGCCCGGGTGAGATCCTGCCCCAAAAAGCGCTCGTAGTGGCCGATGTCCAGGTCGGTCTCCAGCCCATCGTGGGTGACGAACACCTCCCCGTGCTCGTAGGGGTTCATGGTGCCGGCGTCCACGTTCAGGTAGGGGTCGATCTTCTGCAAGGTGACTGCCACCCCGCGCGATTGGAGAAGGGCGCCTAGGGAAGCGGCCATCACACCCTTCCCCAGGCCTGACAGAACTCCGCCGGTCACAAACACGAACTTGCCCAAGCGAGCCCATTTTACCGGGTGGGGGGAGAAAGGGCTGCCCTGCCTCGAGCTAGAGGCGCCACGCCCCCGGGGAGGGACACCGAGCCAGGAAGAGGCTACCATGTGCCCGCAGGAACACCCCCCTATTTGAGGAGGTGGAAATGGCACAAAAGGTGTGGTTGACCCTCACGCTGGCCACCTTGGGCGGACTTGCACTCGCTCAACCCACAGTGGACCAATACTCCCTGGCCCAGCACTGGGCCCCGGTCATCCACCAAGGGGCAGCCAGCGAGCAGGACTTCCTGACCCGGGTGGATTACGACGGCGACTGGGTGGGAAACAACAACTGGGAGAACCTCCCCATCGGGGACCTCTCCGCCTGGGTGTACTACTCGGTCATCGAGACGGAGACCCACTGGTTCATCTTCTACAGCCTCTTTCATCCCCGGGATTACGAACCCTACTGCTTCCCGATCCTGTGTCATGAAAACGACCTGGAGTCCATCCAGCTGGTGGTTTTCAAAGATGGAACCCAATTCGGGCGCCTACAAGTGCTGGAGACCTTGGCCCACTCCCACATCTACCTCTACCGGGCTGCCCCGGAAGTGGAAGGTGGGTTCCTACGGGTCCTGAGGGAGGTGCTCTGGGAAGAGGGCCACCCGGTGGTATACGTGGAGACCTACGGCCATGGGATCCGGGGGCACGAGATAGAGCTCGCGGGCGGCGAGGTGATCTACCGAGTTGGGGAGGAAGCCGAAATCCCGGAGGACACAGACGACCCCCAGGTGAGCTACCGATTGGTGCCCATCTGGGAGACCCTTTGGCCCCGGCGGCACCTGATGGGGGACGGGAAGCTGTTCGACCAGCCGTTCGACTACCGGGGCCGGGAGCTGCCGGCGTGTTTCGACGGGGACGACTTCGGGGCCGACAGGGCCAACGCCCCCTGGGGCTATGCCCAAGAGACCGGGGACAGACTCTCCCGGGGAGATTGGTTCCTGGACCCAGCCCGGGCCCTGGCTTACCACGCCACCTTCCCCCAGCCCTATAGCCTGCACTACCTCTACAACCCCTATCTGGCCGAGCTGGGGCTGCTTGAGGGGAATTGATCCTCAGCCCAGGATCTCCAGCTCGTCGGGGGAGATGGCGGTCAGCTTTTCGTAGCCGATGGAGTAGAGGTGCCTCCCCGGGGTGGGGTCGCCGTGGATGGCCACCACCCGGGCGATGAACAGCTCGTGATCCCCGGCCGGCAGGCGTTTCTCCACTCGACATTCGTAGCACACCTTGGCGCCGGCGAGGAGGGGCGGCTTTACCTGCTTGGCCGGCAGGAGCTGGAAGCCCGCCTCGGCCAGCTTGTCCCGCCCCCGACCGGACGTGGTGCCACAGTGCCAAGCCCCCCGCCACTGGTCCTGGGCGGGGAAGCAGAGGGTGAACTCACCACAGTGGTCCAAACACTCGTAAGAATAGCGCTGCGGCCCCACCGCAATGGCGATCATGGGGGGGTCCCAAGAGACGTAAGTCCACCACCCAAGCCCGATGGCGTTGGGTTTCCCCTGTTTGTCCACCGTGAGTGCCAGCACATAGGGGTAAGGTGAGGCCAGCTTTATCGCTTGCTCCCAGGATATCTCTTGCAACATCGGTCCCCTCCTTTTGAGGAAAATTACCCCCCAGGCGCCCCGCACCGGCGGGGCACCCCATTCCCATCATACGAGCAACACCGCGGCACCGCGCAACCGCCTCTCCTTGAGCTTGGCCAGGGCCTGGTCCGCCGCCTGGAGGGGGAACGTCTCCGTCTCCACCCAGATGGGTATCTCGGCCGCCAGGGTCAGAAACTCGCGGCCGTCCTCCCTGGTGGCATTAGCGACCGACTTCAGCTCCCGCTCGAAATAGACGAGCTCATAGGGAAGCTGGGGAATGGGCGACATGTAAATCCCGGCCAGGGCCACCCGCCCACCCTTGTCCAGGGCCTTGAGGGCCTGGGGCACGATCCAGCCTGCCGGCGCGAAGATCACCGCTGCGTCCAAAGGCGCCGGCGGACGATCCGTGGCCTCTCCCACCCACACGGCCCCCAGCTGGTCGGCCAAAGCCTTGTTCTGAGGGCTCCGGGTGAACACAAACACTTCCCACCCCAGGTGGCGGGCCACCTGGATGACGAGGTGGGCAGAGGCCCCGAAGCCATACAGGCCCAGCCTGCCCGGTGGGAACCCCGCCGTGGCGAGCTTGAAGGCGCGGTAGCCCACGATCCCGGCGCAGAGCAAGGGGGCGGCTTGGACATCGGAAAACCTCGCGGGGATGGGGTAGGTGAACGCGGCCGGTGCCACCATGTACTCGGCGAACCCCCCGTCCACATCCCAGCCGGTGAACTTCCCTACCTGGCACAGGTTCTCCCTGCCCCGGGAGCAGAAGCCGCACTCCCCACAGGTCCAGTGGAGCCAGGCCACCCCCAGTCGCTCCCCGGGTGAGACGCCCTCCACCCCGGGCCCCAACTCCTCCACCCGGCCCACCACCTCGTGCCCGGGGATCAGCGGCCTCTTCCTCAGGGCCAGCTCCCCTTCCACCAGGTGCAGGTCGGTGTGGCACACCCCGCAGGCTTGCACCCGCAACAGGACCTCTCCCGGGCCGGGCCGGGGGCGCGGGACCTCGGTGAACCGGAAGTCCGCCTCGCCCACCGGCCCAGGCTTTTCCAAGACCCAAGCTCTCATGCGAGGGGCTTCGGGGGTTCCAGACCGCACCATCCCCTCCTCGGCCGCTTGGCCCGGGTCAGGAAAGGGGGTCGAACTCGATCGCCCACAACTCGTCGTCTTCGATCAAGTAGAACTCCGCTTTGTAGATCTGGACCTGGATGAGCACGTAATCCGGATCGTCGGGGCCTTCCCAGTACTCCCCCCATTCCTCCTGCCACAGCTCCCCCTTGAGCGCCTGATCGTCCACCAGGCGGGCGGTGCCGAATACCTGAGCGTAGGCCCCTCCCTCCAAGGCCAGGAAACACACGGTCACTTTCGGATCCCGGGCTATCTCTTCCACCTTGCGGGAGGAGCGGCTAGTGGCAAACCACAACAGCCCTTCCTCCTCGTACCCCAGCAAGGTCAGTGGCCGGAAGCGGGGATATCCCGCTTCGGTGTTGGTGATGAACAGGGCGATTTCGGCCTGGTCCACGATCTCCCACAACCTCTCCTCAGCTTCCCGTTCCACGTCCCCCTCCTCTGCCGAGTTTGAGCTCAGCATAGCGCAGCCCACCCGAGCCGGCCACCCGGGAGAGTTCCCACAGTAGCTCCCAGGTGAACTCCACTGCCCGGGCCAGTGCTCCTTTGGAGACCAGCGACAGGTCGTCCTGGGGGGTATGCCACCCGGGGAGGGAAGCGGTGGTGGGGTCCAGCCCGGCGATGGTGAGGGCCGGCAGGCCGGCTCGCCTCAGGGTTTGGGTCTCGTCTACCACCAGGAGTTCCGCCGGCTGCACTCTCAGCTCCGGCCGGGCCTCGGCCACCCTTTCGGCCAGCCGGGCCAACTCTGGATGGGGGCGATAGGGGATCACCCCCTGGCGGGAAAGCCAGACGAGCTCTCCTGCCCCCACACCCTCCAGCACCAGGAACCAAGCTTCCCGGAGCCGGCGATGCCGGCGCAGAAGCTCTTTCACCCCCCGGTGGTCGGTCTCCTCCGCCCCGGTGAAGCAGAACCAAAGTTCCACCCCGGGCAAGGAGGACTCCAGGGCTCGGCGGGCCAGCTCGCAGGCCACCCCCACCGAGGAGGCGTTGTCCACCGCCCCTGGGGAGTAGGGCTGTCGGAGTTCCGCGGCCAGCAATGCCAGGGTGAGCCAAGCGTATCCGGCCCCGGGCAAGCCCGCAAGGTAAAAGACGAGGTCCCCGCTGGCCAAGGAGGCCCACAGCCCGGCCGCTGCAGCTCCGTAAACGGCCAGAGTGAACCAGGTTCCCCAGCGCACAGCCCGCCCCTTTCCCGCCCGCCAATGCCACCGGCACCGGTTGCTGTCCAGGTGGGCTACTACCGCCAGCCGGACTGCCGGGGTGCCCGAGGGGGATAGCCGGGCGATGGTGGACTGGCTCTCCACCCGGGGGAGCAAAGCCCGGAGGGGGCTGTCGGCCCGGGTCAGGGCCCTCCACAAGAGGAGCGGCGGGCAGAGGGCCAAAACCCCGCCCAGCCAACGGGTCCACCCGCGCCAGGGGAAAAGGAGGTAGGCGAGCACGCACACCCCGGCCGCCACCAGCGGCAGCCAGTTCATGTCCGCCAGTGCCCGAAAGCTCTCCTGCGCCACTTCCAGGCCCCAGGAACTCAGGAGCTCCGCCAGCCAACCGGCTGCCCAGGCCTCCTCCCGAGTTCCGGTGCCCCTCCCCTGGGGCAGGGTGAGCTTTTGGGTGATGAAATAGGCTAACTCTCCCGGCTTTTCGGCTGGCGGGTGCAACATGGGCTTATTCTGGTGTGGGAAGGGCCGGGAATCCAGGCCCCTGCCTCTCGGGGGCAAAACCTGGGGTCACTTATCCTTGCCGCAGCAATGCTTGTACTTCTTGCCGGAACCACAGGGGCAAGGGTCGTTGCGCCCCACTTTGGTCTTGGTCTCGGCCTTCTCCGGGGCGCGTTTTCTGGGCCGGGGAGCGGTGGCCGGGGGGCGGGAAGCCCCCACCGCCACTGCCTCGGAGGTGGGAGCCGGCCGCACCGTGAGGCGGGGGGAGAGCAGGAATTGCAGGGCTTCCTCTTCCGCCCGCAGGAGCATCTCCTGAAACAGCCGGTGGGCCTCCCGCTTGAACTCGGTCAGAGGGTCCCGGCCGCCGTAGGCCCGCCAGCCGATCACCTCCCGCAGGTCGTCCAGCTCCAGCAGGTGCTGCCGCCAACTGGCATCTACCACCCGCAGGAGCACCATCCGGGCCAGGTTCGGGAAATGGGGGGCCAGCCGCTCCCGCTGCCGGTGGAGCTGCTGCACCAGCGCCTCCCGCACCAACTCCACCAGCTCCTCCCACCGCCGGGCTTGGCCCAAGGTCTGGGAGCTGGGGGCGGGCTGGCACAGGCGACCCAGCTCCCGCCCCAGTCCTTCCAGGTCCCACTCCCCCGGCCCACTCTCCCGCCCCGCGTAGCGCTCGACCAATACCTCGGCGTACTCGCCGACCATCTCCTCCAGGTATCCCAGCAGCTCCTCCGAGTCCTGGGCTTCTCCTGCCGGCAACAAGAACCTCTCCCGCAGGGCATAGATGGCCTCCCGCTGTTTGGCCATCACCTCGTCATACTCCAGGAGCCGCTTCCTGATCTCGAAGTTGCGTTCCTCCACCCGTTTTTGCGCCCGGCGGATGGCCCGGGTGAGGAGTTCGTGGGTGATGGGCTCCCCTTCCTCCACCCCCAGCCGGTCCATGAGGGCGGCGATGCGCTCTCCACCGAAAACCCGCAACAGCTCATCTTCCAAAGACAGGAAAAACTGGGAGGAACCGGGGTCGCCTTGCCGGCCGGCGCGCCCGGCCAGCTGGTCGTCGATCCGGCGCGCCTCGTGGCGCTGGCAGCCGATCACGTGCAGCCCACCTTCGTACAGCTGGTCCCGCCATTCCTCGGGGCGGAACGGCCGCCCGGTCTCCTGGCACCACTTCTTGATCTGGGCCAGGCACCTGCGGGCATAAGGCGAGTTGGGGTCCACCTTCCGGACGATCTTCCTTCGCTCCTCCTCCGCCTCCCGCCTGTACTTCTCAAGGAGCTCTCGGTACCGCTCCGGCTCCTCCTCGGGGTCGGCTTCCTGGCGGGCCCGGAACTCGGGGTTCCCCCCGAGCAGGATGTCGGTGCCCCGCCCGGCCATGTTGGTGGCGATGGTGATCGCCCCGTAGCGGCCGGCTTGGGCCACGATTTGGGCTTCCTTTTCGTGGTACTTGGCGTTCAGTACCTGATGGGGGAGCCTCTTGCGCTTCAACAGCCGGGACAGGTACTCGGAGTCCTCGATGGAGGTGGTGCCGATCAACACCGGACGCCCCTCCCGGTGCAGCCGCTCCACCTCCTGGGCCACCGCCTCGAACTTCGCTTTCCTGGTCCGGTAAATCACGTCCGGGGCCGCGTGACGGATCAGGGGACGGTTGGTGGGGATCTGAACCACGTCCAGGCCGTAGATCTCCTTGAACTCCGCTTCCTCCGTCTTGGCGGTGCCGGTCATCCCCGCCAGGCCCTTGTAGAGCCGGAAGTAGTGCTGGAGGGTGATGGTGGCCAGGGTCTGGGATTCTCGCTGGATGGTAAGCCCCTCTTTCGCCTCCAGGGCCTGGTGCAGGCCGCCTGAGTAGCGGCGGTCGGGCATCAGCCTGCCGGTGAACTCGTCCACGATGATCACCCGGCCGTCCTTGACGATGTAGTCCCGGTCCCGCTTGAAAAACACCCGCGCCCGCAAGGCAGTCTGCAGGTGGTGCAGGGCCAGCGTGGCCCGGGGGTCGAACATGTTGTCGAACTTCAGGAGCTTCTCCGCCTTGGCGATCCCCTGGTCGGTGAGGGTGAGGCGGCGGTGCTCCTCGTCCACCTCGAAGTCCTCCCCTTCCTTGAACAGCTTGGCGATGCGGGCGAACTCCCGGAACATGCGGGCCGTCTCCCGGGTGGGGCCGGAGATGATGAGCGGGGTCCTGGCCTCGTCGATGAGGATGTTGTCTATTTCGTCCACGATGGCGTAGTCCAAGGGGCCTTGCACCTTCTGGGCCTCCGAGACCACCATGTGGTCCCGCAGGTAATCGAAGCCGAACTGGGCATTGGTGCCGTAGGTGATGTCCGCGGCGTAGGCGGCCTTGCGGGCCTCCTGGTCCATCCCCTCCTGGATCAAGCCCACCCTGAGGCCCAAGAACTCGTACACCGGCCCCATCCAGTGGCGGTCTCGCTTGGCCAGGTAATCGTTCACCGTGACCACGTGCACCTTGCCCACCAGGGCGTTCAGGTAGGCGGGCATGGTGGCCACCAGGGTCTTCCCCTCACCGGTCTTCATCTCGGCGATGCGGCGCTGGTGCAGCACGATCGCCCCCATCACCTGCACGTCGTAGGGGTAAAGGCCGATGGTCCTCCCGGCTGCCTCCCGCACCACCGCAAACGCCTCGGGCAGGAGGTCGTCTACGCTCTCCCCATCGGCCAATCGCTCCCGGAACTCCTGGGTCTTGGCCTGGAGATCGCCGTCGGAAAGGGCCCTCATCCGCTCGGCGTAGGAGTTGACCTCCTCCACCAGCGGTCGCAGCCGCTTCAATTTCTGCTCGTTGGTCTGGCCGAATACGAAGTCAACGGCCCGCTTGAAGGACACCATGACGGGCTCACTATACGGACGGGCCAGGGGGCGCGCAACGGATCAGGGGAGGCTGTCCAGGGACTCCTGGACCTTCTGGTGGGTGCGGCGCAGGCGCTCCAGCTCGTCCAACACTGCCCCCCGTTCTTTGAGGGTGAGGGGGCGCTGGAGCTTCCTCTCCAGGCGGCGGATCTTCCCCTCCAGCACCTGCAGGGCCCGTTGGTAATAATCGCGGGCATCCTCGAACCTGAGCTCCCCCCGGGCGATGTCCCCCAGCAAGACCAAGGCCTCTGGATAATCGGGGGCCAACTCCAGCAACTCCTCCAGGCGAGCCATCGCCGCCGGGACGTCCCCTTCCCGCAGCTCCACCACCGCCAGCAAGTAACGGGCCGACAGCTCCAGGTCCCGGGCCGGTCGGGAGGCCAAAAGTTCCGTCAGCAACTCCCGGGCCCGCGATAGGTTGCCGAGTTCGATGTCCAGGGAAGCGAGGTACATGTAGATCGGCTCGGCCCGGTAGCGGGTGAAGGCTCGGGCCAAGGTCTCCTGGGCCCCGGCCAGGTCCCCGGCCCGCAATTGCGCCAGGCCCAGCCAGTACAGGGAGTGCCGGGGACAGAAGTCGAGCTGGACTGCTCGCTCCAGGTGGGTTCGGGCCAGGTGAGCGTTCCCCAAAAAGAGCGCGTTCTGGCCGGCGAGGAGGAGGCCGTTGCTCACCAGATCCCGCACCGCGATCACCGATACCACCAAGCCCAGCCCCACCACCAACCCCACCGCTGTCGGGAGAAGCCGGCCGGAGATCTCCAGCACTCGCTCCTTGGCCGGGGCATAGCGGGAGGAAAAGAGGCACCCCAGGGTGACCACGAATGCCAGGCTAGAAGCCGGCAGGTGCCAGGGGAAGGAAACCCCAGCGTGCAGGAAGGTGGTGGCCACCCCGGCCAGGAGGAGGAGCAGCTCCAGCCGGCGTGGGGGTTCCCCCTGGGCAGAAAGCCGCCGCCAAACTCCGATCCCAAGCAGCACCATCCCCGCCACCAGCGCCACTACCCCCATCAGGCCCAGTTCGGCTGCCACCTGCACGTACTCATTGTGGGCCTGGGCCGCCCGGGCGATGGGGAAGGCGTAGGCCTGTCCCTGAGGGGAGGCCAGAAACTCTGGTTTGTAGGGCACGAAGAAGATCTTATATCCGCCCAACCCCACCCCGGTGAGGGGGTAGTCCTGCCACATCTCGTAGCCCACCCACCAGTCCCAGGCCCGCACCCGCCCCGCGTTCCTCTCCCAAGCTTCCCTCACCATGGCCAAGGGGGTGGTGGGGGGGAGGATCAGGATCAGCCCTAAGAGGGAAGCGGCCAGGGTGGGCAGCCAGGCCCAGCGCCAGCGGCGCAGGGCATAGCCCAAGGCCCAGGCGGCCCCGCCCAGGAGCACCAGCCCCAGCCAGGAGAGGAGCCCCGGCCACCCCAAGGTCGCCCCCAAGGCTGCCGCCGCTATTCCCGCTGCCCCCAGCCACCAGGGCCAATCTCGGCGCAGACTGAAGCCCACCTGCCAAAAACCGGCCCCCACTGCCAAAAGCCCCCATCCCCCGAGCAAAGCCAGCCGCACCCCGGTCTGGTTGACGAACAGGGCCATGGCCAGCACGAACCCCACCCCCACCAGGGCCAAGGCCCGGGCCCACGTGGCCCGCAAGCTGGGAAGCAGCGCCAACCCCGGGAAGAAGATGTACGCGAGGAACCCCCCCAGGTAGTTCCGGTTGCCCAAGGTGGAGATGAGGGCGTTGAGCCCCTTCCCGGGGCCACCCAAGACCAGCCCCAGGTACTGCAGGAGCCCATGGAGCCCCAGCACCACCCCGGCCCCCACCAGGGCGGCCAGAAGCAGCGCCAGCTCCCGCCCCTGGCCCACGGAATTGGCCACCAAAAAGTAAAGGAAGCCAAAGTAGAGGATCAAAACGGTAGACTGGAGGACCACGCACCAGGGGGTGTCCCCAGCCAGGGAGGCCAGTGAGGCCACAACCAAGGCCGCAAGGAGCGGCCACAGGGGGGTAGGACGCAAGGGAAGGCGGCCACGCACAAGGCCCTCCGCCCCCCACAGGGCGAGCAACCCCGAGATCCACACCAGGGCGTAGATCACCTTGCTGTAGCCGTATTCGGTCACCGTGGGCAGGAAGAAGATGGGCATGGAGAAGATGAAGAAGGCCAGGGCGTAGGGGCGCAGCCGGGCGAGGAAATCGCAAGCTGGCCTCCTACCCCGCTTGGCGGGTTTCCTCCGCTTCTTGGCCATGGCGGGAGTTTAGGGGGTGGGGGGCAGTAGAGACAAGGCCGGGCGTCCGGCTGGCGGGAACCGGAGGGTAAGGCTATATTGTTTCGCCATGGCGAACAGAATTTGCGAGCTTTTGGGCATCCGCTATCCCGTCTTCCTGGGGGGGATGGCCCACGTGGCCCGGGCCCCGCTGGTGATCGCGGTGAGCCAGGCCGGGGGCCTGGGGATCATCGGGGCCGGGGGGATGCCCCCCGAGGAGCTGGAGAGCCAGATCCAGGCAGTGCGAGCCGCCACCGACCGGCCGTTCGGGGTGAACCTGATGCTCATGGACCCCAACGTGCCCCAGCAAGTGGAAGTGGTGGTGCAGGCCCGAGTGCCCGTGGTGACCACCGGGGCCGGCAGCCCGGCCAAGTACATGGACTCCCTCAAGGGAGCGGGGATCAAGGTGTTCCCGGTGGTGCCGGCCACCTCCTTGGCGGTGCGGATGGAACGCTTGGGGGCGGACGGGGTAGTGGCCGAGGGCATGGAATCGGGTGGACACATCGGCACCGTCACCACCATGGCCCTGGTGCCCCAAGTGGTGGATGCGGTGAACATCCCGGTTGTTGCCGCCGGGGGGATCGCCGACGGCCGCGGGTTGGCCGCCGCCCTGGCGCTGGGGGCGGAGGGGGTGCAATTGGGCACCCGGTTCTTAGCCTCCCAGGAGGCGCCGGTGCACCCCAATTACAAACAGGCGATCCTCAAGGCCAACGACCGCGATACCATCGTCACCGGCCGTAGCCTGGGGCGGCCGGTGAGGTGCCTGGTGAACAAACTCACCAAGAAGCTGGCCCGCTACGAGGCCGAGGGACGCGACCCGGAGGAGTTCGAGGCCTTGGCAGTGGGTGGCCTTAGACGGGCGGTATACGAGGGGGACTTGGATACCGGCTCTTTGATGGCAGGCCAGATCGCCGGGTTGATCAAGGACATCAAGCCCGTGCGCCAGATCATCGAGGACATGGTCCGCCAGGCCGCCCACCTCCTCTCCCAGGGGGTGAACTTCCCCACCCCATGAGCGTGCTCAACCCCCGCACCAGGCGAGATCTGGAACTCGACGCCGTGCTCTCCATCGTGGCCGGGTACGCCGCCTCCCAGCTGGGGAAGGAGAGGATCTTATCTAGCCAGCCCTCTTCGGACCGAAGTTGGTTGGAGCGGGAGTTCTGTTTGGTGGAGGAGATGCTGGCCGCGGTGCGGGGGGGCTTTACCCCCGGGCCCATCTCCGACCTCCGGCCCCTCCTCGACCGGGCAAAGGGCCACGGGGACCTGGGAGGAGAAGAACTCCTCACGATAGCCCAGACCTTGGAGGCGGCCGGGGAACTCCAGCTCGCCCTCAGCAGCGAGCAGACCCCGCGCCTGGCCGCCCTGGTGGCCCGCCTGTCTGACCAGGGGAAGCTGGCGGCGGCCATCCGCCGGGCGATCGACGAGCGGGGAGAGATCCGGGAAGACGCCACCCCCAAGCTGCGGGAGCTGACGAGGAAGCGGCGGGCCCTGGCCGAGGACATCACCGCCGCCCTCCGCCGGTTCATCGACCGCCATCGGTCGCTGGTCCAGGAGCCGGTGATCACCAAACGGGGTGGGAGGCTGGTGGTGCCCCTGAAGACCGGGGCCCAGGGCTCGGTGCGGGTGGTGGTGCACGATTCCTCCGCCTCTGGCCAGACGCTGTTCTGTGAGCCGGCCCCATTGGTCCACGCCAACAACCGCCTGCGGGAATTGGAAGACGCGATTTGGCGGGAGAAGCTCCGCCTCCTGCTGGAGCTCGTGGAACAGCTCCTTCAGGAGGAAGCCCGCATCCGGGCCGACATGGAAGTGCTGGCTCGGATAGATTCCCTTTATGCCCGGGCCCGTTATGCCCTGGCCCACGAGGCCACCCTGCCCCGCCTGGCCTCAGATGGCCGGGTGGAGCTGGTGGAGGCCCGCCACCCCCTCCTGGGGGCCCGGGCGGTGCCCATCACCATCTCCCTGGGGACTCCCAAGCGGGTGGTGGTCATCACCGGGCCCAACACCGGCGGCAAGACCGTGACCCTGAAGACCATCGGCCTGTTCTGTGCCCTGGCCCAGTGCGGCATCCCCCTCCCAGCCTCCTCCCGCACCACGGTGGGGGTGTTCGAAAAGATCAGGTCGGACATCGGGGAGGAACAGTCCATCGAGCAAAACCTGTCCACCTTCTCCTCCCACATGACCAACATCGTGGACATCCTCGCCGAGCTGGACGAGCGGACCTTGGTGTTGCTGGACGAACTGGGGGCGGGGACCGACCCCCAGGAGGGGGCGGCCCTGGGCCTGGCAATCCTGGAGTTCTTGCTGGAAAGCGGGGCAGTGGCCGCGGTGGCCACCCACCTCACCCCGCTCAAGCACTTCGCCATCAAGCACCCGGAAGTGCTGTCTTGTTCCATGGAATTCGACCTGGAGACCCTGTCCCCCACCTTCCGGGTCCTGGAGGGGGTGCCGGGGAGGTCCTGTGCTTTGGAGATAGCGGAGCGGCTGGGGCTCTCTCGGGAGCTGCTAGAGCGAGCCCAGGGGTTTTTCAGCTCTGGGGAGATCCGGGCGGAGGAGATCATCGAGGAACTTTCCCGGGAGCGGGCTGCGGCCCGCAAGTTGCGGGCCTCCTTGGAGGCGGAGCGGGAAGTGGTGAGGCGGCTCAAGGCCGACTACCAGCGTCGGCTGGCGGCCCTGCGGGAGAAGAAGGCCCAGGCCATCTCCCGGGAGCTGGCGCGGCTGGAGGAGGAGCTGAGGGCAGCGAGGAAAGAGCTTTCGGAGCTGATCGCCCAGGCCCGGGCGGTGGAGTCGACCCAGGCCCGTCGGGCAGCCCTAAAACGGCTACAGGAGCTGGGCCAGCGCTTCCCCCAATCGTTGGGGGACCAGGGGCGGCCGCCCCGGCTGCGCGAGGGCGACACCGCCCGCCTGCGGGCCACCGGTGCCGTGGGAAAGGTGGTTCACATCCAGGGAGAGCGGGTGGAGCTAGAGGTGAAGGGGCGGCGGGTGGAGGTGCCCCTTCGGGCCCTGGAGCCGGCCCCCCCTGTCCCGCCT
>DFNF01000039.1:0-508 GCA_002375935.1 Acetothermia bacterium UBA3574
ACTCAAACCCGGGGGCTTGTGGGGCCACCCGCACGGTGGGGTTTTTGTGTTGCCCAAGCCCACCGGTATAATTCCGCTGGTTCTCCAGGGACTGGTAGGCCGGGTGATCACCAGCCCAGCTCCAGCGGGAGTAGAGCTGAATTTAAGGAGCGTGATGGGATGAAAGTCTTCCTTCAAGTGCTGTTCTTCCTGGATGCCCTGGCCTTGATGGGGCTGGTGCTCCTGCAGATGTCCGAGCACGCCACCTTGGGAGGGGCGTTCGGTTCCGGGATGTCAGCCACCGTGTTCGGCCGGGACGTGAAAAAGGACCCCAAGAAGATCGCCACCGCGGTGTTGGGCACCCTGTTCATGGTGCTGGGGTTGACCCTGGCTGTCTGGTGAGCGGACCATGCCCCTGATTGAACTGGAAGGGCTGCGCACTTATTTCTACACCGAGGATGGTGTGGTCAAGGCGGTGGACGGGGTTTCGTTCGCCATAGAGCCCGAGCGTACGTTGGGGGTGGTGGGG
>DFNF01000039.1:837-6795 GCA_002375935.1 Acetothermia bacterium UBA3574
TGGGGGAATCCGGCTGTGGCAAGTCCGTGACCGCGCTGTCCATCATGGGCTTGGTGCCCATGCCCCCGGGGAAGATCACCGGGGGACACATCATCCTGCACCGCAACGGCACCAGCGTGGACCTCACCCAGCTCAATCCCAAGGGCCGGGAGTACCGATCCATCCGGGGCAAGGAAATCGCCATGATCTTCCAGGAGCCCATGACATCCCTGAACCCGGTGTTCACCGTGGGCTACCAGATCATGGAAGCCATCATGCTCCACCAGCGGGTGTCCAAGAAGGAGGCCCGCAAGAAGGCCATCGAGATGCTGAGGCAGGTGGGGATCCCCTTGCCCGAGCAGCGGGTGGATGAGTACCCCCATCAACTCTCGGGGGGCATGCGCCAGCGAGCCATGATCGCCATGGCCCTCTCTTGCAACCCCTCCCTGCTGATCGCCGACGAGCCCACCACCGCCTTGGACGTGACCATCCAAGCACAGGTTCTCGATCTGATGCGGGAACTACAGCGCACATTCCACACCGCCATCATGCTCATCACCCACGACCTGGGGGTGGTGGCGGAGATGTGCGAGGAAGTGGTGGTCATGTACTTGGGCAAGGTGGTGGAACACGCGCCGGTGCGGCCGCTGTTCCACGAGCCCAAACACCCTTATACGCAGGGGCTGCTCCAGTCCATCCCCTCCCTGGCCTCCAAACGAGAGCGGCTGGAGCCCATCAAGGGGGTGGTGCCGGACCCGCTGGAGGCCCCTCCGGGCTGTCCCTTCAACCCCCGCTGCCCCCACACCAAAGACATTTGTACCCGGGAGATGCCCGAACTGAAACAGGTGGGCGAGGGCCACCAGGTGGCCTGCTGGTTATATTGAAAGAGGTGGGGATATCGTGAGCACTCAACTTACCTTGGAAGCCGGGACCTTGCTCCGGGTATCGGGACTCAAGAAGTACTTCCCGGTGCGGCGGGGAGTGTTCCGCCGGGTAGTGGGGTGGGTCAAGGCAGTGGACGACATCGACATGTACATCCCGGAAGGGGAAACCCTGGGGTTGGTGGGGGAATCCGGCTGTGGCAAGACCACCACCGGACGGGCCATCCTGCGCCTGATTGAGCCCACTGCCGGGGAGGTGCTGTTCCGGTCGCGACAGCTGGAGCGGGTGGTGGACATCGTCCGGCTGCCCAAAGGGGAGCTGAAGCTGCTTAGGCGGGAAATGCAGATCATCTTCCAGGACCCTTACTCCTCCCTGAACCCCCGCATGACGGTGGGGGACATCGTGGGGGAACCCCTGGTGGTCCACCGGGTGGCCAGGGGTAAGGAGAAGGAGAAGCGGGTCCAGTCCCTGCTGGAGGCGGTGGGGCTGAAACCGGAGCACATGCGCCGCTACCCCCACGAGTTCTCCGGGGGCCAGCGCCAGAGGATCGGCATCGCCCGCGCCCTGGCCCTGGACCCCCAGCTCATCGTGTGCGATGAGCCGGTGTCGGCCCTGGACGTGTCCATCCAGGCCCAGGTGCTGAACCTGCTCGAAGACCTCCAACAGGAGTTCCACCTCACTTACCTGTTCATCGCCCACGACCTGTCGGTGGTGAAGCACATCTCCGATCGGGTGGCAGTGATGTACCTGGGGAAGATCGTGGAGTTGGCGGAGACCGAGGAGCTATTCACCCGTCCCTACCATCCCTACACCGAGGCACTGCTGTCGGCGGTGCCGGTGCCCGACCCGGACTACGAGGCAGAGCGGATCATCCTCCAGGGGGATGTGCCCAGCCCGGTGAACCCCCCCTCGGGTTGCTACTTCCACCCCCGGTGCCCCTACGCGATAGAACTCTGCTCCCAGGAGGCCCCTCCGTTCAGGGAGCACTCCCGGGAGCACTTCGTGGCCTGCCACCGGGCGGCCGAGCTCTCCCTGCGGGGCGTGAAGATGCAGTGACCCCGGGGAGTTTCCCCCGAACACGGCCCCGAGGTCCGGCCGGCAGGGAAGTCCCGGCAAAGGTTCTCATCGGCACAAAAAATCCCGACAAACAGGCTGAGATAGTGAGCATTTTGGGGACAATCCCAGGACTCACCTTCCTCACCTCTCGGGAGGTCCCCTTCCCGGAGGTAGAGGAGACTGGCTCCACGCTGGAGGAAAACGCCCGCCTCAAGGCCCTGTCCATTGCCAGAGCCACTGGGTTGCCCACCCTGGCCGAAGACTCCGGCCTGGAGGTGGTGGCGTTGGGGGGCGCCCCCGGGGTGCGCTCAGCCCGGTTCGCCGGCGAGGGGAAGGATTACCGGGAGAACAACCGGAAGTTGCTGGCGCTGCTGGCAGGGGTGGAAGATCGTCGCGCCCGCTTCCGCACCGTGGCTGCGTTGGCTTTGCCGGACGGGCGGGTGTGGCTCGCAGAGGGGGTTTTGTGCGGGGAGATCGCCACTGCCCCCCGGGGGAGCCACGGGTTCGGCTACGACCCCCTGTTCGTCCCCCAGGGTGGGGACCGGACCCTGGCCGAGCTTTCCCAACTCGAGAAGAACCGCATTTCCCACCGCCGCCGGGCGTTGGAGGGACTCCGACCGTTGCTGGTGGCCCTGGCCCGGGGGGAGCCCCCCTTCGAGGAGGCCGGAGCCTGATGGGGGTGGCGGCGCGCAAAGCCAAAAAAGAAACGCCCGAGGGGAATGGACTACTTGTCGGGCCTTCTCGCCACTCACCTAGCCTGCACGGAAGGAAGAGTGGCTAGCCCAGGACCTTCTGTTTGCTTCAGCTCCGGAGGTCTCGAAATCGGGTCTGCACTGCCAGGGCCCGCTCCACGGCGTCGGGGGGGATCAGGCCTTCCTCCACCAAAATCTCCCCGAACAGCTTCTTGTCCTTGGCTTCCTTTTGCTTGGCCAGAGCCCGCTCTACTTCCTTGGGCCCGAGAAACCCCATGTCGACCAGAATTTCCCCCAGCCGCTTGCCCCGCTCGAAGTGCTCCTCCAGGATGGACAGGACGACTGCCGAACGGGATTTACGCTCCCGCCGGGCCACCTGATCCACTAGGTCGATGAGGTACTTATCATCCTCGCTGAAGTAGATAGTTGTTTGCACCGCTTCCCCCCCCTTCACTGGTGTTAACACCGTAAACCTATCCGATGGGTCCGGAGTTGTCAACTTCACCCTCAGGCGAGGAGTGGGGCAAAAAAGGGGAAGCAGCTTCTTTTTGGGTCTGGTACGCAGATCAGCGCTCCTCGGTGCGGTCAATCCCTCCGCGAGCTAACCGCCCGTGCGGGCGGGCACCGTCTTACCACGGGGTCCCTGGCTCGGGGTGGCCGGGGGTAGAATTGGGCATGGCTTATTTGTACCTGGAGATAGACGGGAAGGTATACACGGTGGAGCGGGAGGGGAAACTCACCCTGCCCCGGGAGGGGGACCCCCTCCCCTTCCCCTACCGGCGCTTGTGGCGGCTCCCTTGGGGCGAAGAGGGGGTTGTGTTCGCCCTCCCCCAACTTCCATCCCACCCCCATCACTGGCTTTCCAAGGACGAGGTGCCCACCCATCCCCAGGCCTCACCCCTGCTGCGGGAGGCCGTGTACCGCAGTCTGCCTCGGGTGGTGGCCGAGGGGATCATCCGGCAGGGGCGGGAAGTACTATTGGTCAAAGCCTCCCGTGGGTTGACGAAGGGGCTGTGGTCCCTGCCAGGAGGCTTTCTGCAGTTCGGAGAAGCCCCGGAGCAGACCTTGAAGCGGGAGCTCGAGGAAGAACTCGGCGTGGAAGCCCGGGTGGGGCCGCTGGTGGCGGTGCGGGCCAAGGTGGGCCCCCATTCCGGGCTCCACTGGCTGTTCTTCTTCTACCAGGCTCACATTGCCGGGCCTCCCCGGCCCAACCCAGATGAGATCAGCGAAGTTCGGTTTGCCCCGCTGCCGGAAGCCGCCCGCCTGGTAGCCGATGAGACCATGGGCGGGGTGCTGGAGGAACTTTCCCGGCGGTGAAGCCCTCCGGCTAGGGCAAAGATGAAAAAGGGGCCTCCGCAAGGAGGCCCCTTTCCAAGCTCCCTTAGGGTTCCAGCTCCTCGATGGTGGTAAGCCACACGATGGCCGACAAGCTCCCCTGACCGATGCGGAAGTTGCGGCTGATGTACACGTAAATGTCGGACGGCTGGATTCGGCCGAACACCATCGGATTGACCGGTGGGTTCACCTTGTACTGGCGCAAGTAGACGTACTCCGGCGGCACCAGCTCAGGAGTGCCGTCCCCATCGAGGTCTAGGTAGAACTCCAGAAGCACGTACACCATGGTGGAGCGGAACTCCAAGTCCACCCAGCCGGCACCAATGGTGCCCTCCCAGGTGAAGCTGCGGCTGCCGCTTCCCAACGTGGGCGAGGGCCCACTACTGGGGGTCACCTTCAGATCCCGGAACCTGCCCCCTCGCCCGGACAGGGCCACCCGGAAGGCCTTGGGGGAGGACCAGGCCGGGTCCCCCACCACGGTGATGTGCCAGTGGATGTGGTCGCCCCAGATGTAGAACCCGGGCTCGTCGATCTCCGGCATCCCGGGGAGGGGCGGGGTGGGAGGTGCCCCCACTTGGACGGTGTGGGAGACGCTATCGGTGGCCCCGTCGTCGTCCCGCACCGTGAGGGTGACCGTGTAGGTCCCGTCGGCGGGGAAGGCGTGGTTCACCACAACCCCGCTCCCCGTGGTCCCGTCCCCGAAGTCCCACTCCCAGGCCACGATGGTCCCGTCTGGGTCAGAGGACGCCGAGCCGTCGAAGGCCACCACGTCCCCGGGGTCGGGGTTGGTGGGGGTGTAGCTGAAGCGAGCAGTGGGGGGTTGGTTCGGCGGCGGGCCCACGGTGACCTGTTTGGTCTCCGTGTCCGTGGCCCCCCGGTCGTCTTGCACCGTGAGGCGCACCGTATACGTGCCCGCGGTACCGTAGCGCTTGTTCACCCGCACCCCGGTGGCGGTGGTGCCGTCTCCGAACTCCCAGGAGTAGGACACGATGGTGCCGTCCGGATCCGAGGAGGCAGAGGCGTCGAACTGGATCCACTGGCCGACATTGGGGCTCCCCGGGGAGTAGGAGAAGCGGGCAGTGGGGGGTTGATTGGCCGCCGGCTGCACGGTGAAGCTGACCGTGTCCTCGGCCCACCCTCCGGCCGGCACGTTTGCGGCAAGCCACGCCCGCACCTGGGACAGGAACCAGGAGCCGTTGTTGGAGAGCACCGGAAAGTCCGGGCTGGGGAAGTTGGTGGGGAAGTAGGGGATGGGTGAGTCGCTGGCAAAGCCCACCAGCTGGGAAGTCCCGGTGGGTTGGGAGGCCTGGATGGTGTAGCCGGCGCGGGGGAGCCAGGTGGTGCCGGCGGGTAGCTGGGGGTTTCGCTCCCAGAAGTTGGGGAAGATGAGCTTGGCCCGGCCGGTGGGATCCAGTTCCACCAGGTACACGTAAGCCCCCCGGGAGAGCTCCACCCGAATCCGCACCGGATTCCCCACTTGGTAACTGGCCCGGTCCAGGGCCAGGGAGAACGACAACGCTGGGGTGGCCGCGGTCACGGTGAGCTGGTAGGTGTTGTTGGCCTCGTCGGACTCGTTCACCTGCCCGAAGGCATCCGCGGTCACGGTGAAGGTTTCACTGGCCGCAGTGAGGGGCAGGCTGAGGGACACGGTGTGGCTGGCCCCGGCCGCCAGGCCCCCCAGGGAGGCGTTCTGATGGCCGCCTCCGTCTGAGAGGCGCACGTAGAACGCACCCGCGGCGCTCCCCCCCTGGTTCCTCACCGTGATCTGGAAGGTGAGCAGCTGTCCCACGGTGGGGGAACTGGGGGTGTAGGTCACGCTTTGGATCACCAAGTCCGGCAGGGGCGTGATCCCCGTGACCGTGACCTGGGCCTGGTTATTTCCCTCGTCCGATTCGGCCACTTGGCCGTAGTAATCGGCGGTGGCGGTGAACGTCTCCGGGCTGGTGGAGAGGGGCAGGCTCAGGTTGACCGTGTGGGAGGCCCCGGCGGCTAGCGAGCCCACGTTGGCCTCGGC
>DFNF01000070.1 GCA_002375935.1 Acetothermia bacterium UBA3574
ACGGGGCGGGGAAGACCACCACCGTGCGCATGCTGTCTTGCCTCCTCGCTCCCACCTCCGGAGGGGCGGTGGTGGCCGGGTTCGACATCTCCCAGGAGCCTCAGCGGGTGCGGGAGCGGGTGGGGGTGCTCACCGAGACGCCGGGGCTATACCGGCGCCTGTCTGTCAAAAGGAACCTGGAGTTCTTCGCTCAGCTTTACGGGGTGGGGGACGTGGCCGGCCAGGTGAGGAAGTACTTGGAGCTCTTGGGGCTTTGGGACCGGCGGGCCGAGCCGGTGGGCACCCTGTCCAAGGGGATGCGCCAGCGGCTGGCCCTGGCCCGGGCCCTGGTGCACGAGCCGCAGGTGCTGCTCCTGGACGAGCCCACTGCCGGGCTCGACCCTGAGAGCGCCCGGGAGGTGCGGGAGTTCATCTCCGAGCTCCGGGGCGCGGGCCGGGCGATCTTGCTTTGTACCCACAACCTGCCCGAGGCGGAGAAGCTCTGCGATCGGATAGCCCTCCTCCGCACCCGGCTGGTGGCGGTGGGAACCCCGGAGGAGCTCAAGGCGCGGCTCTCCTCCCCCCGGGTGTTGGTGAGGCTGGCCGACCCGGCCCCCGACCTGCCCCGGGCGCTGAACCTCCCGTTCGTCAAGGGGGCAGAGCTCTCCGGGGACGTGTTAGCCCTTCAGGTGGAGGACCCCGAGCGGGATAACCCGCTCCTGGTGCGGCGCCTGGTGGAGCTGGGGGCCCAGGTCAAATACGTGACCCGGGAGGAGCGCACCCTGGAGGACGTGTACCTGGAGCTGATGGAGGCCGGGGATGAGGGTTGAGGTGCTGGTTCGCAAGGAATGGGAAGAGGTGTTCCGGATCCGGCTGGTGATCTTCAGCGTCCTGTTCATGCCCCTGCTTTTGGCGGGGTTCGCCACCTACCTCGTGTGGCAGGCCCAGGCGCTGCCGGAAGAGGCGGCCGGGGCCAGGGTGGCCCTGTTCAACACCGCCCTGATGTACTTCCTGATCCTGCCGGTGATCATCCCGGTGACCATCGCCGTCTACTCCATCGTAGGGGAGAAGGAGCAGGGGACGTTGGAGCCGCTGCTGGCTACCCCCATCGCTGACTGGGAGCTTTTCCTGGGGAAGGCCTTGGCCGCTGTGCTCCCCGCCCTGGGGCTCACCTGGGCGGTGTTCGGCCTCTTTTTGGCGGCGGCAGCGGTCATCCTGGGGGGGCTCCCCCCGGGGGCCCTGTCCCTGCCTTGGATGCTCTCTATCTTCGCCCTGGCGCCGCTTTTGGCCCTGTTCGGGGTGTTGGTGACCATGATCGTCTCCTCCCGCACCTCCGACCCCCGGGCCGCCTACCAGTTCTCCGGGCTGGCCCTGATCCCGGGGCTGATCCCGCTGATCATCTACTCCGCCAAGCAGACCGCCGTGAGCCTGCCGCTGGTGGGGGCGGAGGGGGCGTTGGTGCTGGCGCTGGACTTGGGGGCACTGTACCTGGCGGTGCGCCTGTTCCGGCGGGAGGAGATCCTCATCCGCTGGAAGTGACCCCGTTCCCCCTCGCATTGATGGGGCTCCAGTTCCGGATAAAATCGCTGCCCGAGTCCCTGGCTCCAGGCAGCTAGCGCGAGGTGGCCAGGCTTCATCTGTGCCCGGACGTTTTGCCTTGAGGGAAATCGCGGCCCCGGGCCGAGCGGGAGGGAAACATGCAGAAAACTTACATGGCCAAGAAAGAGGACGCTGGGGTTACCTTCCAGCGCCAGTGGTACGTGGTGGATGCCACCGGGATCCCCTTGGGCAGGTTGGCCTCCAAGCTGGCCCTCATCCTGCAAGGGAAACACAAGCCCACCTACACCCCCCACTTCGACGTGGGCGACTATGTGATCGTGGTAAACGCGGAGAAGGTGAAGCTCACCGGGAACAAGGCCCAGGACAAGGTGTACTACAAGCACACCGGCTACATCGGCCACCTTTACAAGTACACCTATCAACAGCTGGCGGCCCGGCACCCCGAGCTCCCCATCAAGTTGGCGGTGCGGCGGATGCTCCCCAAGAACAAGCTGGGGCGCCGGATGCTTCGGAAGCTCAAGGTTTACGCCGGGCCTGACCACCCCCACCAGGCACAAAACCCCCTCCCACTCTCCCTCTAGCCCCAGTAGGGAGGACATCGGTCTCCCCCCCAAGGTGATCTCAGTCACCCCGGCCTCAGACAAACTGAGGCCGGGGTGACCGCTTGTTTCCTGGGGGCCTTTGTCTCTCCCCGGTACCCTGCCCGTTGCTATGCGCAAGGGAGTTTGGCCGGCCAGTCCGGCCCTTCGCCTTCGCCCCGCCGCGAAGGGGGTGATTTGGGTTACAGACAACAGAAGGGGCGACATGATAGACTGGCGACAAGGTGAAATAGCTCTAAAGGTTAAGGAGGTAACTATGGTGAGGAAGATCAGCCTGTGGGCCTTGGCGGTGCTGCTCGCCGGGGTTCCCTTGGCCGCCCAAGGGTACTTCGAAATAGAGCAAGCAACCGTCCGGCGCCCGATCGAGCCCCTGGTGGGCACCCTGGGGGCGGAGGAGTTCTACGCCTACGATGGGACACAGTTTCTCTCCACTTGCCCGTTGGCAGAGCCCGACGCCACCGTCCTGTTCCTGTACCAGGACCCCACCGGGCAGCTGTACCTGTTCATCATCCACGGCTCTAGCACTGCCCCGGTAGCCGGGGTCAACTCCCAGGCCCAGTTCACCATCCAAGGGGTGCCCGTCGGGGCCGACTTCGTGGTCCACGACGATGACCCTAACATGGACCCCGCCGACGTGTACGACCTGGTGGGGGGGCAACTGACCTGGGTGTGGGCGCCCGCCCGGACCGACGGCGGTGTGCTGGGCCCGCTCTCTTTGGACTTCGAGATCTCGCTCACCCCGGGCATCTTGGTGGGAATTCAGCGCATCGTGTTCAAGTACGGCGACATAACCAACCCCCAGGTGGTGGAGCTGGCCACCACCGGGACCATCACCATCCGGGGGATGCGCAATCAGCCCCCCACGGTGAGCGTCTCGGCCTCCCCCACCGAGCCCCGAGCTCGGCAAGAGGTGACCTTCGATGCCTCCGCTTCCTACGATCCCGACGGCCAGATCGTCGAGTTCCAGTGGGACTTCGACGGGGACGGTGCGATCGATTGGGCCGGGCCGGAGGCGGTGGTCACCTACACCTATCCCACCGGGGGCAACTTCGTGGTGCGGGTCACGGCCATCGACGACGTGGGGGTGGCCTCGTCTTTCAGCTACCCCATCTACGTGCGCCCGGTGACCGTGCGGGCTTATCGCTCCATCTCCACCACCACCGCCTTGCCCGGCTATACCTTCCGGGTCACGGTCAGGATTACCACTGATCAGGATCTGGTGGGCGCTGGGCTGGAGGAAGACCTGCCGGTGGGCTGGGAGATCACCCCGGTGGAGAACGGGGGGGCTGTGTTTAAGCGGCCCACCACCCAGTGGGTGTTCCTGGACACCATCCGGGCCGGCAGCCAGCGGGTGATCACCTACGACGTGACGGTGCCCCGGTCCGAACTGCTCACCTCCATCCGCCTGCCCCAGCCGTTCTGCATCCGGGGCATATTCCAGGCCCAGGTGCCGGACGTGGTGGTGGAGGTGGAGGGCGAGTCCTGCCTGATGGTGAACGACTGTCTGTCGGTCCTGGAGGCAGTGGCCCACCTCATCCCCGCCTCCATGCCCGGGGAGGAGGATCGGATAGACCTCAGGCTGTCTGAGGTCATCACCGAGGACCAGCTGCTGCGGGCTGGTGAGCTGTGGCAGTCCGATCGGCCGGTGGTGGACACCTGTGGGGAGCGGATCGACCTCGCCACCATGAAGAGGATCACCGCCCACGCCGAGGCCTGTGTGCCGGTGGACCAGGACCTCCCCGAGCTGCCCCTCCCCAACGTGTACGCCGAGCGGACCATCATGGCCCCCATCCCCTGCGAGGGGGTGGTGATCGGGTTCTACGACATCCACGGCGAGCCCTGGGGCAACAAGTTCACCGTGAAGGTGGAGATCTGGGCCGACCAGGACGTGATGGGGGTGGGCCTGGACGAAGACCTGCCGGTGGGCTGGCGGGTGACCCCCCTCGAGAACGATGGCTTCCTGTACAAGGCGGCCGGGAACCAGTGGGTGCTTCCAGACACCCTGCGGGCCGGGGAAGTGCGGACCATCATCTACGAGGTGGAGGTCCCGCCCACCACCACCGTGGAGGCGCCCCCGCCTGAGCAGTGCGAGGTCATCTCCGCCGAGATGATCGTGGGTCGAGTGGATACCGGACACCCCTGCGTGGAGATCGACGTGACCGGGCAGTCCCGGGTGGAGCTCACCGACTGTCTGTCGGTGATCGTGGCCATCTCCCGCTGGGACGTGGCCCGGGACACCATCGACCTCTCGCTCTCGGACTACATCACCTTTGAGCAGGTGCAGCGGGCCATCGCCTTCTGGCTCCAGGACGAGCGGGTGCCGCGCACCTGCGGGGACGGCCGAGTGACCTACGAACTGATGAAGGAGATCATCGCCCGCTGGCTGACCGACACCCCCATCTGCGTGCCCCTGCCGGGGGCGGCGGTGGAGGAGTGCGAGCGCTGAAGCGCCCGCGGGCTGATCTTCACTCACCGTGAGGGAAACCGGTGGGGGCTGGCCGCCAGCCCCCACCGGCTTGCACCGGAAGAGGAGGTTCTAAGATGAGGGGAAAGCTGATCTTAATGGGGGTAGGGGCGTTGGCAGTGGTGGGGCTGGCGGCTCCAGTGGAGCTGGTGCCCTCCGATCCCTTCCCCGTGCCCGGCGTGGAGGTGGGCTTGCGGGTGCTGGGAGCCCCGGGGGGGGCGACTTTTTACTGGGACTGGGGGGGCGACGGTACCGTGGACGCGCTCACTCAAACCCCTCAGGCGGCCTATTTCGTGCGCCCAGGTTACCAGGAGATCGCGGTGCAGGTGATCGTGGGGGGGCAGGCCTGGGGCTCGGCCCGGCTGGCGTTGATGGCGGCCGAGGACATGGCCGCTTACCGGACCCTGGAGCCGTTGCCCAATGGGGCCTGGGAGGTCACCGTGGCCCTCAAAGTTCGGAGGCACCTGTTCGCCCCTGGGATCAAGGAGGCCATCCCGGCCGGCTGGGCCGTGGAGGTCGTCGATCCCCAGGGAGCTGCCTACAAGATATCGGATTTTCTCTATGCAGTGTGGGCCCTGGAACTCGCCCCGGGGGATGAACTTCGGTTCACCTACCTGCTCCACCCCTTGCCGGGAGCGGGCGCGACCCGCCTCTCCGGCTGGGCCACCGCCTGGGGGGAGGGGCAAGTCGAGATCCAGATCGGCGGCGAGATCATGGTTCCCTAGGGGAACCCTGCTCCCACAGCTGCTGGAAGAACTGGCGGAAACCGGCGGCCAAGGCCGGGGCGTCCAAGAAGGCGACCCCGGCCTCTACGTTCCTTGCCAGCGAGTAGTAAGACCAATTGGCGGACGAAACCACCACCTGCCGGCCGTCCACCGCCAGGCACTTGGCGTGCAGGGTCACCCCCGGGGGGTCGAAGCGCACCTCGGCCCCGCTTAAGGAGAGGTAGGCAGCGGTGAGGCGATTGGCTTGGTGAAGCTCGGGGAAACGTTCCCCACTTTCCAGGAGGACCCTCACCCGCACCCCCCGCCGGAGGGCAGCCAACATCCCGTCCACCAAGGCGTTGGATGGGCTTTCCCCATATTGAGGATAGTAGCCGAACTTGTAAATCATAACTTCCAGGGAACTCCGTGCGTTTCCGATAAGGGTTAATAGCACCTGGGAGTGCAGCTCGGACCCGGGGAGCTCAAACAAGGGGAGTAGAGAGTTCGGGGGCCAGGGGGCAGGGGGGAGTGCAGCCTCGGCCTCCAGCTCCCCCTCCCACAGGAGCCAGAAGAACGTGCGGGCTATCTCTGCGAGCTCCGCACTTTCGATCACCAGGTCCACTTGCACGGAACTTTTGAGGGCAGAGTAGGTCCAATGGGATGAACCCACGACCACCAGCCTGGCATCTAGCACCAGGAACTTGGAGTGCAGCGTCACCTGGGGGTCGTCCCAAACCACCCGGCAGCCGGCCTCGCTGAGGGTGTGGAACGCTAGTTGCTGTTCTGGAAGTGGGAGGTCTTCTGCGCGCCGCTCAATCAGCACCCACACCTCCACCCCCCTGGCGGCCGCCCCTATCAAGGCGGCCAGCAAGGGGTCACTGGCTCCGTCTTCATACTGGCGGCAGTCCGAGAGCGCCACCAATGCCTCCCTTTCCGCAGAAGCGATGAGTTCGGGTATCAACGCCAGGTATTGGTGGGCCTCGGGGGTGGTGAACACTGGCCACACCGGCAATCCCCAGGCGGTGGTGGCCACGATCCACGCCAGCCAGCCGATGGTCCAACCGCGCATGCCAAGTTATGATACTCAGAGAAGGAGGCACGATGACCAGGAAGCTCAAACCACACGAGCTCCGGCGGCGTTGTGACCCGGCTCGGTTTACCTTTTCCACCACTGATGAACTGGAACCTCTCACCGGGATCATTGGCCAGGAGCGGGCTTTGGAGGCGCTGCGGGTGGGGCTCAAGATCAAGGACCCCCAGAACCGGTACAACGTGTTCGTCACTGGCCGGGCGGGGCTAGGTAAGAAGTCAGCTGTGATCGGTTTTTTAAAGAAAATTTCCCAGGAACAACCCCCGCCGCCGGACATCTGTTACGTGCATAACTTCCAGGTGCCGCACCGGCCCCGCTACTTGCTGCTGCCAGCCGGCCGGGGCCGGGAGCTGCGGCAGGACATGGACCGGTGCATAGAGTTCCTGCGCCGGGAGCTCCCCAAGGTGTTGGAGTCAGAGGAGTTCAAGGCCCGGGCCAAACAGGAGCGGGAGAGGTTCGTCAAGCAGCGCGAGCAGCTGTTCCAACAGCTGGAGAAGCGGGCCCGGGAGCTGGGTTTTTCCGTGCAGCGCACCCCGGTGGGGGTGAACACCATCCCTTTGAAGCCGGACGGCACCCCCTATTCCCAAGAGGAGTACGAGGCCCTGTCCAAGGAGGAGCAGCAGGCCATCCTCGCCCGGCAGGAGGAACTGCAAGAGGCCATCCGCGACACCTTCCAACGGCTGGGCCAGCTCGAGGAGGAGTGGCAGGAAGCCAGGCGGCAGCTGACGAAAAAAGCTGTCCAGTTCCTAATCGAGCCCCGGTTCGCCCAGCTGCGGAAAAAGTATCAGGGGTTGGACCGGGTGCAGGTGTTCCTGAAGGAAGCCCAGGCAAACATGGTGGAGAGCGTGGAGGAGTTGCAATCGGCCAACAAAAAACCGCCCCTGCCCATCCCGCTCCCCGGAGGGCCGGACCCCTACCAGCGCTACCGGGTGAACGTGATCGTTGACAATTCCGAGCTGGAGGGCGCCCCGGTGGTGGTGGAGGAGAACGCCACCTATACCAACCTGTTCGGCACCGTGGAGCGGAAGGTGCAGTTCGGGGTGGTGACCACCGACTTCACCCAGATCCGGGCCGGGTCCCTGCACCGGGCCAACGGCGGCTATCTGGTGCTGTCAGCTTCCAACCTGCTTCGGTTTTGGCTCAGTTGGGAAGCCCTCAAGATCGCCCTCAAGACCGGGGTTATCCGCCTGGAGGACCCGGCGCAGATGCTGGGGTTGGCCTCCACCGAGGGCCTGCGCCCGGAGCCGGTGCCCCTGGACGTGAAGGTGGTGATCATCGGCTCCCCCTACCTGTATTACCTGCTTCACTACTACGACGAGGACTTCCCAAAGCTGTTCACCATTCGCTCCGACTTCGACGTGGAGATGGACTGGACGGAGGAGGCGGAGGAACAGGTGGCCAGGTTCATCCGCGCCCGGCGCGCAGAGGACCCTGGCATCTTGCCCTTCTCCCCCTCCGGGGTGGCCAAGGTGGTGGAGTACGCCGGGGAACTGGCCGGAAGCCAGCGCAAGCTCTCCACCCGATTTTCCCTCCTATCCTCCCTGGTGCGGGAGGCCAGCTTCTGGGCCCAGGAGGAGGGGGCGGCGGTGGTGGAGGCCCGCCACGTCCGCACCGCCATCGAAAAGGGCCGCTTCCGCCACTCCCTCATCGCCGAGAAAATCCGGGAGTGGATCCGGGAGGGGAAGTTGATCGTGGACCTGGAGGGCGCCAAGGTGGGCCAGGTGAATGGGTTGGCGGTGGTGGACCTGGGGGACTTCGCCTTCGGGCGGCCCTCCCGGATCACCGCCAGTGTGTATGCGGGCAAGGACGGGGTGGTGGACATCGAGCGGGAGGCGGAGCTGGCGGGCAAGATCCACACCAAGGGGGTGATGATCCTCAAGGGCTATTTGGGGTCCAAGTTCGCCTCCCAGGGCCCGCTCTCCCTATCGGCCAGCATCGCCTTCGAGCAGTCCTACTCCATGGTGGATGGGGACTCTGCCTCCGCCGCGGAACTCTACGCCCTCCTGTCCGGCTTGGCCGGCGTGCCCCTCAAACAGGGGATCGCGGTCACCGGTTCGGTGGATCAGAAGGGGAACCTGCAGCCCATCGGGGGGGTGAACGAGAAGATCGAGGGTCACTTCCTGGTTTGCCGCGAAGTGGGGCTCACCGGGGAGCAGGGGGTGATCATCCCGGCCAAGAACGTGGCCGACCTCATGTTGCCCGAGGAGGTACTGGAGGCGGTGGAGGCGGGCAAGTTCCACATTTGGGCGGTGGATCGGGCTGAGGAAGGGCTGGAGATCCTCACCGGCATGCCGGCGGGGGAACCAGACGAAAGCGGGGCTTACCCGGAGGGCACCCTGTTCCACTTGGCCCAAGAACGCCTGCGGGACCTGCGGGCCAGCCTCAAAGAGGAGAAGGAAGAGGAGGAGGAAACTTGACCCCTCCTGGGCCAGGGTGCGCTTCATTCTTTCTCCTTCAGATGGCGCGGGGAAGACGGTCCTATTCTTGCAGGGGGAAAATTTCGGTCAAGCGCTCCGCGCGGCTGATTGGGATCAGGTGGGTTCATGACCTTGGACAGGCACCCCCGGTCCCCACTTGCCAATCACCCCTGCCACGCGGTATATTGCTCCCAACATGTGTAAGGCAGCGGAGTGGGCGCTAACGGCCGCTTTTTCGCTCGCCATTTACCTGTTGCTCGTCCTGTGGACGGGTAGCTTCGGCCTGTGGTCCCCCGCTGAGTTCATCGCCGGCCTGGTGTTGGCGGCCCTGGCCGGCCTGGTGGCCGGTCGGCTCCTCTGGGAGCGGGGCGGCTTCAGGATGCTCCAGCCCCACCGGTGGCTCTTGTTCTTGTTTTACATCTTGGGGCCGTTCTTTTGGGCCATGGCCAAGGCCAATTTGGACGTGGCCTACCGGGTGATCACCGGCCGGATCCGCCCTGGGATCGTGCGCTTCAACCCCGGCCTCCAGACGGACTTGGGCCGCACATTGCTTGCCAATTCCATCACCCTCACCCCCGGGACCTTGACCGTGGACGTGGACGACGCAACCGGCGATTTCTACGTGCACTGGATCAACGTGACCGCCGAGGACCCCAAACCCGAGCAGGTGTGTGGGGCCTTCCCCACCTGGGCGAGGAGGATTGCGGAATGATCGGGGAGCTTTCCTTCGGGGTGGCGGCGCTGGCCATGGTCTGTTTCACCTTCGCCTCCATGATCCGGCTGGCCATCGGCCCCACCGCCGCGGATCGGGCAGTGGCCCTGGACACGGTGAACACGCTGGTGGTGGCCACCATGGTCCTTTTGGGGGTGGCCTTCGGGCAGGTGGTCCTGGTGGACGTGGCCATCGTGTACGCCCTCCTTTCCTTCGTGGGGACGCTTTACATCGCCCGCTACCTGGGAGGGGGGCTGTGATGAACGTGCTGATATACGTGTTTTTGGCCATCGGGGCCACGTTCAACGGGCTGGGGGCAGTGGCCCTGCTGCGCTTCCCGGACGTGTACACCCGCTTGCACGGTGCTACCAAGTGCACCACCTTCGGCTCCATCTTCTCCATCCTGGCGGTGGTGATCTACGGGTTTGCCAAGGGAGGCGGGGAAGGGGGGACGCTCGCGGTCCACGCTTTGATCGCCCTGGTATTCCTCCTGCTCACCAACCCCACCGGCTCGCACGCCCTGGCCCGGGGGGCGCATCGCGGCGGCATCCGCCCCTTCCGGGCGGTGGTGGACCGACTCGAGGAACGAAAATGACCTTGTGGACAGTACTGCATATCCTGACCCTGTTGGGGGTGCTGGCCGGGGCGGCGGTGGCGGTGTGGCTCAAGGACCTGCTGGCGGCGGTGATTGCCCTGGCCGCCTCCAGCCTGCTTTTGTCCTTGGCCTTCTACCTCCTGCAAGCCCCGGACGTGGCCATCGCCGAGGCCGGGATCGGGGCTGCCCTCACCACCGCCATCTACGTGCTGGCCATCCGCAAGACCCGCCGGAGGGAGGAAGGATGAGGTGGCTTAGGCTGGGGGCGTTGCTGTTGGTGGTGGGGTTCCTTTTGGGCACTGCAGTCTGGCTGCGCCCCTTCGGCAGCCCCACCGCGTTTGAGATGGACGACTATTTCCTGAAAAACGCCCAGGTCGAGGCCGGGGCCAACAACGTGGTGACCTCGGTGGTGTTCGACTACCGGGGATTCGACACCCTGGGCGAGGCCACGGTGCTGTTGTGCGCCGTGGTGGGGGTGGCGTTCATCCTGAGGAGGGTGAAGCCATGAGTGTGGTGGTGCGGACCATCGCCCGGCTCCTCCTCCCCTGGGTGCTGGCTTTTGGCGGTTATGTGATCATGCACGGGCACCTCACCCCGGGAGGGGGCTTCCAGGGAGGGGCGGTGGTGGCCTCGGCGGTGGCATTGGTGGTGATCGCCTTCGGGGCCGAGGGCCTGAAGGGGCAGAAAAACCTGTTTTCCTTCTTGGAAGACCTGGGGGCCATCGCCTTCGTGGCCCTGGCCTTCCTGGGGATCGGCTCCACCTTCTTCCGCAATGTGCTGGCCGGGGGCGGGGGGCTGTTCGGCACCCCGGTCCCCTTCGGGCCCAACCCGGGGTGGCTGAACACCGGGGGCACCTTGCCGCTCATGAACTGGGCGGTGGGCCTGAAGGTGCTGGCCGGCCTGGGCTCAGTGGTGCTCCTGCTCGCCCTGTTCGGAGGGAAGGAAGATGGGTAATTTCGCGTTCCTGGCCGCCATGTTGCTGGTGGGCATCGGCCTGTGGGCACTGGTGTCCCGCCGGAACCTGATCAAGCTGGCCATCGGGCTGAGCATCATCCAAAGCGGGGTGAACTTGTTCCTGGTTTCCTTGGGCTATGTGCGGGGCGGGGTAGCCCCCATTTACACCTACGCCCCGCCCGGGGTGCCCATGGTCCTCCCCACCCCCCAGGCCCTCACCCTCACTGCCATCGTGATCGGACTGGCCACCACCGCGCTGATGTTGGCCTTCATCGTGGTCATCTACCGCCACCGCGGCACCCTGGACGCGGGGAAGATCAGGGAGCTTAAGGGATGAACATCATGGTACACGCGCCGATTCTGGCGATTGCGGTGCCCCTCCTGGGGGCGTTCGCCCTCCCCCTGTTCGCCAAGGTGCATCGAAACCTCAGGGATCTGTGGGGGGCGGCGGTGGCCGGCTTCACCGCGGCCATGGCAGTGGCCCTGGCGGTGCAAGCCTTCACCTCCGGGATTCAGGTTTACACCCTGGGGGCCCCATCCCCCACGGACACCGTGGTCGCCGGTGGCTTCCCCATCCGCATCATGCTGGTGGTGGATGCCTTGTCGGCCTTCATGGGGCTCATCACCACCGTGTTGGGCTTGGCGTCCCTGGTCTATGCCTGGCGCTTCCTGAGGGAGGATCAAGGCAAGACGCTGGCCCTGACCTTGTTCTTCCTCCTGTGGGCCGGGATCTATGGCTTGGAGTACACCGGGGACATGTTCAACTTCTTCGTGTTCTTGGAGATCACCAGCATCGCCGCCTGTGCCCTGGTGGGGTACCGGACCTGGGAGTCCCGCCCGCCGGAGGCGGCCTTCAAGACCATGGCCCTGTACACCCTGGGGGGGCTGTTGGTGTTGCTGGCCGTGGGCATCCTGTATGGGGAATACGGGGCCCTGAACATCGCCTACCTCTCCTCCAAGATCAGGGGGGCGTTGGTGGACAAGGTGGCGCTGGGGTTGCTGCTGGGAGGGCTGCTCATGAAGGCGGGCACGGTCCCGGCCCACATGTGGGCCCCGGACGCCTACGGGGAGGCACCGGCCCAAGCGGCCATCGTGCTGGTGGGGAACACCCAAGCCTCCCTGTATGGCCTGTGGCGGGTGCTGTTCACCCTGTTCGGCGGGGCGCTGTTCGCCCCCCAAGTGGGCTGGCTGGTGGTGGCCCTGGGCACCCTCACCCTGCTGGTGGCGGTGTTGATGGCGGTCATCCAAGTGGACCTGACCCGGTTGATCGCCTATGGAGCGGTTTCCCAGATCGGGTACATGCTGCTCGGGGTGGGGGTGGGGTTGACGGTGCTTTCCGGCCGCCCGGAGTTCGGCCTGGTGGCCATCCGGGGCGGTGTGTTTCACATGCTCAACGACGCGGCCACGGTGGGGCTTTTGTTCCTCGCTGCCGGCGCGGTGTACCGGGCGGTGGGGAGCAAGGACCTGCGGGCTTTGGGGGGGCTGGGCCACGACCTGAAGTGGACGGGAGGCTTTTTCCTGTTGGGGGCGTTGGCCCTGGCCGGGGTCCCCCCCCTCAACGGGTTCGCCTCCAAGATCCTCATCTACCAGTCCAGCTTCCAGCTCTCCCCCATCCTGGCCGCCATCGCGGTGCTGGGCTCGATCCTGCTTCTGGCCGTGTTCGTGCGGGCCTTCCAGGGGGCGTTCCTGGGGCCCAGGTTGACGAAGGCCGAGCCAGCCCCCCTGTCCATGCTGGTGGCCATGGGGGCACTGGCGGTGTTGGTGATCGCCCTGGGATTGGTACCGGGTTTCTTCCTGGAGCATTTGGTGAACCCGGCGGCGGATGCCCTGTGGCGGGGCCGGGACCTGTACCTGGCCGCGGTATTGGGAGGCTGACATGGGCTTGGTGACCGGGCAAGGCTATTGGACGCCGTTGATCTGGCTGGCCTTGGCGGCCGGGGTGACTGCCCTGGCCTGGCTGTTCTGGTCCCGCGGCCGCCGCACCTACAAGGCGGGCACCGAGCAGGACATGCCGTTCCTGTCCGGAGAAAGGCTCCCAGAAGGCGTGCACGTGGGGAGCCACCACCTGTACTGGGGGTTTGTCGAGGGGCTGAAGCCCATCCTGGATCGCTTGGTGGGATTCCACTCGGGCGTAGTGGTGGATTACGTGGCCTGGACGGTGGTGTTGTTGGCGATCGCCCTGGTGGTGGTCCTGACTTAGGAGGGGAGATGAAGCTGACTTCGTTCAAGCGGGCGCTGTGGGTGTTTCACGTTGCCACTGGCTCCTGCAACGGTTGTGACATCGAGATCGTGGCTGCCCTCACCCCCCGCTATGACGTGGAGCGGTTCGGGATCCGGCTGGTGGGGACCCCCCGGCATGCCGACGTGCTTCTGGTCACCGGCACGGTGACCCGGCCCATGGCCGAGCGCCTCAGGCGCATCTACGAACAGACCCCAGACCCCAAAGCGGTGGTGGTGGTGGGAGGCTGCGGAGCCACCTCGGGGGTGTTCTACGAGTCCTACAACGTGGTCGGCCCGGTGGACGAGATCATCCCGGTGGACGTGTATGTGCCCGGCTGCCCCCCTCGCCCGGAGGCGATCATCGACGGGGTGGTCAAGGCAGTGGCCAAGCTGGAGCGTCTGGAGGCAGGGGAGAAGGTATGAACGCCCAGGAGGTGCTAGCGGCCCTGAAAGACGCCCTGGGGGAGAGGCTGCGGACTCCGGAGATCCGTACCCGCAGCGTGGGGGTGAAGTCCCCCCGCACCATCGAGGAGATCTGGGCGCACATCGACCGGGAGTCCTTGCTGGAGGCGGTGGGGGTGCTGAAATCGCTGGGCCCGGTGCATATCTCCATCATTTCCGGCAACGATTTGGGGGAGGAGATCGAGTTCCTTTATCACCTGGAGGTGGGGTTCGGCACCGAGGGCGGGGAGGTACTGGTCACCCTGCGTCTGCGGGTGCCCAAGTCTGATCCGGTGGTTCCCTCCCTGTGTGGGCTGATCCCCGGGGCCCAGACCACCGAGAGGGAGAAAATCGAGTTCTTCGGGGTCACCTTCGCGGGGATCCCCGACTCCCGCCACCTGTTCTTGCCGGAGGACATGGAGGTCCACCCGTGGCGCAAGGATGAGCCGGAGCTGGAGAAACTGGTGAAGCGGGCCGTCAAGTGGGAGGAGCAGGATGGCTGACAAGACGTTTGAGATCCCCATCGGGCCGGTTCACCCGGCCCTGAAGGAGCCGATCCGGTTCACCTTCCAGGTGGAGGGGGAGCGGATCGTGGGGGTGGACATAAAGCCCGGGTTTGCCCACCGGGGGATCGAGTTCATGGGCCTGCGGCGCAACCTGATCCAGGTGCTTTATTTGGCCGAGCGCATCTGTGGCATCTGCTCCATCTCGCATCCCATCGCCCTCACCCAGGCGGTGGAGAACGCGGCCGGCATCGAGGTCCCCCCCCGGGCCCAGTACATCCGGGTTATCGTGTCGGAACTTGAGCGGATCCACTCGCACCTTCTGTGGGCCGGGGTGGCTGTCCACGAACTCGGGTTCGACACCCTTCTCCACCTCACCTGGAAGGTGCGGGAGCGGGTGATGGACATCTTGGAGGAGCTGACCGGCAACCGGGTGGACTACGCCATCCCCATCTACGGGGGGGTCAGGCGCGACATCACCCCGGAGCAATACCCGCTGGTGCGGGAGATGATCCGTTACTACCGGGGCCTGTTCGAGGAGCTGGCGGATCGGCTGCTCAACGACGCCTCCATTCGGGCTCGTACCCGAGGGGTGGGGGTGTTGACGCCCCAGGAGGCGGAGGCACTGTGTGCGGTGGGCCCCACTGCCCGGGCCTCCGGCCTGCGCAAAGACGTGCGCCAGGATTGGCCGTATTTGGTGTACGGTGATTTTGGGGTCAAGGCCATCACCCCGGAGGACTACGGGCTTGCGCCCCAGGGGGACGTTTACGACCGGATCATCGTCCGGCTGCTCGAGGTGGCCCAGTCCATCGACATCATAGAGCGGTGTCTGGAGGAGATGCCCGAGGGTGAGATCACCTCTGTCCCTAAGGTGCCGGCGCTTTTGGCCCAACTCAAGAAGGCCGAGGGTGAGGGGATCGGTCGGCACGAGGCCCCCCGGGGCGAGGTCATCCACTACATCGCCTTGGAGGCGGGGAAGGAAGAACCGGTGGTGTGGAAGGTGAAGGCCCCCACCTACTCTAACCTCATGCCCTGGGTGCCCATGTTCCGGGACCAAGAGATCGCCGACATCCCCATCATCGCCGCTTCCATCGACCCCTGCATGTGCTGTATGGACCGGGTGTACATCGTGCGGGACACCGTGGAGCGAGAGGTATGGAAGGAAGAGCTGCTCAGGCTTTCTTGGGGAAAAACGGACAGGATCCGGTCCCGCATCGCGGGGCGCAGTTTACGGGCTGCGGAGGCTGAGCATGGCGGCGCTTGAGGCCCTTTGGCAGGCGGCGGTGGTGCTGGTGGGCGCTGTGTTGGTGGGCCTGGGATACAAGGGTGTGGACCGGAAGCTGGCGGCCCGCATGCAAGGCCGGATCGGCCCCCCCTTGCGTCAGCCTTTCTTGGATTTGGGAAAACTCCTGGTGAAGGAGACGGTGGTCCCCCGCACCGCGGTGCGCTGGGTGTTTTCCTCGATGCCGTTTTTGGCGGTGATCGCCGCCGCCAGTGTGCTCCTCTATATCCCCGTGGGCCCCTTCGGCCCGGTGCTGGCCCGGCACGGCGATTTGATCCTCATCCTGTACCTGTTGGCGGTGCCGGCGGTGGCCATGGCCCTGGGGGGGTTCGCCTCCGGGGCTCCCTACGCGGTGGTGGGGGCCCAGCGGGAGCTGGTGATGCTCATGTCCTACGAGTTCCCCCTGGCGGTGGTGATCGTGGGGCTGGCCTGGCGCGTAGCCGGGCTGGGGGTGGGACCGGCTTTCTCCCTGGCCACCCTGGCCGCCAACCCCCTGTGGACACAAGTGGGGCCCTTGGGGGTGTTAGGGCTGGCCTTCCTCCTGCTGGCGCTTCTGGTCGTCACCCCGGCTGAGCTCTCCAAGATCCCCTTTGACATCCCGGAGGCGGAGACGGAGATCGCCGGGGGGTTGATGGCGGAGTACTCGGGGGTCAACCTGGCGTTGTTCTACTTGGCCGATGCCCTGAAGACGTTGGCCATGGCCGCGTTGGTGGTGGTGTTGTTCCTGCCGTATGGGATCGCCGGCCCGCTGGGGATCGGGGGGCTTGGGGGTCAGATCCTGGATCTGGCGTTCTTCTTCGTAAAGCTGCTGGCGGTGATATTCGCCGCGGTGACGGTGGTGCGGGTGGCCTTCGCCCGGTTCAAGGTGGATCAAATCGCCCGGGGGTTCTGGCTGCCGCTGACGGCGGTGGCCCTGGCCGGATTGCTGCTCCTTGTGCTGGACAAGGCGGTGGTGGGATGATCCTGAAGACGCTGTTTTCGCAGCTCCTCACCCGACCGGTCACCAACCGGTTCCCGGTGAAGTACATGCCCAAGAGCGTGACCGGGCTGCTGCGAAAGGTGGAGGAGGGCAGGGCGAAGATCCACCCCCCGATCCCGGTGCCGAAGGGTTTTCGGGGGAAGCTCGTCTATGACCGCGAGAAGTGCATCGGGTGCCAGCTTTGTATCCGGGTGTGTCCGGCCCGGGTGATAAAGTTCAAGCCCGAGGAGAAGAAGATCCGCATCCACGTGGCCCGCTGCACGTTCTGTTCTCAGTGTGTGGCTGCCTGTCCGGTGGATGCTCTCTCCATGTCAGAGGAGTTTTTGCTGGCTGACTACGATCGGTTTTCGGAGGACCTGATCGTGGAGTGACTCACCTCCCTCCTTCCCGCTTGACTCGCCTCCTGGGAGCGGGGGCCCTGAGGGGCCCCCGCTCCCATTTTTGCCTGCTAACCTGCTGGGAATAAGCTAGGATGGACCATGCTGGCCAAGCTAGGGGTAAGCTATTTCGGGGTGCGGAACCCGGAACACGTGGCCCGGGATCTGAAGCGAATGGCCGTGGCCGGCTGCAATGTGGTGCTGCACACATTCTCCGAGAACGACCTCCGTTTCTACCTGGAGACCATGCGGGAGATCGTCTCCCTGTCCAAGGAGCATGGTTTCGAGGTTCACCTCGACCCTTGGGGGGTAGGAGGGGTGTTCGGTGGAGAGGCGTTCACCCAGTTCGCCCTGGAGCACGACCTTGCCCGGCAGGTGCTCTCCGACGGAGTGAGGGCCCCGGCGGCCTGCCCCAACAGCCCCCGGTTTCGGGAGTTCATGCGGGAGTGGGTGGGAGAGGCCGTAAAAATCGGGGCGGACGTCATCTTCTTCGATGAACCACACTTTTGGAATCCCCAGCTGTTAGGCCGGTCTGCCGGCCCCTGGGGCTGCCGCTGTGAACGTTGCCAGGAGGGGTACCGCGCTCGCTGTGGCGCACCCATGCCCCTGAAGTTCACCTCCGAGGTACGGGAGTTTCAGGAGCAGAGCCTCCTTTCCTTCCTGGGGGAGCTGGCCAAAGCGGTGCACCGACTCGGGGCCAAGGTGGCCCTCTGTCTCCTGCCCGAGTGGCAGGACCCTGAGGGGGTGGTGCGGCGCTGGGCCGAGTTCGCGGCCCTGGAGGACATTGACATATTCGGGACCGACCCCTATTGGATGTGGGCCGGGCAACCTTTCTCCCGGTACGAGTTCTTTGCGCGGGCAGTACGAGAGCTGGCGGACGAGTACGGAAAGGAGCCCCAGATCTGGATCCAAGCCTGCAAGGTCCCGGAGGGCCGGGAGTGGGAGGTGCGCCGGGCGGTGGAGACAGCTTGGCGGCTGGGAATCAGGAACATCATGGCCTGGAGCTTCCTGGGTACCCCCTATATGACCCGGGTGAGGTCAGACCGGCCGGAGGTAGTCTGGCGGGAGCTAAGCGCCGCTTATCTCGCCATTAGGGGGCGCCGGGAATGACCCAGCTGTGGTTGCGGGGAGGGAGGCTGGTGTTCCCCAACGCGGTGGGGGAAGGAGACCTGGTCGCTGCCGAGGGCCGGATCCAGGAGGTGGGCGGGGGTGGGCGGTTCACGGGGGCGACTGAGCTGGACGTGTGTGGCCTGTACGTGGCTCCGGGGTTCATAGACCTCCAGGTGAACGGGGGGATGGGCTCCAACTTCGGGGACGCTTCCCCGGAGGGGATTCGGAAGGCCATCGAGTTCCACGTGTCCCATGGCACCACCGGTTTTCTCCCCACCATCGTCACCGCTCCCATTCCCGACGTGAGGGAGGCGATTTCCCGGGTCAAAGGGGTCGGGCATCCGGCGGTGCTGGGGGCTCACCTCGAGGGCCCGTTCATCTCCCCGGCCAGGGCGGGGGCCCACAGCCCCAATCACATCCTCCCGCCGTCGCGCAGGCGGTTTGACGAGTTGGTGGCCGGGCACGCTGGGTTCATCAAGGTGGTCACCCTGGCGCCGGAGCTCCCGGGAGCCAGGGAGCTGATAAGCACGGTCATCGAAATTGGGGCCATCCCCGCCCTGGGGCACTCCGACGCCACCTACGAGCAGGCCCTGACCGCCGTCAAGCAGGGGGTCAGGCTTTTCACCCATCTGTTCAACGCCATGTCCCCCTTTCACCACCGGGCCCCCGGGGCAGTGGGGGCGGCCCTGGACTCGGACGCCTACCTGGGGCTGATCTGCGACGGGGTACACGTCCATCCCGCCGCGGTGCGGCTGGTCGCCAGAGTCAAGGGCTATGATCGAATCTGTTTGGTCACCGACGCCATCTCCGCCGCCGGACTTTCAGATGGTGACTACTCACTGGGGAGCCTCCCGGTAACCGTGCGGGCCGGGGTCGCTCGCCTCCCCGACGGGACCTTGGCTGGAAGCACCCTCACCATGGACCGAGCGGTGAAGAATTTCAAGGAGTTCACCGGTTGTTCCCTCCCGGAGGCAGTGCGCTGCGCCACCTTGAACCCGGCCCGACTCCTGGGGATCGACGACCGCAAGGGGAGCCTCGAGGTGGGGAAGGATGCGGACCTAGTGATCTTCGACGAGGACCTCACCGTGCACTATGTGATCCTCGGCGGCCAGGTGGTCTATGAACGGGGGTGATGGCTGCCCAGAGAGATTCAGAACTGGTTTCCTTCGGCTGGTTAGAACTTCTTCTGGGGAGGGTGGAAACCAGGGCCGCGGTGGCTAAGCTTGGTCCTGGGGAGGAGTGATATGGCGTTGTGGTTGAAGAGGGGTCGCAGGTGGCTCAAGGCACCGGCCCTGGCCCCATACTTGCCCCCTGGCTACCTCAGGCTCTCGCCCGCCGAGGCCCCAGGCCCCAGTTGGCGCCTCTCAGGGGCGGTGGGGGACTACGGGGCGGATAGCCTCCCGGAGTTCCTGCGGGCCTTGCTGTCGGCGTGTCGCCGTCCCCCCGGGGGCCGGGACCTAGGACTGTGGGAACTCATGGGAGAGAACCTGCGTCCGATTCAAGACATCCCCTCCTTCGACCCGGAATCCCTCTGGCCCCCCGGGGTGGAGTTGGCGCGGTTGCGCCGCCCCCCAGATCGATGGCTCCTCACCCTGCATGTGGCCCGTCCCAAGGGGAGATTGGTGGCCGCCAAGGTAGAGCGATACTTGGCTTCCTGGCACACTGCCCTGGAGGAATTGCTCAAAGCCTGCACTGACTGACCCAAGGTTGAGAAGAGAGGACGGTTTTCTTGAAAGAGCCCCCGATTTGGTACCTCTTGGTGGCATTGGAAGCTTTCCATAGCGCCAGGTAGCGTCCTGCGAGGTGTGCCCGCCCGGCAAAGTCGCTGCCCTGGGGGCCTCAGGTTGCCCAAAAGCGCGGAGTAGTAGGGAGCACGCAAGCAACTGGGGCCGGCTTCCAGCCCATGGCAGGCGGGCCTTTCGGCCTCCTGCCTTGTCTCACGTAAGCCCAGAAAGTTCCAGGATCTCCGGGACCAGTCCCTCCCAACCCATAGGCATCAGGTGAATCCCCTGACAGTAAGGCTTCACTTCCCGGATGATCCGGGCACAGATCTCCACGCTTCTCTTCTTTCTCTCCTCCTTGGTCTTGGCCCGCTCCATCTCCTGGATCACTTCCTCGGGGACGCGGATCCCGGCGATGTGCTCGTTCATGAACCGGGCCATCTTGGCGCTTTTTAAGGGGATGACCCCGGCGAGGATCGGCACCTCCAGGTCCTCGACTTCCCGGATGAACTTGCGAAACGCCTCGGAATCGTAGACGGCCTGGGTTTGGAAGAACTGGGCCCCCCTTTCCGCCTTGAGCCGCATCTTCAACACGTGCGGCCCCAGCGGCTCCACCCCCGGGTTCACCACCGCCCCCACGAAGAAATCGGTGCTCCCCTGGAGTTCGTTCCCCGCCAGGTCCCTCCCCTGATTGAGGGCCTGGATGGTGGCGATGAGCTGGACCGAATCCAGGTCGAACACCGGCCGGGCCCCGGGGTGGTCCCCCAAGGTGGGGTAGTCTCCGGTGAGGGCGAGCACGTTCTCGATCCCCAAGGCCCAGGCCCCCAAAAGGTCCGCCTGCAAGGCCAGGCGGTTCCGGTCCCGGCAAGTCATCTGCAATATGGGCTCGTAGCCCTCCCGGGCGATGAGGGCACACAGGGCCCAGGAGCTCATGCGCAACACCGAGGACTGGAGGTCGGTGACGTTGAACGCGTGCACGTGTGAAGCTAGCTTCTTCACGTCCTCCAGGGCTTTTTCGATGTCAGTGCCCTTGGGCGGGGCGGCCTCGCAGGTGACCACGAATTCCCCTTTGGCAAGGCGCTCGCGGAGCCGCATCTAGTCCTCCTCCAGGTATTCCAGGGCCCAGAAGGGGGCCTTGCGCCGCGCCAGGGGCACGTCCAGCCCCTTTTGGGAGTCCTGTGGCGGCCGGTAGCGGGCGAGCAGGTCCAGCCGTCCCAGGGCCTTGAGGCGGTCGTAGATGCGCTGCCAGCCGCAGGGACGCCCCGGCTCCAGCTCACACTCCCCGTTCTGGGAACCCCCGCAGGGCCCGTGCAAAAGCCCCTTGGGGCACACGGTGTGGGGACAGATCCCGCCGGTGTAGTAGAGCAGGCAATCCCCACACCGGCCGCACCGTTCCTCCGAGGCCCACACCCCCTGCAGGCCCCCCATGGTGATGGTGTTGGCCGTGGGGTAGACGGGCTTGTCCAACACTTGGGCCGTGGCCTGCACCCCCACCCCGCAGGAGGCCACCAGCACCACATCGGCCCGCTCCACCTGTTCTCGGAAGCGGGCCAGGCGCAGCCCCACCAGGGCCTTGTTGCACAAAAACGGGAGCACGGTGGCCCCGGTGAGGGGGTGTCCGGCCTCTTCCAGCACCGGTCTCCACTTCTTCAGGGCTTCCTCCCCGCCGGTACCGCACACCTCAGCGCAACCTCCGCAGGCCAGCAGGAAGGCCCGCTCCCCGGCCCGCAGGTAGCCCAACACCTCCTCAGTGGGTTTCGGTTCTGATACCAGCATCCCGGCCTCCTATTGGACCGCGCAGGCCAGACACGGATCGAACGAGCGCACGATCCGGCCCGCCTCCAACGCCCCGTCCCTCGCCACCTTGGTCCCCTGCAGCGCCTGCTCCATGGGGCCTGGCACCCCCTCGGCATCCCGGGGGGAGGCGTTCCAGGTGGTGGGGGCGATCACCTGATAGCGGGCGATCTTCTTCCCGCGAATTTCCAGCCAGTGTCCCACCGCCCCCCGGGGGGCTTCGGAGAGGCCCTGGCCCCGTGCCCCTTCAGGGATCCGGTATTCGGTCGCCACCGGGGCGGAGAGGTCGAGCTGGGAGAGCCAGCCTTCCATGGCCCGGCCGATGACCAGCGCCTCGATCCCCCGGGAAAGATGCCGCCCCATGGCCGAGCTCAGTTCACCTAGGGAGGCTTCGGCCTCCCGGAGTAGGTCCCGAGCGATTTCCTTGAGCTCCTCGCGCCCGCGGGCCAGGGCCACCGCCACCCGGGCCGCCGGGCCAACCTCACAGGGCTCCCCCCGGTAGCGGGGCGCCTTGATCCAGGAATATCCCCCCGGTTTGTCCGGGGCCGGGGGGGCTTCCTCCTCCCAGGGCGGCTGATGCCCATCCCCCTGGTACCAGGAGTGGGAAAAACCCTCGCGGATCTCCCCGGGATCGAAGTCCACAACTCCCCCATTCAGAAAGACCCCGGCCGGGAACAGCTTCTCCCCTTCCAGAGGAAAGCATCCGTAGGCGAGCAGGTTTTCCACCGTCCCTATCTGGAAGTAGTCGTGGTACCGCTCGGCGAGGAGGAGGAGGTCAGGGATGTAGCTGGCCTCGATGAACCCCATGATTTCCTTCAGGCGGAACCGAAAGGCGGCCACCTCCCCCAGGGTGGGCCGATAGGTGACCCCGCCGGGGACGATGGACATGTCGTGGGGCATTTTGCCACCGAACAGGGCCACCAGCTCCTGGGCCTTGCGGCGCACCTCCAACCCCTGGAGGTAGTGGGAGGCCATGCGGTTGGCCTCCTCCGGGGAAAAGCGGCGGTCCTCGTTGGTGCCCGGGGACAGGGCCCCGGGCAGGGCGCCGCTTGGCAGGTAGTCCGGCAGCGCCAGGTGGTAGAAGTGCAAGATGTGGTTGTGCAGGAAGTTCGCCCCGTAAATCAAATTGCGCAGGAGCTGGCCAGCCCGGGGAGGGGAAAGGCCCAGGGCATCGTCCAGGCACAGGGAGGCGGCCGTGGAGTGGGCCAGGGGGCACACCCCGCAGATCCTGGTGGTGATCCGCTGGGCGTCCAGGGGATGGCGGCCACGCAGGATCTCCTCCAGCCCCCGGTACAAGGCCCCGGTGCAGCGCGCCTCTTTTATGACCCCGTCCTCCACCTGGATCTCCACCTTCAGGTGGCCCTCTATCCGGGTGATGGGGTCGATCGCCAGCCGGGTCATTTCTCCCTCCTGTAGGTGTCTAGTTCCTGTTCCAAGGAGAGCTTGCGGAACATGGGGGCGAAGTTGTCCGGGAAGTCCGGTTCGGTGCAGCCGATGCAGGGGTGGTTGGCCCTGATGCACCAGTTGACCCCGGAGTTCCAGGCGTGTTCGGGACAAGCGGCGTTGGTGAACGGCCCTTTGCAGCCCAGTTCGTACAGGCACCCTTGGCTCCCGAAGGCGGGGGCGAACCGGTCCACGTCGAAGTCCGGCCTACGGGGGCAGTGCTCGTGAACTAGCCCCTGGTAGACTGCTTTGAGCCGTCCCGCTTCGTCTGAATCCTCGGGCCGGGGCAACCCTCCGGTGAGCAGGGTGACCACGGTTTCCACGAACCACCTGGGGTGGGGGGGGCAGCCGGGCACGTTCACCACCGGGGTGTCCGCTCCCTCCTTGCGCAGGAGTTCCCGCATGCCCACGCAGCCGGTCGGGTTGGGGGCCCCGGCGGGGATGCCCCCGTAGGAGGCGCAGCTGCCCACGGCCAGCACGGCGATGGCCTTTCGGGCGAGTTCCGCCGCCCGCTCGGCCATGGGGACCTCCCCCACCCGGCCGAAGTTTGGGTGGGCGGTGGGGATGGCCCCTTCCACCACCAGGATGTAGTCCCCTGCTGCCTGGGCAGGGGCCCGTTCCAGCACCTCCAGGGCCGGCCGGCCGGTGGGGCCCATCAGTGTGGCGTGAAAGAGGAGCGAAATCCCCTTCCCCGGGACCAGTTCGTCCAGGAGCAGGTTTTTGATGTCGGGGTAGGCGGCGTTCATCAATGAGACCGAACAGCCGGTACAGCCGGCGGCCTGGAACCACACCACTTTCTGCCCGCCGTTCGTGGCCAAACCACCACCTCCTTCGCTGAAAACCACAGGCAGGATAGCGCGGCCGGAGGCAGGCAGGCAAATTTGCCCCCCCAAGAGAAATTTGCTAGGGTGACCTTGGGATGGCGGATTTGGAGGCTGCGCTTTCTGTCGCGTTGCAGGGGGCGAAGGGCCCCGGGGCCTTGGTCCCGGTCCTCCAACGGTTGCAAGGGGAACTGGGCTACCTGCCGGGGCCGGCCTTGGAAGAGGTAGCCCGCCGCCTGGGAATCCCCCCGGCCCGAGTGTTCGGCGTCGCCACCTTCTATTCCCAGTTCAGCCTGAAGCCCAAGGGCAAGCACCTGGTGCGGGTGTGTCTGGGCACCGCTTGCCACGTGCGGGGGGCGCCCCAGATCCTCGCGGAGCTTTCCCGCCAGTTGGAAGTGGGGGAGGACGGTTTGAGCCGGGACGGGCTGGTTTCCCTGGAGGAAGTGCGGTGTCTCGGGGCCTGTGCCCTGGGTCCGGTGGTGGTGGTGGACGGGGAGTACTGGGGGCGGATGACCCCAGCCAAGGTGACCCAGTTGGTACGCGCCCTGCGGGAAAGGGGAAAGGGTGAGGCTTAGGGGGCCGGAGGAGCTGGCGGAGCTGCGGGAGAGAGTGGGGCGCGGGCCCCCGCTCACCGTGGCGGTGTGCGGCGGCACCGGCTGCCGCGCCTTCGGGGCGGAAGCGGTGCTCTCCACCTTGCGGCGGGAGATCGACCGGGCGGGCCTCTCCGGGGACATCGGGGTGAAGATGACCGGCTGCCACGGGTTCTGCGAGCGGGGGCCCATCGTGGTGGTGCGCCCCCAGGGCTTGTTTTACCCGGGGCTCAAGCCGGAGCACGTGCCCCGGCTGGTGGAGTCCCTGCGCCGGGACAGGCTGATGGAGGAGCTCCTCTACGTGGACCCAGTCTCCGGCCGGAGGATCGCCCGGGAGGAGGAAGTCCCCTTCTATCAGGGCCAGCAGCGGGTGGTGCTGGCCGCCAACGGCCACCTTGACCCCACCTCCATCCAGGACTACATCGCCACCGGGGGTTATGCGGCCCTGGCCAAGGCCCTCCAGATGCCTCCTGAAGAGGTGATCGAGGAGATAAAGCGCTCCGGGCTGCGGGGCCGGGGCGGGGCCGGCTTCCCCACCGGCCGCAAGTGGGAGTTCTGCCGCGCGGCACCGGGGCAGAAAAAGTACGTGATCTGCAACGCCGACGAGGGGGACCCCGGGGCGTACATGGACCGAAGCGTCCTGGAGGGCAATCCCCATTCGGTGATCGAGGGGATGCTGATCGGGGCCTACGCCATCGGCGCCGATGAGGGCTACGTCTACGTGCGGGCAGAGTACCCCCTGGCGGTGAAGCACCTGCGGACTGCCATCACCCAGGCGGAGGAGCTTGGGCTCCTGGGGGAAAACATCCTGGGGAGCGGGTTCTCGTTCAGGCTGCATGTGTTCGAGGGGGCGGGGGCGTTCGTGTGCGGGGAGGAAACGGCGCTCCTCGCTTCCATCGAGGGGAGGAGGGGCCAACCCAGGCCCCGACCCCCCTTCCCTGCCCAGAAAGGCCTGTGGGGGAGGCCCACCAACATCAACAACGTGGAGACTTGGGCCAACGTGCCCCACATCATCGCCCGGGGGGCGGACTGGTTCCGTTCCCTGGGCACAGAGGGCTCCCCGGGCACCAAGATCTTCTCCCTCACCGGGAAGGTGCGCAACACCGGCCTGGTGGAGGTTCCCATGGGGATTACCCTGCGGGAGATCATCTTCGGGATCGGGGGTGGCCCCCCGGAGGGGAAGGCGTTCAAGGCGGTGCAGATCGGGGGGCCTTCCGGCGGGTGTCTGCCCGAGGAGCTTTTGGACCTGCCCGTCGACTACGAATCCCTCACCGGGGCCGGGGCGATGATGGGCTCCGGGGGGATGGTGGTGCTGGACGAGGACGCCTGCATGGTGGACATGGCCCGGTTTTTCCTGGAGTTCACCCAGGCCGAGTCCTGTGGCCAGTGTCCGCCCTGCCGCCTGGGCACCAAACGCATGCTGGAGATACTCACCCGCATCACTGAGGGCCGGGGCCGGGAAGGGGACCTGGAGGTGCTGGAGGAACTGGGGTGGGGGGTGAAGGAGGCCTCGCTGTGTGCCCTGGGAGGGACTGCCCCCAACCCGGTCCTCTCCACCCTGCGCTACTTCCGGGCTGAATACCAGGCTCACCTTGAGGGGCGCTGCCCGGCCAGGGCCTGCCGGGCGCTGATCACCTACCGCATCGATGAGGAGATCTGTGTGGGTTGCGGGGCCTGTGCCAAGGTCTGCCCCCAGGGGGCCATCTCCGGCGAGCCGGGGCAGCCCCATCGGATCACGGTGGAGCTCTGCATCCGCTGCGGGGCCTGCCTGGCAGCCTGCCCCAAGGGGGCGATCCGGGTGGCGTGACGGGTGACGCGTGACGGGTGAAAAGGGATGGAAAGACTGGTGAAGTTGCGGATAGATGGGCAGGAGGTGGAGGTCCCGGAGGGGACCACGGTCCTCGAGGCCGCGGAGGCGGCCGGGATCGAAATCCCCCACCTCTGCCATCATCCTGAACTCTCCCCGGTCGCCCTCTGCCGGCTGTGCCTGGTGGAGGTGGACGGGCGCCTTCTCACCTCCTGCAACACCCCCGTGCGGGCGGGGATGGAGGTCCGTACCGCCACCGAGCGGGTGAAAAGGCTGCGGCGGCTAGTGTTGGAACTCATCCTCTCCGATCACCCCCTGGACTGCCTCACATGCGAGCGCAACGGGTCCTGTGAGCTACAACGCTACGCGTACGAATTCGGGATCGAGGAGAACCGCTTCGTGGGGCCGGACCATGCGCGGCGGGAGCTCCCCCCCAGGGAGGACAACCCGTTCATCCGCTACGAACCGGGGAAGTGCATCCTGTGCGCCCGCTGCATCCGGGTCTGCGACGAGGTCCAGGACCGGCACGTCCTCGACTTCGCCTTCCGCGGTTTTTCCACCCAGGTGGTGACCTTCCTGGAGCGGCCGCTCACCGAGACCGATTGTGAACTTTGCGGCCAGTGCGTGGCCGTGTGTCCCACCGGGGCCCTCACCGAGAAGGAACGGAGGTTCAAAGGGCGGGAATGGGAGCTGGAACGGGTGGAGACGGTCTGCCCGTTCTGCGGCTGCGGCTGCCGCATAACGCTCCACTTAAAAGGTGGCCGCATCGTGAAGGTCTCCGGGGGTTATCGGGGGTTCCGGCTGTGCGTGAAGGGCCGGTTCGGGCTCACGTTCGTGCACCGGGAGGACCGCCTGAAAGTCCCCCTGATCCGGGAAGGGGACGGCTTTCGGGAGGCCTCTTGGGACGAGGCCCTGGGGTACGTGGCCGAAAGGCTACTTGAGATCAAGGAGAAGTACGGGCCGGACGCCATCGCCGGGCTGGCCTCGGCCAAGTGCACCAACGAGGAGAATTACCTCTTCCAGAAGCTGATCCGGGCCGCCATCGGGACGAACAACGTGGACCACTGTGCCCGGCTCTGCCACGCCCCCACCGTGGCGGGGCTGGTTGCGGCCTTCGGCTCGGGGGCCATGACCAACTCCATCGACGAGATCCTGGACGCGGACTGCATCCTGGTCACCGGCTCCAACACCACTGAGGCCCACCCCATCGTGGCCCAAGAGATCCGGCGGGCGGTACGCCGGGGGGGCACCCTGATCGTGGTCGACCCGCGCCGGATCGAGCTCGCCGAGCTCGCCCACTTCCATCTGCGCCAGCGCCCCGGCACCGATGTGGCTTGGATCAATGGCTTCTGCCACCTGATCTTGGAGGAGGGGCTCTGGGACGAGGAGTTCGTCCGGGAGCGCTGCGAGAACTTCGAGGAGTTCGCCCGGGCGGTGGAGCGGTATACCCCCGAGTACGTAGAGGAGATCACCGGCATCCCGGCGGCGCTGCTACGGGAGGCGGCGCGGGCCTTCGGGCGGGCCCAGCGGGGCATGATCTTCTACTCCATGGGCCTCACCCAGCACACCTCCGGCACCGACAACGTGCTGGCGATAGCCAACCTGGCCCTGCTTACCGGCAACGTGGGCCGCCGCTCCACCGGGGTGAACCCCCTGCGGGGGCAGAACAACGTGCAGGGCGCCTGTGACCTGGCGGCGCTCCCCAACGTGCTCCCCGGTTACCAAAAGCTCTCCGACCGCGAGGTGCGGGGGAAGTTCGAGGCCGCCTGGGGGGTGAAGCTCCCGGAAAAGCCAGGGCTCACCGTGGTGGAGATGTTCCAGGCCGCCCTGGCGGGGGAGGTGCGGGGGATGCTCATCATGGGCGAAAACCCCATGGTCTCCGACCCCGACATCTCCCATGTGGCCGAGGCCTTGGAGAAGTTGGAGTTCCTGGCGGTGATCGACATCTTCCCCAACGAGACCACGCGCTTCGCGGACGTGATCCTGCCTGCGGCCAGTTTCGCTGAGAAGGACGGCACCTTCACCAGCACCGAGCGGCGGGTACAAAGGCTGCGCCGTGCCCTGGATCCCCCGGGGGAGGCGCGGCCGGACTGGGAGATCCTGTGCGAACTCTCCACGCGGCTGGGCTACCCTATGTCCTACCGCCATCCCGGGGAGATCATGGACGAGATTGCTTCCCTGACCCCGATCTACGGGGGGATCTCCTACCGGCGGCTGGAGGGGGAGGGGCTCCAGTGGCCCTGCCCCTCGCCGGACCATCCCGGGACCCCGTTCCTGCACAAGGACCGTTTCCCCCGGGGTAAAGGCAGGTTCCACGCCGTGGAGTTCCGCGAGCCGGCAGAGCTCCCCGACGCGGAGTACCCCCTGATCCTCACCACCGGGCGGGTGCTGTGGCACTTCCACTCCCGCACCATGACCGGGCGGGTGGAGGGCCTTCACGAGCTTGTCCCCGAGGCCTATGTGGAGATAAACCCGGCCGACGCCGGGGGATTGGGGATCCGGGACGGCGAGCGGGTGCGGGTTTCCTCCCGGCGGGGTTCCATTGAGCTTGTGGCCAAGGTCACCGAGCGGGTGCCCCAGGGCACGGTGTTCATCCCGTTCCACTTTGGGGACCAGGCGGCCAACGTCCTCACCAACCCGGCGCTGGACCCGGTATCGAAGATCCCCGAGTACAAGGCCTGTGCGGTGCGGGTGGAACCGATCGAGAGATGAGCGAGACCTCATTATCCCCAGGGTGGGTGCATGTATTGCGGGACGGGACCAAGGTGCGGTTGCGGCTCGCCTGTCGGGAGGATTTCCCCCTGTGGTGTCGGATGATCGAGGCCTGCACCCCGGAGACGATTTGGAAGAGGTTTGAGGTTCACTCCAAGGAGGTTTTTTTAAAGCGGGCGGAGGGATTTTTCAGCTGTGGGGGAGAGGGGGAGTTGGTGGTGGTGGCGGAGCTGGTGGAGCGTCCGGGCACGTTGGTGGGGGAGGCCCGGATGTGTTTGATCCCTGGAGGGGAGGTGGCGGAGTTCTGTGTGTTGGTGGCCGACCCTTGGCAAGGGAAGGGGTTGGGGAGTTTGCTGACGGAGTTAGCTCTGCGGATGGGCAAGGAGCGGGGGGTGAAGCGGGTATTGGTGGAGGTGGTGCCGGAGAACGTGACCATCATCAATTTCCTGCGGAAGCGTGGCTTCCGGTTCCGCCGCGACCCCGACGGCCTCATCTTCCTGGGCGAAAAGATTTTGGACTAGGAATTTAAGGATAACAATGAGAGGGCAATACTTACTTGCACATACACCCAACAAAAAAGGGGAGCCCCACTATTTAGATAAGCATCTTTATTATGTTTCCATGAAGGCTAAGGATTTCGCTGATCTATTTGGAGCGGGGAGCTTCGCTCAGTTGGTCGGATGGTTTCACGATCTTGGGAAGTGCAACCCCGAGTTTCAAACTTATTTGAAAGCCAAGTATGAAGGACGCCCCCACAAAAAGGTTTCACACGCAATTTGGGGGGCGGCGGTCATCTATAAATTCTTTGTTCATGGATTCCAGGATACCGAAGGCTGGAAAGAGCTGGCGATTCCAGTCTATGGCCATCACGTGGGGCTCCCTGACGTGGGAGAACTCATAAATGTACTATCTGAATTCCTTGTAAGGAAACCCGAGGCGTTCGCCATTGTAAAAGGGTTCCTTAAGGATCACGGGGTTTTCTTGCCTCCGCTCAGATTACATGCGCCAGCTGAGCAAAAGCAGGCCATCAGGCGAGAATTCTTCATCCGGATGATCTTTTCTGCACTTGTTGACGCAGATTATCTCGACACCGAAGCCCACTTCGGGTAGTGCCCCGCGGAGTGTGT
>DFNF01000058.1:0-4115 GCA_002375935.1 Acetothermia bacterium UBA3574
TTCCCCACCGAGGAGCCGGGGGAGCTGGGGGCAAGGCTCAGGGAGCGGGGCGGGGAGTACGGGGTCACCACCGGCCGCCCCCGCCGCTGCGGCTGGCTGGACCTGGTGGCCCTGCGCTACGCCCAGCGCGTGAACGGCTTCACCGAGCTGGCGGTGACCAAACTGGACGTCCTCTCCGGCCTCTCGGAGCTCAAGGTGTGTGTGGCCTACGACATCGGAGGGCGCCGCACCGGGGAGTTCCCCTGCTCAGTGGCGGAACTCTCCGCTGCCCGGCCGATCTACGAGTCGCTGGCCGGCTGGCAGGAGGACATCTGTGGGGTGCGCCTTTGGGAAGACCTCCCGAAAAATGCACGCCGGTATTTGGAGTTCATCGGGGAGGCCCTGGGGGTCCCGGTGGCGTTGGTGGGGGTGGGGCCCCGGGAGGAGCAGCTCATCCGCCGAGCTGAGGGCTAAACCCGGCCTGAGTTGTCGGGGAAGGGCGCGAGCCCGCAAGCTTTAGGGCCAGCGAGAAAGGCTGGATAGGGGGCGAGCTCAGAAAGATGTGGGTCCAACCTCCGCCGGGGGAGAGATCTGGAAACCGAGGTTTTCACCCAGACGCTGATGAGGCGCAGGCCCAGGCCCGGGTATGGGATCGCCTGTTCTCCCAGGTGCCGCTTGAGAAAAAGCGGGCAGAGCGGGATTGGGGGTGGCTGGTTGGCCGCCTCCGCCGGGCCGGGGTGCGGTCGGTGCTGGACCTCGGGGCGGGCCAAGGCTACTGGAGCATCGCCCTAGCTCGGGCCGGGTTTCAGGTCACCGCCCTGGACATCTCTCAGGTGGCCATGGAGCGGCTGCGGACCTGGGCGCGTGAGGAAGGGCTGGACATAGAAACCTGGGTCCTGCCCGCCCAACAGCTCCCCACCGCCCGGCGCTTCGACGCCATCATCGCCAATTCGGTCTTGGATCACATGACCCTGGCCCAGGCGCGGGAGGTGCTGCGGCGAGTGAACGCCGTGTTGAACCCAAGAGGCCTCGTCTACCTCTCCTTCGACGCCCCGGGAGGGGAGGCAGTAAGGCCCCACCTGGTTCTGCCGGATGGGACCTGGTACTATCGGGGCGGGAAGTGGGACGGGATGCTGTGGCGTCCCTACCGGGACGAGGAGATCGCCTCCTTGTGTGCCGGGCTGGGGCTGGAAATCCTGGAGTTCACCGTGCGGGAGTCCGGTGCGCGGGCGGTATGGGCCCGCCCCCGGGGAGGTTAGGCCCATCTTCTACAGTTGAGGATAAAAAGTTAAGTCCTGCAGGGCACTATGACGCTTGGACAACTGTCTTGGCACCATGCCCCACTTCCCGGGCAGGGGGAGGGATGGCCACCCCCCGTGCTAAACACCTTCCTCGCCACCCCCTTGAGCGCGGCCGGAGGAGGTGCCTCTTCGAACCTCACCGCCCCAGGTGGCGGGGGAAGCCGCGGTTCCCAAGCGGACACTTCGGGCTCTGGATTCGGGAGGATGCAAGTGTAAAATACCGAGGTCCCAGCGGCCCAAGGCCCCTGGGGCCGTGGAGGGGTAGCGAAGCGGTCAAACGCACCGGGCTGTAAACCCGGCGGCTCGAGGCCTTCGGGGGTTCGAATCCCTCCCCCTCCACCAAGCTTGCGTGTGTCCCCAGACACACGGTAAACTTGCCGTCGCCCTACTGGGCAGGGTTTGGATTTGGGGGCAGAAGACAGGGGTGGCAAGGCGGTCTCCCTTTTTGACCCCCAGATTCATCCCCAAAAGGCGGGCCCGTGTAGCTCAGGAGGCCAGAGCGCACCCTTGGTAAGGGTGAGGTCGGCGGTTCGATTCCGCCCGCGGGCTCCAGGTGGAAGGGGCGTGGCCATACCCCCAGGGGATCCACCCGCGGTCCGGTCCAGTGCCCTTCGCCCGGAGCCTGAGCAGTGGGAAACCAGCTCCGGGAAATAGTCGCAGTCTGGGGGAGGAAAGGCGAACTTGCGGGCCTGGCTCCGGATCCAGGGCCGGGGACCAGGGTGGCCGGCACCCTCCACGAAAAATTCCGGGGAGAGCCGACGCCTCCCAGGTGGAATTGCCCGGGAAAAGCGGGGAAAATGCCTCCTGGGCCGGCACGGGGCCAGGAGCCAATAAAACGGCCACTTAATCGAAGGAGGTCACAGGATGGCAAAGGAGCAATTTGTAAGGACGAAGCCGCATCTGAACGTGGGCACCATCGGTCACATCGACCACGGCAAGACCACCCTCACCTCGGCCATCACCAAGGTGCTGGCCATGAAGGGGCTGGCCAAGGAGCGGTCCTACGACGAGGTGGCCAAGGCCGACGCCAAGCTGTTCCGCCGCGACGAGACCAAGATCCTCACCGTGAACGTGGCCCACGTGGAGTACGAGACCGAGAACCGCCACTACGCTCACATCGACTGCCCCGGCCACGCCGACTACATCAAGAACATGATCACCGGGGCTGCCCAGATGGACGGGGCGATCCTGGTAGTGTCCGCCGCCGATGGGCCCATGCCCCAGACCCGGGAACACGTGCTTTTGGCCCGCCAGGTGAACGTGCCCGCCATCGTCGTCTTCCTCAACAAGGTGGACCTAGTGGACGACCCCGACCTGGTGGACCTGGTGGAGATGGAGGTGAGGGAACTCCTCTCCGAGTACGAGTTCCCCGGGGACGAGATCCCGGTCATCCGGGGTTCGGCCCTCAAGGCCCTGCAGGCCACCTCCTTGGACGACCCGGAGATCAAGCCCATCTTGGAGCTCATGGAGGCGGTGGACAACTACATCCCCCTCCCCAAGCGTGAAGAAGACAAGCCGTTCCTCATGCCCATCGAAGACATCTTCTCCATCAAGGGCCGCGGGACCGTGGTCACCGGCCGGGTGGAGCGGGGCCGCTTGCGCCCAGGCGAGGAGGTGGAGATCGTCGGCCTCACCGACGAGATCCGAAAGACGGTGGCCACCTCCCTGGAGATGTTCAACAAGGTCCTGGACGAGGCCATCGCCGGGGACAACGTGGGGGTGCTCCTCAGGGGGATCGAGAAGGACGAGGTGGAGCGGGGCCAGGTCCTGGCCGCCCCGGGGTCCATCACCCCCCACACCGAGTTCACCGCCCAGGTGTACGTCCTATCCAAGGAGGAAGGCGGCCGCCATACCCCGTTCTTCACCGGCTACAAGCCCCAGTTCTACTTCCGGACCACCGACGTCACCGGGGAGATCGAGCTCCCCGAGGGCGTGGAGATGGTCATGCCCGGAGACAACGTGGACAACCTCAAGTGCAAGCTCCTCAAGCACATCGCCATGGAGGAGGGGCTTAGGTTCGCCATCCGCGAGGGTGGCCGCACTGTGGGCGCGGGCGTGGTGACCAAGATCCTCAAGTAATGGCCAAAAAAGACATCGTAGTACACGTGACCTTGGCCTGTTCCGAGTGCGGCCGGCGCAATTACCACACCCGCCGCAACCGGAACAACACGCGGGAGAAGCTGACCCTCAAGAAGTACTGCAAGTGGTGTCGGCACCACACCCCGCACAAGGAGGTATAAGCGGTAGGTTGTGCCCCCGCTGGGGGCAGGGTATAGTTGAAGTGGGTTTGAGACGCCTGGTTTGCCGTGGGGGGGCGGCAGACCAGGTCAGTCTCGCCTGTTTTGCCGTGCCCCAGGGGGCATCGGCCGCGCAGGCCCGTAGCTCAATTGGCAGAGCGGCGGACTCCAAATCCGCAGGTTGGGGGTTCGAGTCCTCCCGGGCCTGCCAAACCAGTGCCCCGGCCATAAAGCGGGGCAAATCCAGGGGGGCCTAGCTGGCATGATCGAGAGGATACGGCGCTACTTGACGTCCGTGCGGGGGGAGGTGCAGCGGGTGAGCTGGCCCTCCCGCCGGGAGGTCATCACCTTCACCGTGCTCATCCTCCTCATGGTGGTGGTGCTGGGCTTGTACCTGTTCGTGGTGGACGAAGCCATCTCCCGGCTGGTCACCTTCCTCATCGACCTGTTCTAGACCGGGAGAGGAGGAGCTTCCACCGGGGAGGAGAGCAAAGGCCCTGGGAAGAGGAGGGAATCCTTGAACGCCCCTGGCACCCCATCACGCCGGGGGATGTGGGACGTTTATGCAGCGGAAAAAGTGGTATGCCATCCAAACCTA
>DFNF01000058.1:4436-4694 GCA_002375935.1 Acetothermia bacterium UBA3574
AAGTGGTATGCCATCCAAACCTATGCCGGCTCCGAGCTGCGCGTCAAACGCCAGCTGGAGGAGCGCGTGCGCCAGCTCGGCTGGGAAAAATACTTTGAACCTCTGAAAACCGACGGCGAAGAGTACTTCTTCGTCCCGGTGGAGGAGGTGATCACCTCCCGCTCCCGACGCGGCCGACAGAGCGAATACCGCGTCCCCTACGACTACGAACTGTTCGTCAAGACCAACCAGCGCGTCCAGCGGGGGGACCTGCTCGCC
>DFNF01000056.1:0-5204 GCA_002375935.1 Acetothermia bacterium UBA3574
ACCCCCCGGATCCGCCCGTCTATCACCGCGTCGTTCAAGGGACGGTAGGTAGCCCGGTACCGCCCCCCCAGGATGTAGTTCACCGTCTCGTGGGAGAAGCCGGCGATGAGGTCGATGGTCCCTTTTGGGATGTCCACCGGCCCCCGGTTGGGGAAGTTCTCTATCGCCCGCCGCACGATCTCCTTGGCCGTCTCCAAGGCGTTGTCGTGCTGGAAGGGGAGGTGCTCCGCCCCGGGGATCTTGGCCTTCTCGGAGGTGGTGATGATCTGGGTATGGAAGCAAGCCGCCACCGTGGGCAGGGAGGGCATCACGCACTGCACGTCCACCACCATGACATCCACCGCCCCGGTCATGATGGCCAGCTCCTGATAGAGGAAGCTGCCGGCGATGGGGATCCCGTGCCGCATCAGGATCTCGTTGGCGGTACAGCAGATCCCGGCCAGGTTGATCCCGCTCGCCCCCTTCTTGCGGGCCAGCTCCAGGAGCTCGGGATCCTCGACCGCCTGGATCAAAAGCTCGGGGAGCTGTGGCTCATGGCCGTGGACGATGATGTTGACCTGGTCTTCCTGGAGCACCCCCAGGTCCACCTTGGCCCGCAGCGGCTCCGGGGTGCCGAACAGGATGTCCTGGAGTTCGGTGGCGATCATGGAGCCGCCCCAGCCGTCGGCCAGGGCCGTGCGGGCGGCCTGCATCAGGATGTTCACCGGGTCTTGATCCACCCCGATGGAGGTGCGGTGGAGCATCTCCACCACCTCCCGGTCGACCCCGCGGGGGGCGATCCTCAGCCGGCGCCATCTCTCCTGGCGGCGCTCTGGAGCCCGGGAAAGGAGGGAAATCTCCCCTTCCTGACGGCCGAAGTCCGCCAGCAGCCGCTCCCCTACCTCGATGGCCAGTTCCTCCTTCCCCTTCCCCTGGGGATCGATCCCCAGGGTGCGGGCCAGCATGTGGAGCTTCCGTTCATCCCGGATCTCGTAGCCGGGGGCTTCCCCCCGGGCGGCTGCCAGAAAGAGGAGCGCCACCTCCCGGCCGTGGTCGGAGTGGGCCGAGGCCCCCGCGGCCACCATGCGGGCGAAGTTCTTGGCGGCGATGGAGGCTGCGCTGGCCCCGCACACCCCCACCCGGCCGTCCTCCCCCACCCGGCATGGCCCCATGAAACAAGCCCGGCAGCAGGTGCCCGACGCGCCGAACGGGCAAGGAAGGAGCTCCTGGGCCCGTTCGAAAGCGGTAGCCACAACCCGTTCCTGTCTCGTTTTCTCCTCTAACAGCGCCCTTTCAGGTGCGTCCATCAGGCCACCTCCTCTGCCCGGCTCAACTTCACCGGCCCGCTGGGCCGGACCCCGCCCCGGAATGGGAGGGCGACCAGACCAGGGGGCAAGGCCGCCCACCCCCAGGCCCGCCCAGCTAACTTCCCACCGTTCACACTGGCCTCCACCGGCTCCCCGGAGGAAACGCCCAGGGATTCAAGATCGGCCAGGGAGATCCCTATCGAATCCCAGCTTGGTGTAAGCGCCCCCAGCTTGCTCCTTTCCACCCAGGCCCGCTGGGGCAGGGAGAAGCGGTGATAGAGCTGAACGGCCAGCACTCCCTCGGCCGCTTGTCCCCCCCCTGTGGGCGAGACCTCCCCTTGGGGCTCGGTGACCAGCAGCTGAGAAAGTTCCTGCCACACGGCTTCGGTTGACTCTACCTGCCAAGTTTCTCCCATGAGTTGTGACAGTTTTAGGAAGACCGCCCAGGTGGGGGGCAGTTTCTTTTGAGGCAGGGGAGTCAGGGAGCTGGGGTGGGGCAGGAGGAGGGTTCCCCGCTCCTCGAACGGGGCCCGCAGGGGGATGAACACGTCCGCGCACTTGGCCGTCTCGGTCAAAAACACGTCCTGGACCACCAAAAACTCCAGCTCCGGGAGCTCCAGCCCCTCTCCCAGCGGGTCCACCCCCAGGAGTAACAGGCCGCGCACCGGGGAACCAGGGGCCATGATTTCCTGGGGCCCGAGCCCGGGCTCCCCGGGGAGGGGTCGGGGGCCGGGGAGGAGCTGGGGGTGAACCCCGGCGGCCACCGCCCCCCACCAGTTGGCCCAGGGGGAAAGCCCCACCACCCCCTGGGGGGCCAACGCCAGTACGTCCCGCAGGAACCCCAGCGGCGCGACGGCCAAGAACCCCTTCCCCAGCGCCTCCGCCGCCTCCGCCAATGCCTCCCCGAGGGGCTCCCCTCCCGGCGGCTCCTCGCCCCCCAGCAGGGCCTCCAGGGCGGAGAGGGTGGCAAGCTCCTTTCCCGGCGGGGGCCTCAGGTGCACGCTGGCGAGCCCCCCCAGCTCGGAATCCAGGGGATCGATCACCACCAGCTTCGCCTTCCTCTCCTTGAGGGCACGCTTTATCGCCACCTTGAGGCGGGGGTAGGACTCCGCCAAGCCGGGGCCAAAGGCTAAAATGGCTTCCGCTTCTTCCAGTGCCGACAGGGGGCGGAGCCGGCCCGGAAGGACCAAAGATTCTTCCGCCCCGAGTTCTACTCCCCATGCCCCCAGGTTTCCGGAGCCGAGCACCTCCCGCAGGAAGCGGGAGAAGGCGTACAGGGCCTCTGCTGGGAGCCAGGCCCCGGCGATCCCCCCCAGGGCCTGCGGGCCGTGCTGCTCCCTAAGCCTGGAAAACCTTTCCGCCACCACGGCCAGGGCCTCCTCCCAGCTTGCCTCCCGGAAGCTTTCCCCTTCCCTGATCAAAGGGGCGGTTGTGCGGTCCTCCCCGGTCAGGAAATCCCAGCCGAATTTCCCCCTGGCACAGAGGAAGCCGTCGGCCCCGGGGCGGGCCCGCACCGGCTCCCCCTCGCCCATGTCCATGACGAGCTCGCAGCCGGCGCTGCAAAGGACGCAGGTGACAGTGGTAGGGGAGAGCTCCCACTCGCGGCCTCGGAATTTTCGATCTTTTTCCACCAGACACCCCACCGGGCAGGCGGCGATGCAGGACCCACAGAAGTCACAGCCCACCTCATCCAGGCGCTTGTTGAACGGGGTGGTGACCAGGGTGAGCATGCCCCGGCGCATGTAATCCAGGATCCCTTGGGAGAGCTCCCGGCAGGCGGCGATGCAACGGCCGCACAGGATGCAAAGCCTGAGGTCCCGCTCGATGAGGGGTGACTCCAGGTCCAGAGGCGGCTCCTCCAGGAGCTCCACCGGGGGCCGCTCCTTGATACCCAGCTGGTACGTGTACCTCTGGAGTTCGCAGGCGCCGGCCTTCTCGCAGGTGGCGCAGTCCCCGGGGTGGATGGACCACATGAGCTCCAGCACGAACCTGCGGGCCTCGCGGACCCGCTCGGTATCGGTGCGCACCTCCATGCCATCCCGCACCCGCTGGGTGCAGGAGGGCACGAGCTTGCTGCCGTCCAACTCCACCAGGCACAGCCGACACGCTCCCCCCGGGGCCAGCCCCTCCAGGTAACATAGGTGGGGGATCTCGATCCCCAAGGACTCGGCGGCCTTGAGCACCGTGGTCCCCTGGGGGACCTCCACTTCCCTGCCATCAATGGTCAGCCTGACCTGCTCCCCCATTGCCCCTCCTTAACCTCCGTGACGCGTCACGCGTGACGCGTTACCCGTCACAGCTTTTCAATTGCGCCCTCGGGGCAGGCCTCCACACAAGCCCCACACCCGTTGCACAGCTCCAGGATGATCTGGTAGGGTCGGTTATCGCCCCGCCAGGCCACATAGGGTTCCCCCAAGATGGCGTCCTGGGGGCAGGCCCTGCGGCACTCATCGCACATGGTGCACTTCTCCGGGACGACCTTGTACTTGACCAGCGAGGCGCACTCGCCGGCCGGACAGCGGCCGGCCAGGTGTGCCCGCAGCGCCTCCCCTTCCTCCGCCATGAGCTTGGCCACTTGCTCCCCCGCGTTCTGCCCCCGGGGGCAGCGGGCGAGCTGGGGCAAGAGCTCCCCCACCCGGGACAGGAGCTCCAGGTCCCTTTGGGTTCCCGCCCCCTGGGAGAAGCGCTCCAAAGCGGCGATGGCAGAGAGCACCCCGGCGGGGCAGGGCAGACACCGACCGCACATCTCCTTTCGGGCGAACCTTTCCAGCCCTTCCTTCACCGCCAGTACCGGGCAAGCCGTGGCTGTGGTCACACCGCCACCTCCTCGGTGAACAGCACCGCCCCGGTGGGGCACACGGCCCGGCAGCGGCCGCAGCCGGTACACAGGCGCGGATCTATGGAAAACCCCTGCCGAGTCCGCCTCACCGCCCCGTCCTCACAGGCCTCGGCACAAAGTCCGCACCAGATACACTCCTCCGGGTTGATCCGGTAGTGGCCCGGGGACCGGCACACCCCGGCGGGGCAATATCGGTCCTCGATATGGGCCAGGTACTCCTCCCGGAAATAGCGCAACGTGGTGAGGATCGGGTTGGGGGCGCTGCGCCCCAGGCCGCACAGGGAGGTCTCCTTGATCCAACGGCCCAGCCGCTCCAGCTCCTCCAGGTCCTCTATACGGCCCTTTCCTTCCACGATCCGGTCCATGATCCTGAGCATCCGGTAGGTGCCCACCCGGCAGGGGGTGCACTTGCCGCAGGATTCGGCCTGGGTGAAGGACAGGAAGTAGCGGGCGATGGCCACCATGCAGTCCGCTTCGTCCATCACCACCAGCCCCCCGGAGCCCATCATGGCCCCGACCTCCTGCAGGGAGTCGAAGTCGACCGGGACATCGAACAGGTGCTCGGGGATGCATCCCCCTGATGGCCCGCCGATCTGCACCGCCTTGATCCTCCCCTCCCGGGGGCCGCCGCCGATGTCGTACACCAGCTCCCGGATGGTGATTCCCATGGGAACCTCCACCAAGCCGGTGTTCTGCACCTTGCCGGTGAGGGCGAACACTTGCGTCCCTTTGGAGCCCTCGGTGCCGATCCCGGCAAACCAGTCCGCGCCCCGGGAGATGATCACCGGGACCGAGGCGAAGGTCTTGACGTTGTTGAGCACGGTGGGCTTGCCCCACAGCCCCCGTTCCACCGACCGGGGTGGGGTCTGCCGGGGCATGCCCCGCTTGCCCTCGATGGAGTACATGAGGGCGGTGGACTCCCCGCACACGAACGCCCCCGCCCCCCTCTTTATCTCGATGCGGAAGGAGAAACCGGTCCCCAGGATGTCCTCCCCTAGGAGGCCGTACTCCTCCGCCTGCCGCAGGGCGATCTCCAGGTGCCTCACCGCCAGGGGATATTCGGCCCGCACGTAGATGTA
>DFNF01000056.1:5523-5786 GCA_002375935.1 Acetothermia bacterium UBA3574
TATTCGGCCCGCACGTAGATGTAACCCTCCGGGACATCCCCGATGGCATAGGCGGCGATGACCATGCCCTCGATCACCGAATGCGGGTCCCCCTCCAGCACGCTTCTGTCCATGAACGCCCCGGGGTCCCCTTCGTCGCCGTTGCAGATCAGGTACTTGGGCGTCTCCTGTTGGGCCCGGCAGGCGGCCCACTTGCGGGCCGTGGGGAAGCCCGCCCCGCCCCGCCCCCGCAACCCGGCCCGCTCCACCTCCTCGATGACCTG
>DFNF01000032.1 GCA_002375935.1 Acetothermia bacterium UBA3574
AATGTTCAGGTCTTTACTTTTGAGTTTCGGGTCGTTGGCTTTACCCCCTTGGGAACTGCTCCACAGTGTGCCGCCCACACGCCCTTTGCGGAGGGACAGTTCCGGTACAACTCCCCTCCTGGATGACTGACGATTCAAGTAGGGCTCTGCGTTCAATTTCCGTAATGAATACGGTCCGCAAAAATTCTACTCAGGAGTATAATACTGGTGGGTAGAACCATCATGCGGCGAAAGTTTGTCGGAAGGGAACGGGAGTTGGCCGAGCTGGAAGAACGATGGCGTTCAGGACAGCCCGAGCTCTTCATCGTCTACGGGCGCCGCCGGGTGGGAAAGACCGAGCTTCTCCTCCAATTCTCCCGCCTGAACGGCAAGAGGACCCTCTACTTCCTCGCAAGCCAGGTCACCCCCCAAGAACACTTACGTCAGCTCACCGAAGTCATGTGGGAAACCTTCACCGATCCCCTCCTCGAGTCCCTGACCTTCATGGACTGGGAGACTATTTTCACTTACCTCGGTGAACAGGCCCGAAAGGAGCGCCTCCTCGTGATCCTCGATGAGTTCCCCTATCTCTGTGAAGCCGCACCGGAGCTTCCTTCAGTGATCCAGCGCTTTTGGGACCTGCGCGGGAAGGAAAGCCAGGTCTTCCTTGTGCTCTGTGGTTCACAGCTTGGCTTCATGGAACGGGAAGTTCTGGGAGAGAGGTCGCCCCTTTATGGCCGACGTACAGGACAGCTTCGCCTGCGCCCCTTCGACTTCCGCGAGGCGAGCCTCTTCTTCCCCGGCTATAACCCTCGGGAGAGGCTCATCGCCTACGGTATCCTCGGCGGCATGCCCGCCTATCTCACCCGCTTTTCTCCCAAGCTCTCTTTGCGCGAAAACCTCCTCCGGGAGATGCTCCAGGTACAGGGTTACCTGTATGAAGAGCCCCGGTTCCTCCTGCGGATAGAGCTCCGGGATCCCAAGGTCTACGCCAGCATCCTCGGCGCCATCGCCTCCGGTTGCACCAAGCTCAACGAGATCGCCCAGCGCGCTGGCATCACGGTGCAGGCTGCCTCGAAGTACCTTGGGGTGCTGCAGGCGCTCGAACTCGTGGAACGGGAGGTGCCTTTCACCGCCCGGGCGCCCCAGCGCAGCAAGCGTGGTCGCTATCGCTTGCGGGACAATTACTTGAACTTCTGGTTCCGTTTTGTCCAGCCACACTCCAGCATGATCGAGGCCGGCCAGGGAAACGTCGTTTACGAGCGTTTTATCGCCCCTAACCTGGATGAGTACATGGGACGTGTCTTCGAGGAAGTGGCCCGGTCCTACATGCAGCTCTACGCTTCGGAAGAGCTCGAACTTCCGCCGGTCCTGCGGGTGGGACGTGCGTGGGGAAGGGATTTCGAGATCGACCTCATCGCCGAACACGCCGACGGCAGTTGGACCATAGGGGAATGCAAGTGGGTCCGTCGATCGGTGGGGGAGCGCGTGTTGCACAAGCTTCAAGCCAAGGCGACACAACTCTTACGGATAGTCAAGTTCCCTGAAAACCTCCGGTACGCGATCTTCTCAAGCAGTGGCTTTACTCCGGCGATGCGGAGGTCCGCGGAGAAGGACCGGGAGAATGTCCTGCTCCTTTCGGCCGCGGAGCTCTTGGGGACTGAGGCGACGGCGGGGAAACGCTTGGATAACAGCTAAACGAAACTCAGTTTGTGAACCGGGTCAGGGGTCTACGGTAGTGCCCCGCGGAGTGTGTCCACCCCCAAGGACCGGGGCCGGTCACGGGCCGATCCGTTGACCTCCGGGGCGTGGGCAGCCTCCTCGGTTCCCCCGGCCCGGATTCGGTGAACAGACGGGGCTAGGTTTTCTCGATCTCCATCCTCATGGCCACCAGGCCGGTGAGGAGCTTGGGGTAAAAATCGGTGGACTTTTGCGGCATCCGCTCCCCCTGGGCCGCCACCGCCATCACCTCCTCCACCCGGGTGGGGTTGAGCAGGATCCCCAGCTGCCCCTCTCCCCGCTCCACCGCCTCCACCACCTTCTCCCGGTAAGGGGTGTAGGAGACGTTGGTCCCGGCGGCCAGGCGCCCCTCGTCGATCCCCAAAAGCCGCTCCAAGACGGCCTTGTGCAGGATGGAGACGTCGAGGGACTTCCAAGCCAGGGACCTGTCCCCGGGCACCAACTCCGGGATCCTCCCCGCGTCCGCAAGCGAGATTGCGTAGAAGCGGCCCCCCGGGAGGCAGAAGGCGAACACGTGTTCCCTTCCCAGCCCTGAGGCCAGCCGCCGGCCGGCCTCCTCCAGGGAGGAAAGGGCCTCCACTCGGAAATCCCGCTCCAGCTCCTTGAGGAGGCGGTCCGGGTCGAAGTCGGGGAGTGAGTGGACGATCCGGTGGATGGGGCGGATCACCAGCCCCGGCTCGGCGGTGTTCACCAGCGTCACCATCCTGGAGGTGAAGGTCTCCGGCGGAACCGGCCTCCAGCCTTTGGAAAAACACTCCTGCATAAAGGTGACCGCGGTCTCGAACCGGTGGTGTCCGTCGGCGATGAACACCGGCAGTTCCTGCAGCACCTCCCGGGCCGCGCGGATCGTCGCCGCGTCGGTGATCCGCCACAGCAGGTGGCGGTTGCCGAAGTCGTCCACCGCCTCCATGTCCGGGGTCCGGCCGGCCACTTGGGCATCGGCCGCCCCGGAGGCCCGGCGGGTGGGGTCCTGATACAGCATGAAGATGTGGCCGAAGTTGGCCTCGGTGGCCCGCAAGAGCTTCAGCCGGTCCTCCTTGGGCCCTTTCAAGGTCCGCTCGTGGGCCTTGACCGGGCTCTCCTTCAGGTCCAGCAGGGCCACCAGCCCCTTGCGGGTGTAGGTCCTCCCCTCCCACTCGAATTCCTGGTAGTAGGCGTAGAGGGCGGGCTCAGGGTCGCGGCTCAGCACCCCTTGGGCGATCCAGGTGCGAAAGGTCTCCCCCCTCCGGGCGTACTCGGCCTCGTCCTTCGGCGGTACCTTCCCCCCGATGACGCGCACGATGTTGTAGGGGGAGCGTTTTCTGTATTCTTCCTCCTCTTCCGGGCCGATGCGGTCGTAGGGCTGGGTCACCACCTTGGACAGGTCCCCCACCACCTCCAGGTTGTATCGGATTCCGCGGAACGGGTAGATCTTGGCCATCAGCCCCCCCTCGCGAACTCGAGCAGGATATCCACCACCTCGTCGCCCACCCGGGCCTGGGCCTCCCTCGTCTGGGCCCCGATGTGGGGGGTGAGGGAAACCTTGGGGTGGCGGAGGAGTTCCGTGTCGGTGGGGGGCTCTTCCTGGAACACGTCCAGGCCCGCCCCGGCCAGCTTGCCGCTTTCAAGGGCCTCAAGCAGGGCCGCCTCGTCCACCACCCCGCCCCGGGCACAGTTGATGAGGTACGCCCCCTCCTTCATCTTGGCGATCTCCGCCGCGCCGATCACCGGCCCGGCCGGGTCCGGAGGCACGTGCAGGGTCACGAAGTCCGCCTCCCTGAGGAGATCTTCCAAGGGCACCATCCGCACCTCGGGGAGCGGGGATTCTTTTACGAACTTGTCGTAGGCGATGACCCGCATTCCCAAGCAGATGGCCCGCCGGGCCACCGCCTGGCCGATCCTGCCGATTCCCACGACCCCCAAGGTCTTGCCGGAAAGCTCGATCCCCTTGAACGCCTTCTTCTCCCACTTGCCCTCGCGCAACGATAGGGTGGCCTGGGGGATGGACCGAGCCAGGGCCAGCATGTGGGCCAGGGTCAGCTCGGCCACCGAGTCGGTGCTGGCCCGGGGGGTGTTCCGCACCTCGATCCCCTTCTTCCGGGCGTACTCGACGTCGATGTTATCCAGGCCCACCCCGGCCCGGACGATGAGCTTAAGCCCCACCGCCGCATCCAGGGCGGGCTTTCGCACCTTGGTGGCCGAGCGGACCACGATGGCGTCGTAGCCCTTGGCGAGCTCGGCGGCCAGCTCATCCGGGGACATCCCGGTCCGCTCCACCACCTCCAGGCCGGCCTCCCGGAGGCGGGCCACCGCCGACTCCGCCAGCGGATCACAGATCAGAATTTTCATATCTCCTTCCTTTCAAGCCTGTAACGCGTTTCGCGCAAGACGTCGCTCAGATCCCCAAGATCATGTCGATGGTGGCGAGGAGCCCGCGGATGTCGGCGGTGGTGATGTCTCCCATGTGGGCGATGCGGAACGTCTTCTCCTTGAGGTCCCCGTAGCCGTTGGCGATGCGCATCCCGTGCTCCTCCACCAGCGTCTTGTTGAGGGCGGCCACATCTATCCCGCGGGTGTTTACCACACAGGTCAGGGTCTTGGACCAATAGCCATCCTCGGGGAAGACGTCGAACTTCTCCTTGGCCCAGGTCTGGACCAGCCTGGCCATCTCCTCGTGGCGGGCGAAGCGCCGCTCCAACCCCTCGGCGAACATGGCGTCCAGCTGCTCGTTCAGGGCGAACATGTGGGCGGTGGACGGGGTGGAGGGGGTCTGGTTCTTCTTGTGGTACTTCAACATCACCGGGAAGGAGAAGTAGTACGTCTTGGGGTTCACCTCTTCGGCCCGGGCCAGGGCCCGGTCCGAGACGGCGCACACCGTGAGCCCGGGGGGCAAGGCGATGGCCTTCTGCACCCCCGCGAGGAGCACATCCAGCCCCAACCGGTCGAAGTCGATCTTCACCCCGCCCATGGCCGACACCGCGTCCACCAAAAGCAACACATCCGGGAACCGGTGGACCACCTCGGCGATCTCCGGCAAGGGGTTGAGCAGCCCGGTGGAGGTCTCGTTGTAGACCAGGGTCACCGCATCGAACTCGCCGCTTGCGAGCTTTTCCTCCACCTGCTCGGGCTTTATCGCCTTGTCCCACGGGTTTTCCAGGGCCTCGCAGGGGAGGCCGCAGGCCTGGGTGATCTGGTGCCAGCGCTTGGAGAAGGCGCCGTTCACCAGGTTGAGGCATTTCTTGCGCACGGTGTTCTGGACCGCCGCCTCCATGGCCCCGGTGGAGGAGGAGGTGAACAGGAACACGGTCTGGTCAGTGTAGAGGAATTTCTTCAGTTTGGGCTGGAGTTCGGCGTAGAGGTCGGCGCATTCTGGGGAGCGGTGGTGGATCTGGGGGGTGGCCATGGCCTGGAGGATCTCCGGCCGCACCTCTACCGGTCCTGGGGTGAAAAGCTTGCTGTGGAAGTGCTTCATCCCTATCCCTCCTTTTGGCCTCAATGTACTTGCCAATGGGCATCCGGGCAAGGTGGGCGTAACATGAGGAGGGGCACTCCCATAGGAGTGCCCCGTCGCAAGCATCCTAAGGCCCTCTCACCAAGGAGGCGAGAGGGGGAGCCAAAGGGCCGTTGCCGCGTAGTTTGTGCAAATTATGGGCAAGACCTCAGCGACCAAGGCATTCAGTTCAGCGTCCCCTTTGAGCAGCAATAGATGGACTGTTTGCGCGTACTCGCTCACGATCCTCGGCGCTATACCGGCCAAATGTGCAATCAGGGCTTGGTCAAGCCCCAAAAGCAGTTCGAGCGAAGTCTGCCACTGATCGAGGAAGACGTAGCTACTCATAAGAGCTATATCACTCGCCAACTCCTCCGACAACGTAAAGGGAGTGCTTTCCCATACAGCATCCGCTTCCTCAATCACGATTTCTTCAGCTGGTTCTAACATCTGAGAAGCGGCCTCTTGAAAGGCCGCCTCCAGGGCTGTGGCCAATTCCGCGGCATCGGCTGCCGGATAAAACTCCCCTCCAGTGGCAGCGGCGATGGGCTGGAGCTTCTCTTGGGAGGCCCCATCGAACCCTATGACGTAGATCCTTACCTCGCGGTTAAGCTCCTCGATCTTCTGAACCGCCGTTTCCCAGGAACCACCGCAGGTCTCCTCCCCGTCACTCACCAGTATGATGGCCGACTTTCCGGGGAAAGATGCGAGGTCGTCTATCGCCTGCTCTAGGGTGTAAGCGATGGGGGTCTTGCCCTTGGGGGTGAGGGTATCCAGCAGTTGAGAGATGGCCATATACACCTCCGGGGTGAAGGGCGCTATGGGCTGGAGTAGCTCGGTATCCTGGCAGGTTCTGGGATCGTCCGTGGGGTACCGATGACCATACACACGGAACCCTATTTGGAATGAGGCATCGAATCCCTTCAATATCTCCAAGATGGCTTGCTTCGCCGCTTCGATCTTCACCACCCCGTCCACTTCCTGGGCCATGCTCTCAGATACGTCCAGGATCAGCTCTATGGTGACCGGTTGCGCCATCCCTAAACCCGCCGCCAGCGCTAAGATAGCTAACCCAAACCGAAATTTCATCGTCTTCTCCTACCAGCCGTCCGGGCTCACCCATAGATGAACACGATCGCAACGCCAGCCCAGCACTCGTATCCCTCCACCGTCACCCAATGGGTCTGCTCCAGGGTTAAATAATCAACCCCCAATCGCCCCACTGAGTATCCAGATCCAAGATATTCCAGTTCGACTCCGTCTACCCAGAGTCTTTGCGAATACCGGTTGCCGAAGAGGGTCCAGGAGGCCTCGTGTACCCACAACCCACTGGGGATCAGATACGAGAAGGAATCCCTTCCATCATTGACTGTATCAACCACGATGAGCAGCTTCGAGGCGGTCGGGTAGCGGAAGTCGAAGTAGCTCACCTGCATCCCGGAGATGTCGAGCGGCACCCCCATGCCCCGGGACAGGTTTTGGACATACCTCAGTAAAGCGATCTCTAACAAAGTGGTGGTCAGAGCTCCGCCGTTGTAGTCCTTCCAGGGCATGATCTTGGCGGCGGGGTCGTTCTTTGAGTAGTAGACGATGATCCAGCCGGCGGAGTTGGCATACACATGTGGCCATTGGCTCTCAGAGTAGTCTTCCATGGCCAACACCCCGATCACGTAGCTCTCGGTTTCTGCCTCCACCCCCTGAAGCAGGCCCTTCGCGACCTGGATGTCGATAGGATGTCCAATGTCAACGTAAACGGAGATGCCAGCCTCGCTCGCGAGAAAACCCTGAGGCGCGGATGCTGCGGGTTGTGCTAGCTGAATCACCCTTCCTAGAGCCCCTGAAGTCCCATGCTGGGCAAAGGCCACTCCACACAGCAAAATCGCCAAGGCTAGTGTCAAGCCGCGGACCACAACCTTCATCATGGTATCGCCTCCTCAAAGTTTCAATTAAATACATTATAATTTGGGCGGGTTCTTTAGTCAAGTATTTTCTCTCCGGAATAAGCGAAATGTCCGCAGGATATCGGGGTTCGTAAACTCGCTTCCCGGCTATACAATTTCCCCAGGAGGCGAGGATGGATGAGGGAGTAAAGATCCGCCTGTTTCGGGAAACCGACGCCGCCGGAGTGGCCGAGCTCCTCAACGCTTCTGACTCCACCTGGCCGGGGACCTTCACCGGCGGCATCGCCTACACCGCCGAGCGGGTGCTGGAGCACCGACGCGAAGGGGATTACCTCCTGGATCTGGTGGCTGAGGCAGAGGGGAAGATCGTGGGCAGTTGCATCCTCACCCGCGACTGGAGCGATCCCCAGGCCGCCTACGTCTCCTTTTTGGACGTGCACCCCGAGTGGCACGGGAAGGGCATCGGCAAAGGGCTCCTCCTCCGAGCAGTGGAGGAGGCCATCAGAAAAGGTTTCCCTTATCTTGTGCTCAACACCTGGGCCGGCAACGAGCGGGCCGTGCCACTGTACAAAAAGGCAGGCTTCTTCTGGATCCCGGGGACCAGCGTGCGGATGGAAAACTACCTCCCCCAAGTCCTCTCCCTGCCCTGGGTGCAGGAGTTTTTAGGCGATGCTCACTGGTACGATTGCTTACACCGGAAATTGACCCTGGAAGAGGACCGGGAGAAGTGGCGGGGGAGGGAAGCATTTCGCTACCGATGGGAGCGGAATGGCAAGGTGCTGGAGGTGGTGATCGACCGCGCGGCCAAGGCTCCCTGTGCCCTGCTGGCACCCGAGTTCTCGGCGGAAGCTTGGCCGGAGCCGGCGGAACCCTGGGGGGCGTTGCCCTTCAGGCTCCACTGGCGGCTTGAGAACAAAGGCCAATCAACCCTCAATTTGGGAATCTCCGCCTGGGGCGAGTCGGGGATCGAGCTGGCCGGGGGTGAACTGGTTGCCCTGAGGCCCGGGGAGGAGCGGGTAGGGGAGTGTGAGGGGCGCCTGCCCCCCCAATTGGAGTGGGAACCCCGCCGGCCCCTGCCTGCCGCCAAGCTGCGGCTCATCACCCCCATCGGGGTGGTGGAACTGGCTGCCGGGATGAAAGGAGAACTTCCGGTGGAGGTGTCCTGGGGCCCCGCCTCCCTCTTCACCCTGCCCGCTGCCCCCCAGCGTGCCAGGTTGTTCCTCACCAACCACCGAAAATCCGCGGTGAGGGGAAAGTTGTCCCTCCTCCCCCCGCAGGGCCTGGCGCTGCACCCGCACGCCTGGGAGTTCCATCTTGGCCCGGGGGAGACCCGTGCCCTGGAGGTGGAAATAGAAGCCCAGCCGGGGGGCTACACCCTCACAGGCAGAGTGGAACTCTCCTCCGGGGAGGGCTGGGACATCCCCCGGCTGCCCGTGCTTTCCCGGGCTCCTGGACAGCTGGCCGGCTGTTTGCTGGAAAAGCGGGCGGTGGTGGCCGGGGACTGGGGATGGGTGGAAGCCCGTGCCCAGGGAGGGCGACTCATCTTCTTCCGCTATGGGGAGCAGCATCCGGAACTCCGGCAAGGGGAAGAACTGGGGCCACCCTTCTACCCGGCGGAGTTGGGCCAGCGGCGCTGGCAGCTGCGGCTGGCTCGGGAAGGGGAGGCCCTGGTCCTCATCCAGGAGGCGAGTTCCGGACGTGTTCCGGGGCTGTCCTTGAAGAAGCGGGTTATCTTCTCCCTCGGGCATCTGGTGCGAATTGAGTATGTGGTCAGCTCCCGCCGGGAGGGGCCCCACCCGGTGCGCCTGCGCATCGCCCACTGGGACCTGCCGGACCGGCCGTGGTGGGTTTCATTCCGGGCTCAGGAGGGCCTGATCCACGAACCCCTGGGGAGCTTCCCGGAAGGGGAAGGGGATTTCCCCCGGGAGTTGGCCGAAGAGTGGTTGGCATTGGAGGCCGAGGGCTGGGCGATTGGGTTCCTGCCCACGGGGGAGGTGGAGTGGGACTGCGATTGGGGGTGGTCTTGGAAGACCAAGTCCCGGCAAGTGCCGGCTGGGGAATCCATCCCCTTCCACAGCTACTGCATCTACCTCGGCCCCGGAGAGGCCGAGGAGGTGCGCCGCCGGTGGGGAGAGCAGAACGGCCTGCACCTTGAACCTGAGCTACCCCACCCCTTGGTGTGGGTGGACCCGCCGGGACCGTTCCTGGTGGGGAAGACGGGGGAGCTGGCACTGCAGGTTCAGACTGCCCGCGGGCAACCGTTCTCGGGCAAGCTTCGGTTGTCCCCTCCCCGGGGCCTTTCCCTCACCAGGGAAGAGGTGGAGCTTGAGGGCGTCCTCCGGGGGAAACCGGCGCAAATCAAGGTCCGTTGGCAAAAGGACGGGACCCCCCGGGCGGGGACGGGTGAACTCGTGCTGGAGGGCATGGGGGAGAAGCGTCGTTTCCCCTGGCCGCTCATCTTCCTCCCTCAAGGGGGGCCCAAGGGGCAAGCCGAGACCCGGGAAGGCCGGGAAATATTCGTCATCTCGGCGGGGAAAACGGAACTGAGGGTGGCCCCCGAATTCGCAGGTTCCCTGATCTCTTGGCAACAAGACGGGACAGAATGGCTCCTGTCAGCGTTCCCTAGCCCCCGACCCTTCGTGTGGTTTTCCCCCTGGTTCGGGGGGATCCATCCCGTCCTCCACGAACTCTTGCTGGATGAGTGGACCTGGCCAGGTCGGCTGCACGAAGAAGAGTTTTCCGGGGAACTCTGGCGGGGGGAGGTGCTGGGGGTCTCCGCCTCCGGAGTGCGGCTTCGGTGCTCCCCCTCCGGCAAGGGGCTCGCGGGCCTCTCGTTGGAGGTCCTCTATGCTTCCCCCGGGGAGGGGATCCTGCTCTCCTTGCTGCGGATAAGGAACCAGGGGCGCCCCCGCCGCCTCTCCGGGGGATTTTGGGGCTTCTTGGCCCCGGGCGGAGAACACCGGAACACGGAGCTCCGCTCCCCCGAAAGGACCAGGGTCCCTTCCCCCTACCACGCGTGGTACGAGGCCCGCGGGTGGGCGCTGGTGCAAGCCCCGGGGGGAGAGGGGCTCCTGGGGGTGGCCCAGCCGGCAGGGACGATATCCGCTTGGGATGCCGGGGAAGAAGGTCGGCACATTGGGATAGAAAGGGAGTTTCAACTGGCTCCCGGCCAAGAGATCTCCCTCTGGGGCTGGTGGGTGGCCCTGGACCGGGGAGAAGATCCCATCCCCTGGCTCGCCCTCTCCCGGGTGTCCCCCGACCGGATGGCTGGGGTGCGGTGAAGAGCCTTGCCCGAACTGGGCGCCCAAGCACAGCCCCGGGGCACGCTGATCTGCCCACCTGGCACTGGGAATCCGGGTATAATTGGCAGGGCTGCCGAGGTGGCGAAATTGGCAGACGCGCGGGACTCAAAATCCCGTGGCCCTCGAGGCCGTGTGGGTTCGACTCCCACCCTCGGCACCAGGACACCCCGGACGGCGGCTCTACATCCCCATAGCGGCCGTGAGCTTCAACCAAAGCGGCGAGCCTTCTGGAGTTGTCGGCATCCCCATCTCCGCTGGCGGACCTTACCTTCCAGTCTGGGGTTCTCACCCAACTGGAGCGCCCTCCACTCCTCCCGGAACCCTTTCTAGGGTCCTAGACCTCGCTTCCGGAAATCAGGATCCCATTGCGCTAATATCTCCCCATGCGGACGAAATGGCTGCTGGCCTTGGCGGCAGTGGTGGCCGTCTCCGGGTATGCCGCCGAGGTGGAGGTGGTCCTGTTTTGGACCGCCGGTTGCCCCCCTTGCCTGCGAATGAAGGACTTTTTGTCCCAACTGGAACGGGACTATCCCGGGGTGGAAGTGCTCGCCTACGAGGTGATCCATAGCCCGGCCAACTGGCGGCTATTCACCCAGGTCTCTCAGGCCTACGGGGTGGAGTTGGGCACCCCGCCGGTGACGTTCGTGGGAGAGCTCGTGGTGGAGGGAAGCGGGCGGACGGCAGAAATGCAGGTCCAGCAGGAGGTATTGCGTTGCCTCCAAGAGGGCTGCCCCTCCCCTCTGTCCCTGGTTTCCCCGGACCAGCCTTGGGTCCCCTCCCCGGTGGAGCTGACCTTGTTGGCATTGGTCCTGCTTGTGGGACTGAGCCTGGTGAGCCAATTGGCCGGACGCTAGGTGAGCCAAGCCCGAATCCAACAGGCCACTCTACCCTCCCTCTCCGGCCAGCACCGGGCTAGACTGGAACCAGCATGTCCCCGGAAAGCTTAAAAAAACTCTCCGCCGAGGCGTTGTTGGCCCGCCTGCGGGAGGCTGAGACCCGGGGGGACGAGCAGCTGGCCGCTCGACTGCGTGAGGAACTGGTGCGCCGACACGTGGGGTTGGTGCGCTCAATAGCGGCGGAGTTCTCCTTCACCGGAGAGCCATTTGAGGACCTGGTGCAAGCCGGCTACCTGGGGCTGTTGGGGGCGGTGGCCAACTTCGACCTGGCCAAGGGGACCAAGTTCTCCACCTATGCCAGCCACCTCATCAAGGGGGAGATCCGACACTGGATTCGAGACAAATATGGGGCAGTGCACGTGCCGCTGTGGATCCGCGAGCTTTCCAGCAAGGTGACCGCGGCCCAGGATCGGCTTTACCTCCGGCTGGGACGACCCCCCACCTTGGAGGAGATCGCCCAGGAGCTGGGGGTGGAAGCCTGTAAGGTGCGGGAGGCGCTCAAGGCCCGCGAGGCCATGACCTACATCTCGCTGGATGCGGGCCGCCGGGCCTATGACCCCCACCCCACCTTCGACCTGGAGGAATTCCTGGGCCGAGAGGAGGGGAAGCTGCCGGTGGAGGTCAGGCTGCGGGTGGCCAGGGCGATCGAGAGGCTGGGCGAGTTGCAACGCCGTATCATCGAGGGGTTGTTCTATCAGGGGAAATCGCAGGCCGAGGTGGGCAAGGAAGTGGGGCTCTCCCAGCGCCAGGTGTCCCGACTGAAGGACAAGATCTTAAAGGAGCTGCGGGAGGAATTGTTCGGGAGGGAGGCTAACCAAGGGTGATCTGGGGAACAATGGTACCGAAATGGAAGAGGGGCTGTGCGGGCTGATGAGTTTGCTGATGGCAGTGGCCGACATAATGGGCGCCATCCAGGAGGCGGTGGCAGCCCTGGAACAGGGGGAGCACTCGGCCGGGGTGGCCCGGTTGGAGGAGGCGATGCAGAACCTGAAACAGGAGATCGAGCGCTGGGGGGGGCATGTTGGAACGCCCCCCCTCCCCCCGGAGGAGGTCCAGGCCGACCTCAAAGCCGCCCTGGCCGAACTGGAAGCAGCCCGGCAGCTCCTGGCTACCCGATAACTTACCGGCTTCCGGTGGATTGGCCTCAGACCCAACTTTAACAACCCCAGGGCAGCTTTCTTGGGCCCTGGGCTGTGCATCTCGGGAAGGTGGCAGACTCAGCTAGGCCAAAGCTTGCGCACCAGCAGGTCCACCAGGAGAAGACCGGCTGCCGCCCACAGGAACGCCCGGGCCACCCCCACCGCCTCCCCCCGGCCCCGGGGGAGGGCTGGGAGCAATTCATCGACCACCACCTCCCCCCGGGCCAGTTCCGCCATCTCCTGCAACCCCTCCCAGTCCACCCCCAGCCGGGAGAGCTCCTCCGGATAAGGCACTGACACCGGGAAGCTCCCGCCGAACCTGCCCCCCGGCTCTGAGATCAGCGCCAAGTAAGCCCCAGGCGGGGGAGCGGGAAGCCGCGCTTGGTATCTCCCCGGGGCCACCTGGGAGAAGACCAGCGGATAACTCCCCCCGGCCCCCACCAGCTCCCCGGACAGCGCCAGCCCGTCCACCCACCTGCCCTGGTCCTCCACGTCCACTGTAATGACCAGCTCCCCCCCGGCTGACTCCCAGGTAAGCTCCACCGGCCACGTTTCCCGCCGGAGCAACGCGTACACCTTCCCCAGCAGCTGGGCCGCTGCCGGATGTCCGACCCAGTTCGCCGACCATCCACCGCGCAGGTCGCAGGTGAAGGCGGCGGCCCGGCCCAGCCCCAACTGCCACCAAGCGAACACCGGATCCCCTTCGCCACTGACCAAGCCCAAGTTGGCGGTGGGCTTGGGGAAGGTGAGGGTGTAGCCGGACAGAGGGGGAAGGGAAATGTCTTCCAGGCCTACCTGGGCGGCCCTCGCCCCGGGGCGGACGGCGAATTCCCCCTCCAGAAAACGGGGTCGCAACACCTGTTCTGTCTTGCGCAGCAGCACCCGCGGCAGCTCCTGCATCCGGGGCACCAACACCAGTTCCCCGGAGGCTGACTCCACTAGCCCGGACAGGATCTCCGTATCCGGGGTGGACCCCACCGCCACCGCGGTGAGCCCGAGCCCGGATTCCCGCACCTGCCGGTACAAGCGGGTGAAGTCGTAATTCTCCCGCGCGGTGCGACCGTCGGAGATGAGGAGGATGTGCCGCACCCGGGTCTCCACCTCCGCCAAGGCCGCCAGGGCTTCCTCCACCGCCGGGTAGAGGTCGGTGCCCCCGCCTGGTTCCAAGCCGGCCAGCACCCGGTACAGCTGGTCCTCCACCTCCCCTACCGGGGCGGGTCGGATCAGCCAGTGGGGCACCCGATCGAAGGCCACCACCCCCACCACGTCCTGGGGGCGCATCACTTCCACCGCCTGGGCCACTGCCTCCCGGAGCAGGTCTATCTTGCGCACCCCCTCTGCCCGACCGGCCATGGAACCGGACCGGTCCAAGACGAACACCACCGCCACCGTGGCCTCCTGCACCCCTTGGGGAACGGTGAATGACACGGGCAAAAGGTCCTCCGCGGGCCCGAAATAGCCGGCCACCGCCCGGCGCCCCAACACCACCACCAGCCCCCCGCCCCGGACCACCCACTCTTCCACCGCCACCAGCTCCTCCCGGCTGAGCTCTGCCAACGGAACGTCGTCCCACACCAGCAACTCCACCCCGGCCAACTGCTGGGGGGAGAACTCAGTCACCCGCCGGGCCGGGATCCCGGCCGCCTCCAGCCAGGCGTCCCACAGCGATCTTTGTGGCCCCACGAGCAGCACCGGGGGAGGCGCCCCCACCATCACCAGCCACTCCCCCACGTCGTTCTCCCGCACCCCACCTTCGGGAGAGCGCACTTCCACCCGGTAGCGCCAGCTCCCCGGGCCCGGAGGCCGGTCCACCAGGTGGATCCGGGTCAGCCCGGAAGACAAGGAGATTTCCTGAGAGGAAACCTGCTCTCCCTCACGCCACAGGACCAGTTGCCCGCGGCCGGCGGCCGCTGCTCCCACCACCGCCTCCAACCTCACCTCACCTTCGGGAACCCGGTGGGGGCCGGTCAGCTCTTCCAGCCATACCTGATCCGAAGCTCCCAGGGGGAAGAACCAAACCGGGACCCCTTTGTCCCGGGCGCGGAGCAGTGCCCCCCAGGGGTCACCCCGGGTGACCCGCCCGTCCGTCACCACCAGCAGCGCCCCGGAGTGGGGCGCAAGCAGGGACAGGGCCAGGTCGATGCCGGCGGCAAGATCGGTCTCCCACGGGGACAGGGGTGGGTAAGGGAGGGAGCCCAGGGGGAAGGG
>DFNF01000067.1 GCA_002375935.1 Acetothermia bacterium UBA3574
CCTCCCCCACCACCGCCAGCTCCCCCGCCACCAGCTCCTCCCCCAAGTTGGCCACCTCGATCCACAGGGGGTTGACCCGGTCCAACACCGGGATCCCCCCCCAACCCAGGGTGGCCTCGATGGTCACCTGGCCCAGGGCCATCCCGGCCCACAGCACCACCACCAACAGCACCATCCCGCCCCATGGTACCACCCCCGAGGAGGGCCGGGCCCGGCGGACTACGCCCCGGGGCCACGCTCACTGGGGCAGGCCGTTCACCGCCTCCAGCGCGTCGGCGGACAGGACGTCGGCGTACACCTGGGTGGTGCGGATGGAGGCGTGCCCGAGCTGTTTTTGCACCAACCTGAGGTTGTAGCGGGAGGCCTTGTAGAGCATGGAGGCGTAGGTGTGGCGGCAGGAGTGGATGGTGAACCTCTCGGGGAGTCCGGCCCGGCGGGCGTAGCGCTTGAACATGTGGTAGACCGCCTGGCGGGTGAGGGCCCCGCCGCGGGGGGAGAGGAACAGCAGCGCCTCCGGGGCGGTGGGCTCCCCCACGGAGCGCTTCCAGTCCAAGTACTCCACCAGGTGGTCCCGCAGGGCCTGGCCGATGTCCACCCCCCGTTTTTTCCCGCCCTTGCCCCGGCGGACGATGATGGCCGCGTGGCCTGGGTCCAGGATCAGGTCCCCCACCCTCAGGGAGACGATCTCAGAGACCCTCAGGCCGGCGTCCAGGGCCACGTGGAGGATGGCCCAGTCCCGCACCGGCCCCTTCTTGCCCTGCCTGAGGGCGGTGCGGGCGGCCTCCCGCAGCACCTCCTTCAGGCGCCGCACCTGGGCCGGGGTCAGGAAGTCTTCTCTGGTGAGCTGAAGCGGCATCGTCACCCCCTTCGACGTTTTAACCGGTTGGCTGCCTTTTTTTACAAAAGGGCGCCCGGGAAGAGAAAGACAGATGGGATCGCAATCTCGGACAATGGTGATTTAACAAAAGGGCACTTTTGTTAAACGCCCTACTTAAGGGGCCGGAATCCGGGGGAGGGAGGGGGGAGCCGGGGGAAGTTCCGCCCCCGGGGGCGGGAGGGCAAATGCGGCCGGCTCAGTCCAGGGCGTAGCGCTCGATGATCTTCTTCTCCTCCCCCTTGATCTCCGCCGCCACCTCGATGAACTCCTTGAGCCCAGATCGGTTCAGCTTCTCCTTGAGCAGGTTGTCCAGCTGGAAGATGCCGGCGGAGTTGGACATCTTCACGAATATCAGGACCGGTTTCTCCTTGCCCTTTTTGATCTCCACCTTCTCGATGGCCAGGGCGGACACGGAGTGGATGGTGGGCTCCCCCACCCGGAACGGGATGCGGGCCCGGCCTTTCTCCATGTCCAGGGCGTCGGCCACCTTGATGATGCCCGCCTCCAGGGTGAGGGGGCGGGCCTCTCGGCGATGGGAGTAGATGGCGTGCAGGGTCTCGGCCAGAATGGCGGTGCGGGCCGGCTCCTGGTACAGGTCCCCGATCAGCTCCTCGATCAGCGGGGGAGCCAGCGACAGCGACAGGAGCTCGTGTTCCTGGCGGTGGATCACGTGGCCGATGTCGTGCAGGGCGGCGGCCAGGGCCACCACCACGTAGGCGTCCTCCTGGGAGAGGCCGTGCTGGGCCACCCCCGGCTTCACCCCGGCCGCCAGCAGGAGCTCCAGGAGCCGCAGGGCGATGCGGGTCACGATCCGGACGTGGGTGGGGCCGTGGTCGTTGATGTGCATGCGGTTGATGGCGGTGATGTTGGAGGCGGTCCACAGGGCCCGGAGGCGGGCCGAGGCTTGGATGCGGGCCTGCACCACGCCGAGCTTATCTGGTTTCTTCCCGGCCATGGTTAGTCCCCTCCCAGCCAGGACAGCCACCAGGGGGGGCGGGGCCGGTGGGCGGCTTCCAGGGCGTCCACCCGGCGGCGGAGTTCCTCCAGCTCCCGGGCCAGGTGCTCCAGGAGCTGCTGCCAGCCCGGCCCTGGTTTTTCCTGGTTTTGTTCTCTTTTGTGCGAGACCTGGAAGAATGAATTTTCGTCTTGCTCTGCTTTGTAGCGTAAGATGTTGGACGCTTCCTTGAGGGTGTACCCGGATTGAACCAGGTCCTGCAGCCCCCGTAGCAGCTCCAGCCCCCGCTCGGTCACCAACAGCTGGTTGTTGGGCCCCCGCCGGAGCTCGGGCACCAACAGGTCCCGCACCGCCTCTATCCGGTTCCGCACCTGGTTTTCGGTGGAAAGGCCCAGCAACTGCACCAGCTCGGCCACGGTGTACACGGTTTTTCCTCCCTTCATCCGGTTTCGCCCCAGCTTAGCCCGACAGGGGACAGGGGGCAAGTGGACCTCCATTCCCGGCCCGGGTAGGCTCAAGGGGATGCGCATCCGACGCCTCGAGGAGCAGCTGATCAGGAAGATCGCCGCCGGGGAGGTGGTGGACCGCCCGGCTGCGGTGGTCAAGGAACTCATCGAGAACGCCCTGGACGCCCAAGCCACCAGGATCCAGGTGGGGCTGGCCGGGGGTGGAATAGACCTGATCCGGGTGGCCGACGACGGGGTGGGGATGACCCCGGAGGAACTGCGCCTGGCGGTGGAACGGCACACCACCAGCAAGCTGGAGAGCGAGGAGGACCTGAGGCGCATCCGCACCCTGGGGTTTCGGGGGGAGGCCCTGGCCGCCATCTGTGCGGTGGCCAAGGTGCGGCTCCTGTCGCGGCCCCGGGAGGGCGGGGAGGGGCACCAGCTGGTGGTGG
>DFNF01000040.1:0-258 GCA_002375935.1 Acetothermia bacterium UBA3574
GGCAGGGGGGCTGGGCTTGGGGCAGGGGGCAGGCCACGGTGCGATACCGCCCCACGGTGGGGTGCTCCACCTCCACCACCAGCCGGCCCACCAACCCCACATCCCCGAACAGCTCGGAGAGGGAATTCACCGGCCCGGCCGGGACCCCGGCGCGCTTGAGGGATTTGAGCCACTCTGCCCGGGGGCGGCTCTGAAACACCGCTGACAGGGTTTCTATTAGCTGCTCCCGGTGCCGCACCCGGGCGGGGTTGGTGGCGA
>DFNF01000040.1:568-3579 GCA_002375935.1 Acetothermia bacterium UBA3574
CACCCGGGCGGGGTTGGTGGCGAACCGGGGGTCGGAGGCGAGCTCCGGCCGGCCCAGGACCTCACACAGAGCCTGGAATTGCCCGTCCGTTCCCACGGCCACCATCAGCAGGCCGTCCTGAGTGGGGAAGGCTTGGTAGGGCACGATGTGGGGGTGGGCGGTGCCCAGGCGCTGGGGTTCCTCCCCCGTGAGGAGGAAGGCCTGGCCCACGTTGACCAAGGCTGCCAGCGAGCATTCCATCAAGCTGAGGGTTACCTCCTGGCCTTCTCCGGTCTTGTGCCGCGCCAGCAGGGCGGCCAGGGTGCCGGAGAGGGCCGCCCAAGCACACAGCACGTCTACGATGGCCACCCCCACCTTCACCGGCCGCTCCCCCTCCCCGGTGATGGCCATCAGCCCCCCCATGGCTTGGATCAGCGCGTCGAACCCCGGTTCCCCTTGGTAGGGTCCCGGGGGGAACCCACTTATCCGCACGTAGACGAGCTGAGGGTTGATCCGGTGAAGCCGCCGGAAAGAGAGGTTCAACTTCTCCTCGGTGGTGGGGAGGAAGTTGTGCAGCAGCACATCCGATTTTTCCACCAAGACCTCTAGCCGGTGGCGATCTTGGGGGAGGGAGAGGTCCAAGGTCACCCCGTATTTGCCTCTGTTCACCGCCAAGAAGTAGGCGGACTCCCCTCCCACGAAGGGGGGGCCCCACCGGCGGGTCTCGTCCCCCACCCCGGGGCGTTCCACCTTGATCACCTCCGCCCCCAAGTCCGCCATCCACATGGCGGAAAGGGGCCCGGCCAGGATGCGCGATAGGTCCAGGACCCGGATCCCCACCAGCGGCTTCATGGCTAAAAGAGGGGGAGTTCCCGGGGCCCTTCATCCAGCGGGATCCTGATCTCCCCGTAGACCCCGTCGTAGCCGGGGCGGATGTCGAGCTCCCCGGCCCGGACTTTGCGGAGGGCGGTCAGCACCCGGGGTGGGGTACCCGAGGCGAGTTCCTCTTCCGGGAGGTCCAGCAAGATGCGGAATTCGCCCCCGAACCGGGCTACCAACCGCAGGTACTCCTCCCTCACTCCCTTGGTGTCCCGCCCCTGTCCCAGGGCTTGGGCGATGATCTCCTCCAGGGGGACCAACGAGCGGAAGGGGATCGCTCCGGGGGGCTTGAATCCCGGCGGGCGGTCGGCCAGGGCTTCCACCCGGTGCAGCACCCCCACCGTGAGGGGTCGGCCGCAGACGGGGCACCTCCCCCCTTGGGCGCGGGCCTCCTGAGGGGGAAGCACCACCCCACAGGCCCGGTGGCCGTCGTAGTGGTACTTACCCTCCTGGGGGAAGAACTCGACCGTGAACAGGAACCTGTCTGGGTCTCTGTTCCGAATGGCGGCCACCAGAGCCGTGTAGCTGAGCTCCGGGAGATCCAGCACGCAGGCCTCCCGGCCCAGGCGGGCTGGGGAATGGGCGTCGGAGAAGGAGACCAAGCTGATGTGATCCAGGGCGGACAGTCGCCAATTCATGGGGGGGTCGGAGGAGAGGCCGGTTTCGATGGCGAACACCTGGCGGGCTGCCTTGCCCAAGGCTTCCTCCAGGGAGTCGAAGCCGGAGTTGGCCCCGAAGATGGAGTACCAGGGTGTCCAGGCGTGGGCTGGGATGATCACTGCCTGGGGGGCGACGGCGAGCACCGCGGCAATCAGGCGCTCTCCGGAGGCCCCGAAGGTGGGGCGGCCATCGGCGGCCAGGTTGCCCAGCTTGGCCAGCTCCTGGTTGATCCGGGCGGCGGCGGCCAGGTGTGGGGCCAGGATGAGCAGGTGCACTCTTCTGACCCTGCCTGCTTGGGACCAGATGCAAGAGACCTCGGTGGTGAGGAGGAAGTGGGCCTCCTGGAAGCGGTAGATCCCCTCTCCCGCTGGTTCCAGGGACCGGGATAGGGTTTGGAACCATTCGGGGTGGGAGAAGTCCCCGGTGCCCAAGAGGTCGATGCCTTTCCACTTGGCCCACTGGGCGAGGTGGGTGAGGTCCATGTCGGGGCTGGTGGCCCGGGAGAAGCGAGAGTGGATATGTAGGTCAGCGATCACCCGCATAGTGCAAAAAGTATAATCGTTCCTGACGTGCAGGCGCTAATAGTCTACGCTTCCTTGACGGGGAACACCCGGAGGGTGGCCCGGGCGCTGGCAGAAGAGCTCTCCTGCCCGGCTGTGGACGTGCGAAAGAGGGGGGACTTGGAGCTGGCCTCGGTGGAGCTCCTGCTTGTGGGGGACGGGGTTTACGGCGGGAGGCCTTCTCGGGCCATGGCCCGGTTTTTACAAGCCCTCCCTCGGCTTGAGGGGCTCCGGGCGGCGGTATTCGGCACCTATGGGGCCAAGCCGAGCCAGCTCCCCCGGCTGGTCGAGCTCCTCCGGGCCCGGGGGGCGCAGGTGGTGGGCGAGTTCGCCTGTCCTGGGAGGGACTGGTTCGCCTTGGGCCTCCTGCGGCGGGGGCGGCCCAACGCCCGCGATCTAGCCCGCGCCCGGGCCTTCGCCCGCCGACTTTCGAGTGCTTTCTAACAGGCCCGGGAGCTTCCCCCTGGCGGTCGCCTTGGATTAAAAGCGGTTTCAAAAGGCCGGTAGCTTCGTCCCAACGAGAGGGAGGGAGGAAAAATTGGCTGACGAGGGTGGGCAAAGGGAGGAAGCGGACGCTGGTGGTTAACGGGAATGGGATTCCTCTCTCAGGGTACGAAGTTTTTGCATCCTAGCCTACATAATAGTCTCCCTGCATAGCGCCTCAGCTAGTGATGTTATGAAAGCGCGCGTCCCCGGCAGGGATTACCCTGCTGCAAACAAAAGAAAGGAGGGAGCGCGCCCATGGAGTATATCGCGTTCGACTGTCACAAGCGGTACACGTTTGCGGTGGTGGAAGACGAGCGGGGGATGGTCAAACTGGAGGGGAAGATCCCCCACGAGTGTGGGGCCATCGGGGAGGGCCCCCTGGATCCCCGGTGGTAGTGGCGGGGGGCATGTGGCGAGGGTGAACCTTACCCATCTTCTACAGTTGGG
>DFNF01000044.1 GCA_002375935.1 Acetothermia bacterium UBA3574
GCACCTCCCCACACCCCACCACCTCCCCCTCCAGGCACAGGGCCACGTACCCAGGGTGCAGGCCTTCCCTCCGCAAGGGACGCCCCAGGAGCAGGGAGAGGAGCTCCTCCCGGGTCAGCTCCACCCGGCCCTTCTTGATCCTGGGCCCCAAGAGCACCAAGCCGAAGCTGGTGGGCTTGAGGCCCCGCCCCTGCACCCGGAGCAACCGCACCCCCAGGGAGTGGACCCGCACCCCAGGGGGGACCTCGGGGGCGGTGGTGAGCCACCAGGAGTCCCCCCGCTGCAGGACCCGCCCCGGGAGTTCCTCCACCCCGAACCGTTCGCGAAAGTAGCGGGCAGCCTCGCTAGTGCGGTCTTCGAAGCCGGGCAACGAATCCCCCTTCGGAGTCGAAGTGGTGCGGGTAGATCCGCACCGCCTTCTCCAGTTCCTCCCCGTACTCCTCCCCCCAAAAGCGGGGAAGCCCCCGGGCGTGGGGCACCGGCGGCTCCCAGGGGAGGAGCTCGGCCAGGCCCCGATCCAGGACGTAGCGGACCACCCCTTCGTTCTCCTCCGGGGCCAAGGTGCAGGTGGAGTAGACCACGATCCCCCCGGGCCTCACCAGTTCCAAGGCCCGACAAAGGAGCCGCTTTTGCAGGGCGGCCAGGCGGCGGATCAGCCCCAGGGGAGCCCCCCGCCGCAGATGGGGGTGGCGCCGGGCAGTGCCCTCACCGGAACAGGGGGCGTCCACCAACACCCGGTCGTACTCCCCCTGCCCGGGGAACTTCTCCCCGAGGCACTCGGTGACCACCGCACACCGGACCCCCAACCGGTACAGGTTGGCGAGCAGCGCCCGCAACCGCTTGGGGGAGGGGTCGTTCGCCACCACCAACCCCTCATCGCGCATGTGTTGGGCGATCTGGGTGGCCTTCCCCCCCGGGGCGGCGCACAGGTCCAGCACCCGCTCCCCGGGCTGGGGATCGAGGGCGAGGACCGCCAGGGTCTGGCTCGCCTCCTGCACGTAATACAGGCCTAGCCAGTGCTCCAGAGTGTTGCCAATGGGGATCTCCCCCTCCACCTGGAACAGGCCCTCATCCCAGGGCAGGGGCGAGAGCCGAAACCCCTTTCCCTCCAGGCGCTCCCTCAGCCCCTCCGGCTCGACCCGGAGGGTGTTGCACCTGATCACGGTGGGGAGCGGTCTATGGATGGCCTCCCAAAAGGCTTCCCAATCGGGGATGATCTCCCGGTACCTATCCATCACGCAGCCTGAGGGTGCGCAGGCGGTTCAGGGCGGCAGCGAGCTCGAATCGGCGCGGGGCAGCGAGATCCCCATACCGGGCCGGCAAGAACCTCTCCAGCCCCTCTTCCTCCACCGCCCGCTCCAGGGCGGCAAGGAGCCCCCCCAAGGTGCCGTCGGTCCGGAGCGCCTGGCCGTGCTCGGCCAGCCAGGCCAACAGGTACCCCACTGCCCGCACCTGGGGCACCTCGGCGAACTGGGAGAGCCGGGTGAGGTCGACCGTGTAGTTGCCAAGCCGCAGGGAAAGGCGCGACCCCTGCACCTTGAGCTTCCCCTTTCTGGTGCGGGGCTGGATGCTGGCCAGCTCCGGCCGCCGGGCCCGGAACCCCCCGAAGCCCTCCCCGCCCTCGGGCCGCCGCTTGAGCGGGTACCTCCGCACGATCTCCTTGGCCCGCTCGGTCACGTCCAGGGGGCGGTAGGCGTCCATCATGATCACCGTGTCCGCCACCTCGAAGTAGTCCCCGGAGCCCCCCATCACCAGCACCGTGGACACCCCATAATCCCGGTAAAGGAGCCGCACCTTGTCCAGGAACGGGGTGATGGGCTCCTTCTCCTTGGCCACCAGGGCTTGCATGCGTTCGTCCCGGATCATGAAGTTGGTGGCGGAAGTGTCTTCGTCCACGAGCAAAACCTTCGCCCCCACCTCCAGGGCCTCCATGATGTTCGCCGCCTGGGAGGTGGAGCCGGAGGCGTTTTGGCTGGAGAAGCACTTCGTATCGGTGCCGTTGGGGAGGTTTGAGATGAAGGGGGAGATGTCCACCCCGCATACGAACCGGCCGTCCTCGGCCCGGATGACCACCGCCTCCTTGCGGGTGACCACGTACTCCCGGCCGTCCCCGGGGATGTGGTTGTACACCCCCTGGGCCAGGGCGGAGAGCAGGGTGGACTTTCCGTGGTAGCCCCCGCCCACGATGAGGGTGACCCCCTCGGGGACCCCCATTCCCCGGATGGGCCCGGAGTTGGGCCGCTCCAGGGTTACAGTCAGGGACTCCGGGGGGGCGAACGGCACGGCCCCCCGTCGTAAGGGGCGATCCGAGACGCCCGAGGCCCGGGGGAGGATCGCCCCCTCGGCCACGAAGGCGACCAGGCGGTGTTCGGGAAGTTGCTCCCTGAGGGCCTCGGCGTCCTCGCCACACTCCACGTGCCGCTGCACTGACCGCGGGTCTAGGCTCTGGTAGAGGAGCGTCCGGCGCACCAGCTCCGGGAGTTCTGAGAGGAGCATCGCCTCCGCCTCCCGGCCCAGCACCCTGCGGCCGGCCGCCGGCAGGCCCGCCGAGATGATGGCCTCCACCCCCTCCTCCGAGACGCGGACCGCGGTCCGGGGGAGGATGCACTGGCCGAAGTCCACCACGGAAAACTCCCCGGAGCGGCCCGAGCCCCGCTTGCCTTTGGTCACGTTGGGGATCTCCCGGGCCAGGGCCCTGACCAGGAAATCCTCCAGGGCGATCCGCCGGGGCTTGGTCCGGAAGAGGTCGCTAGGAAAGCCGGCCACCTCCCCGGACACCTGGACCCTGAGCCGGCTGGGGGCGGCGAAGGGATCCCCCTGCACGTGCTCCACGTGCAGGGTGAAGCCCGGCAGCCGCCAGGCCCCCCCCAGGCGCTTGTAGGCCCCATAACCTGCACCGTCGATCCGGCGGAGGAGGCTGGAAAGCTCGCGCTGATCGTGCATAACCGTGATTCTAAGCCCCACTCCCCCCAGAGCCAAACATCGCCAAACCTAGTATGGCTGAAATCTTCCTCGCTGCGGAAAAATAAGTTTGCACTTAGGGGGTGTAGGATGAGGACGAAAGTTTGCCTGATGGTCTTGGTGGGGGGGTTGCTGCTGGCATTAGCCGGTGGAGGGGTGGCTCAACTAGTGGAACCAACTGCGCCCACCTTGTCCGCTGAAACTCAAACTCCATCTGCCACCTTGGGGATGGTGATTTCTTTAGTGGAGGCTAACTCCTCCCTGGCAGAGACACATGTTCAGGTCTTGACGGCCCTGTTTACGGCCGCGATCGAACAGGGGATCCTGACCCCGGACCAAGGCCTAGGACTCCTGGAGGCAGTGGGGTGGAGTGAGCTTGAGGAGGAAACTGAGCTGGGGTTTGCCGTGCGCGCCCTGGAGTTGGCCCTGATCGCCATCATGGCAGAGGGAGCCGCCTATGACGAGGTCCTCTCCACATTGGTAGAGATGGCTGAATCTGGGGAACTCGGCCCCCACGCCTCGGGAGCGCATGCGGCTAATGCTTTGCCCGGGCTAATTACAGCCCTCTTGAGCACCCTAGAGCTAACCCCATCTCTCCTGGCCGAGTTGGAAGCGGCCATCCTCGCTGGGGTGGCCCCAGGTCAGGCGCTGCGACTCGTGAAAACGCTCATCCAGACCGGAGCTGAGGAGGAAAACATCCTAGCAGCCCTCGCGGAGTTGGTGGAGCAACGTCCGGGGGCGGGAGAGGAGGAAATTGGGCCCCAGGAACCTGCCAGAGGCCGGGGACGGGGTGAGGAACCCGGACCGCCCCACCACCCAGGGAAACCCAGCGAGGATGAGGACGATGATGAAGAGGAGGAAGAAGGTCGGGGCCGGGGGAGGGGCAGGGGCAAGAAGGGGTGAGCCGGACGCTTCCCGGGACCCGGCCGTGCATTCTGATTGGAGGTCAGGGTTAGGGGATGGACCCATTGCATATTCGTGCATTGGGTTCCTAAGCCGAGGAGGGGTCGCGGTTTTCGCGGGGGAGGAACAAGGCGGCCCCGGCGGCTGGCAGGAGGGCCCCGCTCACCAGGGCCAGGGCGCGCTCCAGTCCCCACAGGTCCCCCAAATGGCCGATCAACGGGGCCAGCAGGGCCCTCAGCCCCCAGGAGAGCCCCAACAGCACCCCGGACACCGTGCCCTGATGCTCCGGGAAGAGCTCCTGGCCATAGGCCACCGAGACCGGGTTTGAGGCCGTGAGAAAAAATCCAGCCAGGATCAAGAACAGAACTGTCCACGCTCCCTGGGCGAACAGGAGCCCGTAGAAGGCAGGCACGGCGGCGAGCAGGGAGAGGGCGATCACGTATTTGCGACCGAAGCGGTCCGAGAGCCTTCCCCCCACGATGCCCCCCAGGGCCCCGCAGAGGGCGAACAACGCCAGGGCGGCCCCGCCCAGGGTGAGGGGGGCTCCCCGCTGCACCAGCAGCACCGCCAGGAAGCTCCGATAGGCGATGCCCACCAATGCCCGCAACACCGCTATCCCCCACAGGAGCCCCAGGGTCCACAGTTGGGCCCTGGGGAGGGCCAGGAGCCGTTGGGGACGGGAGGAAGCCCCGCCCCGGGGCACCAACGCC
>DFNF01000031.1:0-365 GCA_002375935.1 Acetothermia bacterium UBA3574
TACCCCACCTCGTTGATCACCACCTGCCCCGCCCCCAGGAAGGAGACCGCCAAAGCCACACACGCCGCTGCCACCTTCACCACCTGAATCACCTCCTCATCCTAGAGCTATACCCCTTGGCCCGGGAGGGGGGCAATCCCTTGCGTCCCTTCCCCCCCACGCCCATAATCCCGCACCGACGATGGCCGACAAAAAAGTTCTCATCGTGGAATCACCCACCAAGGCCCGCACCCTGGCGGCTTACCTGGGGCATGGGTTCGAGGTCCATTCCTCCAAGGGCCACGTCCGGGATCTGCCGGAGAAGGAGCTGGGGGTGGACGTGGAGAAGGACTTTTCCGCCAAATGGGTGGTGCGGGACCGGCGGG
>DFNF01000031.1:767-6784 GCA_002375935.1 Acetothermia bacterium UBA3574
CGGGAGGGCGAGGCCATCGCCTTCGATCTTCTGGAGCTCTTGGGGGACGGCGAGCGCGACAAATTCTCCCGGGTGTTGCTGCACGAGATCACCCCCCAGGCGGTGCGGGCCGCCCTCCAGTCCCCGGGCCAGGTGGACCTGAACAAGGTGGAGGCCCAGCGGGCGCGGAGGATCCTGGACCGGCTGGTGGGCTACCAGGTGTCGCCGCTCCTCTCGCTGGTGCTGGCTGGCCGCCGGTTCGAGGGCCTGTCCGCCGGCCGGGTCCAGTCGGTGGCCCTCAGGTTCATCTGCGACCGGGAGCTGGAAATCCAGGATTTTGTGCCCCAGCCCTACTGGGAGGTGGAGGCCCACTTCCCCACGAAGCCCCCGTTCTCGGCCAAGCTGGAGGGCAAAATCACCGACCCCCAACAGGTTGAAGCCCTGAAGCAGGGGCTCGCCCAGGCCGAGTTCAGGGTGGAGGAGGTGGCCGAAGAGGAGATAAAGCGGCGCCCCCCGCCCCCGTTCATCACCTCCACCCTCCAGCAGGCGGCGGCGAGCGAACTCCGGATGTCCCCTCGCCGCACCATGCAGATCGCCCAGCAGCTCTACGAGGGGGTGGAGGTGGCCGGCAAACGCCTGGGCCTGATCACCTACATGCGCACCGACTCGGTGCGGGTGGCGGATTCGGCCATCCGGGAGGCCCGGGCCCTGATCAAGGACCAGTTCGGCAAGGAGTACCTGGCCCCCCGGCCCAGGAAGTTCAAGAACAAACGGAGGTCCCAGGACGCCCACGAGGCCATCCGCCCCACCCAGGTGACCCTGACCCCGGAGGAGGTGGCCCCCCAGCTCACCCCGGAACAGGCCAAGCTATATGAGCTCATCTGGAGGAGGTTCCTGGCCACCCAGATGGCGGAGGGCATCTGGCGGCGGCGCAAGGTGACCATCACGGCGGGGGACTGGACTTTCAAGGCCTCTGCCTCCTGGCCGGTGTTCCCGGGCTTCACCCGGGTGCTGGGGGTGGGGAAGCTGGAGGACGAGGGCCGGGAGCTTCCCGAGGGGCTTCAGCCCGGGCTCCTCCTCCCCGCTCCGGAGCTTGAGTTCCTGGAGAAGGCCACCGAACCCCCCAAGCGCTACACCGAGGCGGGCCTGGTGAGGAAGCTAGAGCGGGAGGGCATAGGCCGGCCCAGCACCTACGCCCAGATCGTCACCGTGATCCAAGAGCGGGGGTACGTCAGGCGGGAGAACGGGGCCCTGCGTCCCACCCTCCTGGGGCACGTGGTCACCGACTTTTTGCGGGCTCACTTCCCGGAGACGGTGCGCGAGGACTTCACGGCCAAGATGGAGGAAGACTTGGACCGCATCCAGGAAGGCCAGGCCGACCGCCTGGAGGTGCTGTCCAACTTCTATAGCTGGTTTTCAGAGCGGTTGGAGAAGGTGGAACAGGAACTCAAGGGCGGCAAGAAGCCGTTTCGGGTGCTTTCAGACGTACCCTGCCCCAAGTGCGGTGCCCCCATGGAGGTGCGGGTGTGGAAGGGGGGGCTGTACTTGGCCTGTTCCCGCTATCCGGAGTGCAAGACCACCCGCAATATCCCGCAGAACGTCACCTTCCGCTACCGGGAGGGCCAGGTGGAGCTGGCGGAGGGGTTGGCAGAGGCGGACCAAGCCCCGGCTGCCCCCTGTCCCCAATGCGGCACCCCCATGCAGCTCAAGCATGGCCGCTACGGCAGGTTCCTCTCTTGCCCCAATTGCGGGGCCACCCGGGCCGTCCCCAGCGGGGTCACCTGCCCCAAGTGCAATCAGGGGGAGCTGGTGGAGCGGTATTCCCCCCGCCGAGGCGCCTTCTGGGCCTGTGACCGCTATCCCGACTGCCGGTTCGTCCTGCCCGGCCCACCCCAGGAGGGCTGCTCGGCCTGCAAAAAAGGGGTCCTCTATCAGGACCCCCGCCGGGGGCTACTATGCTCCAACCCCCGCTGCCCTACCCGGCAGGAGCAAAGCCGCTAACCCCCGCCGGCGCAGGGCCCCTGGACCCCTTTACTCTTCTTCCAGCAGCCGGAACTTCTCCAGCTTCCGCAACAGGTCAGAGTGCTTCAGCTTCTCCAGGGCTTCCTTCTGGATCTGGCGCACCCGCTCGCGGGAGATGCCGAAGATCTCCCCCACCTCGTCCAAGGTGCGGGTCCGGTTGTCGTCCAGGCCGTAGCGGAGCTCGAGCACCCGCCGCTCCCGGGGGGTGAGCTTCTCCCGCAGGGCCTTCTGTAGCTCCTGCTGCAACAGTTCCCGGAACGTCTCCTTGGTGGGGGAGACGGCCTCGGAATCCTCGATGAAGTCGCCCAACACCGACCCCTCGTCCTCATAGCCGATGGGGGTGTCCAGGGAGGCGGTGTACTGGGCCGTCTTCTTGGCCTTGACAATGTTGTCCACGGTGGTGTCCAGCTCGGCCGCCAGCTCCTCCAGGGAGGGTGGGGCGCCGTGTTCCTTGACGTAGTCGCGCTCGGCTTGATAGATCTTGCGGATCAGCTCGTTGATGTGGGTGGGGACCCGGATGGTTCGGGAGCGGTTGGTGATGGCCCTGAGGATCGCCTGGCGGATCCACCAGGTGGCGTAAGTGGAGAATTTATAACCTTTGCGCCAATCGAACTTCTCGATGGCCTTCATCAGGCCCAGGTTCCCCTCCTGGATCAGGTCCAGGAAGGGCAGGCCACATCCCCGGTACTTCTTGGCGATGGACACGACGAGCCGGAGGTTGGCCTCGGCCAATTTCTCCTTGGCCTCCTTGTCCCCGGCCTCGGCCCGTTTGGCCAGCTCCACCTCCTCCTCCTTGGTGAGGAGGGGGACGCGGGAGATCTCGTCAAAGTAGGTACGGATCGGGTTCTCCGGCGAGCGGCGCTTTTCGTCTTCCTCTTCTAGCCAATGGAGATCCGGGGCGCCCTGCCCCTCTAGGCGCTTCTTCTGGACCTCGTCGCCGATATTGGCCACACTACCCATATCTTTATTCCCTCCTTGACAGGCCAGACAAAAAGGAAGGGCCTCTTGGCTGGCCCCGCCGCCCCTTACTATAGCACAAATCCACCCGGCTGTGAAGAGGGCAAAAGTGGCCTTCTCATGGGCACAATTTGGGCGGAGGAGCAGCCCTTGGGGGCAGGCAGGCCGCAGTGGGGGGCCAGTTTCCAAAGAAGGCGGTGCAAGAGGCATCCGGCAGGGGGATGCCCGACTCCTTCGAGCACCGCTTCCGGGGGGAAGGCGGATGGTGACCAGTTGCCCTCTTCTAGCTCTTACCCCCAGCGGGGGTACCCCCACGGCTAAACGAGGGCAGATTGCGGCATAACCAACCTGCGATTTGCCATGGGCAGGGCCTTTTGGGTGGCTATAGCTTCCATTTTGGTTCTGGCCCCCACCTTTCCGGGGGAAGTGCCCGTGGGGGGGGCGGCGGGGTACGTGTGCCAGTCCGGAGGGGTGCGCTGGGGCCTGGCAGCCATCCGCGCCCCCCAGGCTTGGCAAATCACCCGAGGCTGCGGGGAAATCGTGGTGGCGGTGATCGACTCTGGGATCCAGCGCCTGCCCGGGCTCGCCGACCGGCTGTGGCGCAACCCCGGCGAGATCCCGGCCAACCAACTGGACGACGATGGGAACGGGTTCGTGGACGACGTCCACGGGTGGGACTTCCGGGACTGTGACCCGGGGCCGGAGCAGGGGACCCCTATCCACGGCCACGGCACCTTCGTGGCGGGGCTGGTGGCCGCAGCCCTCGACGCCGCCACCGGGGCAGGCGGGGTGGCCCCCGAGGTGCGGATCATGGACCTCCGCGTCCTCGACCCCCGCGGCTATTTCTACCCCCAGGATTGGTGGCTCCTGGCCCAGGCCATTGACTACGCGGTGGCCCAAGGGGCACGGGTGATAAACTTGTCCCTGTTCACCCGGGTCTCCCCCCCCAGCTGTGTCCGGCAAGCCCTGCGTCGGGCGGCGGCCGCCCAAGTGTTGGTGGTGGGGGCAGCGGGCAACTGCAGGTGGGAGGTAACGCCCCTGGCCCGGCTCCCCGAGGTAGTGGCGGTAGGAGCAGTGGACCCCCACGGGCGGGCGCCGCGATTTTCCGGCCGGGGACAGGAGGTGATGTTGGCTGCCCCCGGGGTGGAGGTGTTGTCGTTCTCCCCCGACGGGCGAGTGGTGCGGGGCTGCGGCACCTCCTTCGCCGCCCCCCATGTGGCCGGGACAGCGGCCCTCATCCTCTCTTTGTGCCCTCAGCTGGACCGGGAAGCCCTCCTGGAATTCCTCCTGGCCACTGCCCAGGACGTGGCCGCCCCGGGCTGGGACCCAGCCACCGGGGCGGGGTTGGTGGACGCCTCAGCCGGGCTGAGCCTGGCCGCCTCCCGCGCTGCCACCGCGGCCGGGCCCGCGGAAAACCGACTTCTTACTCCCTAAGAGCGCTCCCAGCGCTCACGGAGCCGCAAGAAGGGGAGCCCAGTCTAGCTGCACGCCGGCGGCGATCAGCCAGCCGGTGGGGGCGAGCCGCGGGCCGGCGAGCACCCGCCAATCGTCCAGCCACCAACCCGGGAAGCCCACAAGGCCCCCGATCACGAGCTCAAGCCGCAGCCAGTCCGTCACCTGCCAACCCCGCCACAGGTGGGGGATCGCCCCCAGGAACAGCAATTCCGGGCGAGACAGGCTCGGCTGGAGGAGTTCCTCCAGCGCCCCTGCCCCCCGGGCCCGGAAGGTGAACTGGAGGTACCCCCCGCCCAGGGCCAAGCCCGCCCCGCCTTCTCCCCCGCCCAAAGGGGTGCCAAGGAAAATTCCCCAGAAATAGGACTCCACAGCCACCTTGGCCTCCCCTCCCCGGGCCTCCGAGAACCCCCCAAGCTGGAAACTCCCCACCAGCAGCCCCTCCCCCAGGGGGGTCCGCTCCCCGAAGGCCATCACCGGCTGCCAGGCAGGGGGAGGGGGGTAGCCGGCCGGCCCCAGCAGCCCGTTCAACGGTCCCAGATCCAGCCTCAGCCCACCCAGCACCATGAACATGGGGCTGCTCCCTACCTCCACTGGCACTTCGTCCCCCCAGGCCAGCGTCAGGCCCACCACCACTCCCACCAGCAAGCCAATCCACCTCATCTGTCTCTCCTTCAGGCCACAAACAGGGGCACCAACTGGAATGCCTCCACGTCCACCAATCCCCGGTCGGTGAGCTTCAGGGCCGGGATCACCGGCAAGGCCAAAAAGGAAAGGGTCATGAAGGGGTCCGGGAGAATGCAGCCGAGGCCGTGGGCGGCCCGCACGAGTTCCCGACCCAGTCGAGCTACCTCCTCCAGGCGCCGGTCGGACATCAATCCTGCGATGGGCAGGGGCAGGGCGGCCTGCACCTCACCCCCAGCCACCACCACCTGCCCCCCTCCCAGCCGCACCAGCTCGGCCACTGCCCGGCGCATATCCTCATCGCTCGCCCCCACCACCACCAGGTTGTGGGCATCGTGGGCCACGGTGGAGGCCAGTGCCCCTGCCCGCAGCCCGAACCCCTGCACCAGGCCCAGGCCCACGTTCCCGGTACCCCGGTGGCGCTCCACCACTGCCAGCTTGAGGAGGTCCCGCGCCGGGTCGGCCACCACTTCGCCCCCCTGAAGCTTGGGGGACACCAGCAGAGCCCGGGTAAACACCTGCCCCGGCACCACCCCGATCACCCGGGCTTTCTTTCCCCGGGCCGGGATGGAAAACGACAACTGCTCCGGGTTCACCCGCACCGTGGCCCGGAGCCCGGCGGGCTCTTCTGCTGCCAAGGGGACCAGGCACTCCCCCTCCCGGGCCACCAGCTCTCCCCCCACGTACACCGCCTCTATCCTCACCTGTTCCAGGTCCGAGAGCACCGTGAAGTCGGCTCGGTAGCCAGGGGCCAAGGCCCCTAGGTCCCAAAGCCGAAACGCCCGGGCGGCGTGCAGGGTGGCGGCGGCGCACGCCACCAGCGGGGGGACGCCCCGGGCAATGGCTTGCCGGAGCATCCCGTCCAGGTGCCCTTCTGAAAGCAGGGTCTCCGGGTGGCGGTCGTCGGTGCAAAAGTGGACGAA
>DFNF01000064.1:0-209 GCA_002375935.1 Acetothermia bacterium UBA3574
TGGGGGCGCACCCTGGGGGTGGTGGGCCTGGGGCGGATCGGCACCGCGGTGGCTCGCCGGGGGAAGGGCTTTCAGATGCGAGTCCTATACCACTCCCGCTCCCGCAAACTAGAGCTAGAAAGGGAGCTGGGCCTGGAGTTCCGCCCTTTGGACGAACTCCTTTCCGAGAGCGACTTCGTGGTCCTCTGCACCCCCCTCACCCCGGAGAC
>DFNF01000064.1:525-9102 GCA_002375935.1 Acetothermia bacterium UBA3574
TGCACCCCCCTCACCCCGGAGACCCACCACCTCATCGGGGCCCGCGAGCTGGCCCTCATGCGGCGGGAAGCGATCTTGGTGAACATCGCCCGGGGTCCAGTGGTGGACGAGGAGGCGTTGGTGGCCGCCCTCCGGGCCGGGGAGCTCCGGGCCGCCGCCCTGGACGTGTTCGAGCGGGAACCGGAGGTGCACCCGGGCCTGTTGGAGCTCCCCAACGTGGTGCTCACCCCCCACATCGGCTCCGCCACCGGGGCCACCAGACGGCGCATGGCCGAGCTGGCGGTGGAGGCGGTGATCTCGGTGCTGGCGGGGGAAAAGCCCCCCAACCTGGTGAACGAAGAAGTATGGCCCCCGGGGAATTGACCGGGGGCCGGTTACTCCGGGGGGAAGCCCGCGGCTAGAGCCGGAGATCCGCCTGGTGACAGCGGGCCAGGAAGGCGACCAACAGGTCGATGGCAGCTTGGATGTCCTTTTTGTGGGCCGCCTCCACCACCGAGTGCACGTAGCGGGTGGGCACCGACAGGGTGACCACCGCGGCGCCCTCCCGGGCCAGCTGCATGGCCCCGGCGTCGGTGCCCCCCCGGGGCAGGATCTCGAGCTGATAGGGGATCTTTTCCTCCTCGGCGATCTCAATCAGGAACCTGACCAGCCCGGGGTGGGAGATGGAGGCCGAGTCCTTGAGCTTTATGGCCACCCCCTCTCCCAGGCGGGTGATGTGCTGATGCTCCTGTACCCCGGGCATGTCACAGGCCAACGTCACGTCCAGGGCCACGGCGATGTCCGGGGCCAAGGCGAAGGCACTGGTGCGGGCCCCCCGCAGCCCCACTTCCTCCTGCACCGTGCCCACGAAGTACACGTCGGCCTGCTGGCCGGAAAGCCGCCGCATGGCCTCTATCCCCACGTAGACCCCCACCCGATCATCTAGGGCTTTCCCGGAGACCAGTTCCCCAACCTCGGAGAAGCTCTGGCGGAGGGTGACCGGGTCTCCCACCCGCACCGCTTCCTTCGCCTTTTCCCCCGGCAGGCCCAGGTCTACGAACAAGTCCTTGATTTCCACCTTCTTCTTTTTCTCCTCCTCGGTGAGGATGTGGATGGGCTTGGTGCCGATGAGGCCCACCAGCGGACCGGCGCGCGTGTGGACGGTCACCCGCTTGGCGATCAGGGTGCGGGGGTCGAACCCCCCCAGGGGCTCGATCCTGAGGTAGCCTGTTTTCTCGTCCACGTGGGAGACCAAAAAACCGATCTCGTCCATGTGGGCCGCCACCGCCACCTTGGGCCCAGGCCCTTTCTTGCGGGCGATCAGGTTCCCCAGGCGGTCCACGCTGATCTCGTCCACGTGCTCGGCCAGCGCTTCCCGGATGAGCTCACGGATCTCTTCTTCCCGACCTGGGATCCCACTTGCCTCAGATAGCTTCCGCAGGAGCTCCACGAAACCTCCTTTCCCAATCTTCGTCGCAGCTTGGGCGATCAAATGCGGAACAACACCTTCTCAGAGCGGTAGATTCGCACCGAGATCAGGAGCAGCAGCCCCCCTACCACGGTGCTGGAAGCCAAGCTCCAACCTATCTCTACCACTCCCACTTCCCCGCTCAGCGCCCCCCGGATAGCGGCCATGGCCCCGGCCACCGGGATGGCGTATTCCGCCCCCTGAAGCCGCTGTCCGCCGAACATCACCGTCATCCCCACCAGGATCACCAGCATGTAGAGGGGCAGGAGGTAAACGCTGGCCTCCTTCTGGGTGCGGGCGAAGCTGCCCACGATGAGCACGGCGGCGGACAGGGCCACTGCCAGCGGCAGCAGCACCACCAAGATCCAGCCGGCGGCGGCCAGGGAGACTCCCCCCTGCCCCAATGGCCCGCCGAAGGCCTGGATCCCAATCAGAAGCCCCAGGGAGGAGAGCAGGGCCGAGGCCAAAGATACGGTCAGGATGGCCAGGAACTTGCCGGCCACGATCTCCTCCCGACTCAGACAGCTGGCAAGCAGCGTGGAGATGGTCCCCCGCTCCTTCTCCCCGGCGGTGATCTCCGCCCCGAACCCCAGCGCCCCCAGCAGGATGGACAGCACCAGGAAGTAGGGGAGGAGCTGGGTCAGGAGCAACCCTCCCAAACTCACCCCTCCCCCCAGGTCCACCACCTCCACGGAGAAGGGGGGTTCCACTTCGGCCGGTTCCACCCCCATGGCGGCCAGCTTTTCCAAGGTGAGCTGGCGGAGGAAGCCCTGCAAAAAGGCGCGGAGCTTGGCCAACCCCACCTGGGACTCTTGCTGCTCGGCCCGATAGTAGAGGACGAACCGGTAGCCAAGTTCCCCCCTGGCCGGGATCCGTTCCGCCTCCAGGCCCACTTCCCCGGCCCCGGCAGCCAAGCCCCGCCTCAGGGCGGCCACGCTGGGGTAAAAGCTCACCCGCAGCTCGGTGGTCTCCGACAGGGCCTGGGCCAACTCCGGGGCCTGGTCAGGCACCACTGCCAACACCCGGGGCACCAGGGCCTCAAGCCGGGCTTGCTCCTGCCCCACCAGGTTGCCCAGAAGGCCGAACAGCAGTGGGTAGAACACCAGGGGAAAGGCCACGGTCATGAAGACGGTCCGCCTGTCGCGGACCGCCTGCCGCAGCTCCTTTCCCAGAAGCAGCCACGCCCCTCTCACTCGCCTTCCTTCACCTCCACGGTGAGGAGCCAGCGGGCGAATTTGCCTGTCTGGACGTTGTCCTCGTACACCACCAGGTCCAGGTCGTAGGTGCCCACCGTCCAGGGGAGGGTGAGGGAGAGGATGCCTTCGGCGAAGTCAGCCTGGGTGGCGTCCTGCTCGGTGACGGTGAGCTTGAGGGCCAGTTCCTGGGGGGGCCCCTGGTAGAGGAGCCAGGGGAGGGAGGTGGTTTGCACCTCCCCCCCTTCCCCGTTCAGCCAGAAGCTCAGCACCCAATCGGAGCCCACCCCCTGGTTTTCCAGGAGCTGGGCCCCGGTGAGGCTCACCTGGAAGGTGACGGTGGGCGCCGGAGTCTGGGCTTCGGGTTCTGCCTCCGGCGCCGGTTGTTCAAAAGGGGGCTCACCCTCCGTGGCCCCGGCCTCGGTGGTGGGGGCGGTGTCGTCCTTCCAGATCACCGCCGCCTGGACCGCCTCCCGGTTGCCGTAGATGTCGATGGCGTAGTACTCCACCCGGTGGGGGCCCTCCGGCCCGGGGATGGTAAACGGCTCCACATACTGCCGCCACTCCCCGTCGTCGATGCGGAAGAAGATGGTGGCCTGCAGGGAGGCATCCTCGGCCACCAGCTGGAACGGGGTCCGAGAGGTGGCCCACAGCTTCCCGTCCGGGGCGTAATAGTGGGGGTCGCCGGCCACGATCCGGGTCACCGGCGGCTCGATGTCCAGGTAAATGGTCAGCGCCCGTTGGGGCTCTTGGTTGCCCAGCTTGTCCACCGCGTAGTACTCCATCCGGATCACCGCCCGGTCCGGCAAGGGGAAGGGCTCCAAGTACTCCTGCCAGTCTCCCCCGTCCAGGCGGTAGAAGATCTTGTCCACGCCCACACCCACGTCGGTGGCGGTGAGGCGGACCAGGCTGCCGGCGGCCAGGGCCACGATCCCCCGCTCCCCCACGGCAGAGAGGTCTAGGGTGCGCATGGGGGCCGCCTCCGGCGGCAGCTCCACCGGCGGGCTCATGAGCGGAAACGCGTCCGGCACCACCTCATAGCGGGTGTCCCCGATGCCGTCCCCGTTGGTGTCGTGGCCCCGATAGTCGGACCAGTAGTTGCCCTGTCCCTGGTAGTACCAGCGGTTGTTCCGGCCCTCGTCGATGGCCGGCAGGCCACAGGCGATGATGGAGTTGCCGTAAATGAGGTTGTTGTCCGAGGCGGTGGACAGGATGATCCCCCGCTCGCAGTAGCCGATGGCGTTGCCCGTGATCACCACGTCGCTGGAAGACAGCAGGTGGATGCCCACCTTGCCCCCGTACACGCTGCAGCCCTCGATGCGGCCATTTTTCACCGCCGACAGGAATATCCCGGCCCGCTCTTGGGGGTAGCGGACGATGCAGTCCCGGAGGACGAAGTGGGCGGTGGTGTGGTCGATGTAGATGCCGTAGTCGTAGCCCAGGGTGTCGATCACCCACCCCTCGATGATGTAGGGGTCGTCCGGGGTGCCCGAGCCCCCGATGACCCCGTTTTCCCAGGTGAAGCCGTCATCGCCGAAGATGTAGATGGGGCCTCTGGGGGCCCAACCCTGGGCCAGGACGAATCCGGCCCCTAAGGCACACAACAAAACCGCCGCCAATATCCTTCTCATCACGGCCCTCCTTTCGATCAGCTGGCCCATGTTAACATGGGCCTCTGCCCCCTCAGGGGACAGGTTTCGCCCCCCCAGGGGACAGGCCGGCCCGCATCAGGGTGCGGAAGAACACCTCTTCCAGGTCCACCCCTCCCTCCCTGGCCACCAGCTCCCCCGGCCGCCCTTCCACCACCAACTTGCCCAGATGGAGGATCCCCACCCGGTCACACAGCCTCTCAGCAAGGTGCATGTCGTGGGTGGAGAGGAGCACCGTGTGCCCCTGGTCCCGCAGCTCCTCGATCAGCTGCACCACGGCCCGGGCCACGAACACGTCCAGGCCGAAGGTGGGCTCGTCCAGCACCAACACCGGGGGGTTGTGGATCAGGCACCGCCCCAGGGACAGCTTCTGCCGCTCCCCACTGGACAGGGTGCCCACCTTCCTCCCCCGCAGCTCCCACAGCCCCAGCAACTGCAGCGTGGCCTGGGCCCTTTTCTGAGCCTCCTCCCGAGACAGGCCGAAGATGCGGGCGAAGAACAGCAGTGTCTCCCAGGGGGTGAGCCGCTCGTAAAGCCCGGTTTCGGTGGCCAGAAAGCCGAGCTTGGCCCGCACCCTATCGGGCTCGGCCACTACATCGTGGCCCAACACCTGGGCCCGGCCAGAGGTGGGGGTGAGCAAGGTGGCCAGCATGCGCAGGGTGGTGGTCTTGCCGGCCCCGTTGGGGCCAAGCAGGCCGAAGATCTCACCTTCCTCCACGTGGAAGGACACCCCGGCCACCGCCCGCACTTCCCCCCGCCGGGTGGGGAACACCTTGGTCAGGTCCTGGACCAAAATGGCGGTCATGAGAGCTCTTCGGTCCCCACAAGTTCGGCCAGCAGGGGGGGCAGGGCCACCGAGCCGTCCGGGCGCTGGTTCTGCTCCAGGATGGCTGCGAACAGGCGCGAGGTGGCCAACCCGGAACCGTTCAGGGTGTGGACGAACTCCGGCTTCCCCCCGCCCCGGGGCCGAAACCGAATCTTCCCCCGCCGGGCCTGGTAGGCCTCGCAGTTGGAGCAGGAAGACACCTCGTAATACCGCCCCTGCCCGGGGAGCCACACCTCCAGGTCGATGGTCTTGGCGGACTGCTGGGCCAGGTCCCCGCAGGGGAGCAGCGTCACCCGGTAGTGCAGCCCCAGGGCCTGGAGCACCCGCTCGGCGTGGCCCACCAGCTCCTCCAGATCCTGGTACGAGCGCTCGGGGGTGGTGAAGTAGAAGAGCTCCACCTTGTTGAACTGGTGGACCCGGATCAGGCCCCGCTGTTCTTCCCCGTAGGTGCCGGCCTCGCGGCGGAAACAGGGGGTGTAGGCCACGTACTTCAGCGGGAGGTCCTCTTCGGAGAGGATCTCGTCCCGGTGCAGGTTCACCAGCAGCGACTCGGCGGTGGGGTTCAGGTACAGGTCGTCTTCTGGGCAGTAATAGAGCTCGGCGGCGAACTTGGGAAGCTGACCCGACACCAGGAACGAGGTGGGGTTGGCCAGGATGGGGGGGAGCACGGGCACATAGCCGTGCTCCCGCACGTGGAGTTCGAACATCCAGTGGATGAGGGCGAGCTCGATGCGGGCCCCAAGGCCGATATACAACGGGAACCGGGTGCCGGTGAGCTTGGCCGCCCGGGGGAAATCCAGGATGCCCAGCTTCTTTCCCAGCTCCAGATGGTGCTTGGGCTCGAAGTCGAACCGGGGAGGCTCCCCCCAACTGCGGAGGAGGACCTTCTCCTCTTTGCCGCCGGGGGGCACCGAGTCGTGGGGGAGGTTGGGGAGCTTTAGTAGCTCCTGGTACAACTTTTCCTCCAGCTCGGCCAGCCGCTCCTCCAGCGCCTTCAGCTCTGCGGACAGCTCCTTCAGGGTGGCGATGCGGGTTTGGGCTTCCTCCCCGTGGCCTGCCTGCTGGAGGCGGGCCACCTCCTCCGAGCCCAGTTTGCGCTCGCGTCTTAGGTCCTCCACCCGGCGGATCAGGGCCCGCCGCTCCCGGTCCAATTCCAATAGCGGGGCCAGCCGGATGGTCGGGTCCCTCCGCCGCAGCTTCGCCTCCACCCCTTCTGGATCTTCCCGAATTGACCGGAGATCGAGCATGTCCCCATTTTAGGGGTTGCCGCCCGGCCCCCACAACCACCCCCCGCCTCAGTCCCCGAGCAGTGGGGTTAGGTCGAACTCGAGGTGGAACCAGCGCTCCACCCCCGCGGCCGGTGGGTTCTCTATCTCCTCCACCCAGGTGCGGACCAGGCACTCGGGGTGGTTGGTCCAGTAGGCGAAGTGTCCGGTGAAGCTCTGGCCCTCTGCCTCGGACACGACGGGGAACCGCACCTCCAGGGTGCGCTGGTCCCCCAGGTTCCAGAGGTTGATGGTGACGTCGGAGTAGTGGATGAAGTAGCGGGGGCTTCCCCGCAGGCGGGCCGGGGAGCTCCCCCGGGGGGCCTCCCCGAAGGCCGCGAACTCCTCAAGCGCCGCCAGGGCCTGAGCATACCCGGTTTGGGTGCCGGGATAGGACTCTTGCCAGGGATGGCGCTCCCGCCACAACCCTGGGTTTTCCCGCGACCAGTCCTCGTGGAGCACGGGACGCGGCAGGACCGAGTAGAAGGCGGGCCAGGGCAGGTCTCCGAACCCCGGGCCCAGCTGTCCCCGCAGTCGGAACGCCCCCCGGCCCTGGGTGGTGCTGAACCCGGCCCACCACCCTTCCCCGGAGGGCAGTTGGACCCAGATCTGGTTCGCCCCCACCGCTGCCCGGGCCGGGATCCCCAGCGCCCGCAGCAACGCCGCCGCCAGCCAGGAGTGCTCCACGCAGATCCCGCTCCTCAGCGCGAGCAGCTCGGCTGGCCGGGAAGCCCAGTCGTAGAAATTTCGGCCCCAGCACCACCCCTCCCCGCTCAGGGTCTGCCACACCTCGTTGGTCACGTCCCGCAGGGCAGGCTCGCCTTCGGCCGTGGGTATCTCGTCCAGGATGCTGTCGTGCTCAATGTTCTTGCTCATCCACTCGTAGACCGCCCAGGCCACGTGGTAGGCGCTTTCGCGCCGCTCAGCCGGCACCCCCGCCAGGATCTCCCGGGCCAGCTCCACCACCTCCGGGTGATCGGATTGGATGAACTCGTCCGGCTCCAGGAACGGTCTCACCGCCTCGGGGTAGGCCTGGGGGGCGAGGACTGCCCCTTGGGGGATGGGGGCTGGAGGGAGGTCGAGAGAGAGCGCGAGTGAGCCGAACTTCACCTGGAGGTCGTCCTGAGGGTCTTGCCCGGGGATGAGCTCGAAGTCCACTTCCACCACCCCGCCTGGCTCCACCCCCACTCCCCCTCTGGACGCCGGTCTGATACCCGGCCCGCTCCGCCACCAGCAAATAGCGGGGTTTAGCAAGTGGGACGCCGTGGATTTCGTACCACCCTTGGCCATCGGTGACGGCCTCATAGGGTTCGCCCCAGGGATGCCCCCAGATGAACACCCGGGTGCCCGGGAGGGGATGGCCCCCGGAGGTCACCCGCCCGGCGATGGTGCCGGTGGGCACGAGGGCGAATGAGATGGCGTCGAACCAGGCCCGACCTGGACCCAAGAGCACCAGGTTCACCTCACAACTGGTGGCCTGCTTTGGGGTGCGGACCTTGATCCCCCCGGGGAAGTCGTAGGCCAGCTCCCGGGTGCCGGTGTGAGGGGGGAACTCCAACCGCCCCACCACCCTCCCGGCTCGGTCGCGGAACACCAGTTGGAGGTGACAGCGTCCTGGTGGGGAAATGTCTTCCCAACCAACATATCCGGCCAAGGAGTAAACCTCGCCACCCTGGACCGGGACCCGCTGGCGCCACATCCCCAGGCGCGATGTCTGGGCTTCGACGGCCACGCTCCGGGTCCCAGCGGCGGCCAGCCCCTCCTCCCAGCTGAAGGAGACCCCCGGGGCCTGCGCCGGCCAGGGGTCCCAGCCTTGGGGCAGCGTCTCCCCCTCCTCGAAGCTCGGGTTCACAAGCAAGCCCTCCGCAACACCGAAAGCCAACAGGCCGGATGCCGCGGCCAAGGCCAACACACCCACCAGCTTGAGCATGCTTTTCACTGGGCCTCCTTTTGCCGGTCATTTCTCCAAGGCGCGCCTGGCCGATGCGCCGCCTCTGTCAGCACTACTCCTCTTTGCGTCACCAGACCACGATAAACCGAACCCCGGGGGCGTGTCTATCCCTGGGAAGTAAACGGGGGATCAACGTGGCCGATGTGGACCAATCTGTCGGGGACTTTCGGCCAGGGGGGCGGTTCGCCGAAGGCCCCCCGGGCACGGGGGATCGCCCTGCCTTATGCCCATCTTCTACAGTTGTGG
>DFNF01000066.1 GCA_002375935.1 Acetothermia bacterium UBA3574
ACACTCCGCGGGGCACTACCCTCGGCTTACGGTGGGGTTATCGTGTTGAAGATGAGCTACCGCACATCTGAGTTAGTCCAATCCATGTTGTGGAAGATGCTACGGGAAGTAGAAGAGAATGAGTTTGCAGGCGCACTATTTATAGTTGACCACAATAAGTGGCGAAAACGGACGAGGCCCTGACAAAAGGGGCAAACATAGCCCCAAAGAAAAGCACAAAACGGGACACGTGTTGCAAAGCTACAAGACCATCGAGCTGGTTGTGGTATGCCGGCCCAAGCAGCTGGTGGGTTATCCACAACGGGAATCCACTCATGAGATGCTTAGCCACAACGAATCGACACTTTCGTGGGGGAGGCTCTCTCCAAAAAAGGTCCGCTCACCTCGGTCGATGATGGCTTCGTCCTCTCCTCCCGTTGGGAGGGGCTCCCTTACACGATCATCGAGGCGATGATGGCTGGCCTTCCGGTGGTGGCTACCAAAGTAGGCGGCGTGCCCGAACTCGTGGAAGATGGGGTTACCGGGTTCCTCGTTCCCCCAAAGGACCCGGAGGCTTTAGCCCAGGCCCTTCAGAAGCTCATCGATGGCCCCGAGCTCCGCAAGAAGATGGGCCGAGCCGGCCGCGAAAAGGCCCTAAAAAACTCACCCTGGACCGCCTGCTCCGAGCGACTGAAAAGGCATACGAGGAGGTAAGGGACAAATCGCGATGATGTTTTCAAAGTAGCTTTCAGTGTAGCTCATATATTTTCCGCCGATGCCCTATGAGATGAATATATGAATTTCTTTTCCTAACCGAATGAATAGAGTACCCTGTAACTTCCTACGCGGAGCTTGAAAAGGCCTTTGAGCCCGCCGCTTAAAGGCTCTGGGGTTAGGTTCGTGAAGTTTTCGGCCAGCCACTTCAGTTTCTTGAGGATCCGCTCCGCAATTGACTTGTCTAGAGAAGCCAACTCCTCTGCAGCCTCAGGGAGAAACCGAACTTGGTAGCTTTTCACCAGGTCAATCCCTTCTGTTTCGCTACCTCTTCGGCCGATATACCCGTTTCACCTTGCTGAATACGCTCCAGAGAACGCTTGAGGCGTTCGCGAATCTCGGTGTGCAACTGGAGACCCTCATCTGGGTCCCCGAAAAGATCCACCAATGCTTCCTCAATGGCTTCTCGAAAAAGCTCTTTGAGCTCTTCCTTTGAAAGTCCTCCGATTCTCATCCTCCTTGCCTCCCCTAGGGAACAACTCTCATTTAGCAAATTATCACCTGTTCCGAAAAGAGCGCAATGGTAGAAAATCCGGGGCCAGGCTTGAATCGTGCATTGAAGGGGCGTGCCATTGCATGGGCCAGGCCGGCCGCAGGAAGCCCCCCGCAGGAGCTCTCCCTGAACCACATGCTCCGCGAAACCGAAAGGGTATATTATTGGTGCTCATAGGCTTGATGCCGTGAAATCAGGACGATAAGACCATCCACACAATAGGCGGAGAAGACCTCACAAGGGTTGCCGGCGGACCCAAAAGTCCGGTTATCCTTACCAAGGAGGAAACGATGACACGTTTTTCCACACATCTGCTCGATCAGGCCCTTGCCAGGAAGAGGGAGAGGAGGGAGCAGAAGCGGAAGGACTTCCTCGAAACCGTTTTCCGGACCCTCGAGGAGCTATCCCGCGAGATCCCGTTCGAGGAGGCCTATATCTTCGGCTCCCTGGCCAAACCATATCGATATTCCGAGGGCTCCGACGTCGATATAGCCTTCCTCGGGCTGAAAGACGAGGACTTCTTCCGCGCCATGGCCTTCCTGTCCGATAAGCTCGGGACCGATGTGGATGTACTGCAGCTCGAGGGCCATCGCCTCAGGGAGAGGATCCTGAAGGAGGGGATCAGATGGAAGAGGAAAGGCTAAGTCTCCTCAAAGCCTCGGTTGAGGACCAGCTGAGGGTGATCGAGCGGATATTCGCCAAAATAGAGGAGCGGCGATGCCCCAAAAATGCCGTGGAGCTCGAAAGCCTGGCCTACCAGCTCCACAACCTGTACTGTGCCTTTGAGGATCTGTTCAGGATCATCGCCGATTTCTTCGAGAACCGGATCGAGGATCGAGCGAGATACCATCGGGAGCTCCTCTGGCGGATGAAGCTCTCCATTGAGGGCGTGAGGCCAGCCCTACTCTCCGAGGAGAGCTACAGGATCCTCGATTCGCTTCGGGCCTTCAGGCACTTCTTCAGGCACGCTTACTCCTACGACCTAGATCCAAGGAAGGTGGCATTGGTAGTGGAGGATGCCCTCAAACTCAGGGGGCTCCATCGGCAGGAGATCGACCGCTTCTTAGAGGAACTCCAACCGTAGCAAGGGGGGGCAGGCTTGAATCGTGCACTTAGGGGGACTGTGTCCCTGGATGGGCCAAGCTGGCCGCGAAAAGGCCCCTAAGGAATTCACCCTGGACCGGATGCTCCATGAGACCGAATGAGTGTGTGATAGAGTGATGGGCAAAGTCCAACCGTAAAAAATCGCGGGAGAGGTTTTTCCTTTTGACATCTCATCCCCCCATGCAGTCCCTGAGGTTGGAGCAGGAGGTGTGCCATCAAAAAAGACCTCCTTCTCACCCAGCTTTGAGAAGTGCCCTCGAATAATCAAGTTTAGAAGGGCATTTACTGCGGATCGAAGGAGTGTATGGCATCGTGCCCCCGGAGGGGGAGGCCGAAACCGGGGATCAGGCCAGCCGTTTCACCTCCGCATAGCGGCCGGCTCCACCAAGGCGGCGAATCTTCTGGTGACAAACCATTTCCGTGAGGGCAGGAGGCGAATTTTCGCGAGATGGGACTGACGTGGGCGAGCCTCGCTGCAAGCGGCAAAAGGCCCACGCTTCAGGGATCGAGGTCCAAAACCGCCCTGCCCGTCAAGGGGGGCCAGAAAGAGAACTCAGGCGCCGGACAACCCAGCCACCGCCACCCCGATGGCCCGACGGTTCCGGCGATTGTAGCCGGTGTAGAACAGGTGCAATACTTCGTCCCGGAGCACGAGCGCCGGGTGGTTGAGGGATTTTTCATCGAAGTTTCCTTCCTCCCCTGGGATCAAAAGCTCCACCCCCGGGATAACCGACCAGGAGAGTCCATCGGGCGAGCGGGCGAGGAAGAGGCGGAAGCCGGCGTGCTCCACCCGGGCGGAGAAGGCCAGCCAAAAGCTCCCGTCGGGGAGGCGAAAGAGCTCCGGGTTGAGGGCGTCCTCCATCCCCACAATCTCTCCCTCGATCACCGGCTCGGGGTCGGCCCGCCAGTGGACCCCGTCGGGGCTCGTGGCGTGGAGGATGACCCACCGGCCGTCGGGATCGCCGGGGTAGTCGCGTCCTCCTGCGTAAAACATGTGCCAGGTCCCGTCGCCATCGAGGAACACGTCCGGGCTCACCGCGGCGCGGGCATCGTACTCCCCCGCCGTCCCGGGGAGGAGCACCGGCCCCACCACCTCCCAGTGCAGCCCATTCCCCGAGACCGCGAGGCCCACGGCGGCGTCCCGGTGGGCCCGGGCACGCTTGAGCATGGTGAAGTACATGTAATACATGTCCCCCACCCGGACCACCGCGGGGAAACCCACCCCCTCCCGGTCCCATTCGCCCCCACTGGAGGCCAGCACCGGGTTCCCCGGGTAGCGCTCCCAACGGAGGCCGTCGTGGCTCTCGGCGTAGCCGATGGCATAACGCTCCCCGTCGTAGCCGGTGTACCACATGCGGAAGACCTGGGGCTCCCCGTCCCAGAGCACCTCACAGGAGAGGACGTCCACCGACTCCCAAGGGTCCTCCCCGGGCCCGAGCACCGGGGCCTGGCTCGCCCGCTCGAACCGTGGCGGCGCCGCGGCCGCTCCCTCGGCCGCCACCAGGGCGGCCATCTCCCGCGCGTAGCCGGCCAACACCCCGTGCCAACCCCCAGGCAGGTCCCGCAGCCGTCCCGGGATCCACTTGGGCCACTGGGAGGGATCATCCAGGGGGTAGATTCGGTTCACGGGGTTGCCCAGGTCCTCCCAGTTGATCCGCACCCAGGGAACGCCGCCTTCCACGGCTGCGTTGTTCATCAAAAGGGCGTGTTCCCGATAGTCCCCCTGGGCGTGGTCGATCTCCGCTTGCACGCGGAGATAGCGGCCGCGGAAGTCGCCGATGAAGAGGACCGGGGAACGTTCCTCCCAGAAGGCCAGGTTCTCTGGGGAGGGATCGACGCGGGTGTTGGGGTGGCCGCAGGGCTCCCCCAGGATGATGGAACCGTCGTGGGGGCCCTCACAGTCGATCCAATAGGCCACGGGAAGCCCCGGCCACCGCCCCAAAGCGGGCCCCGCCAGCAGGCTCCCCCCGGAGAAGGACAGGACACCGATGTTCCCCCGGTCCACGTAGGGGAGTCGGGCGAGGTACTCGATCACCGCCTTCAGGTCCTCCTGTTGGTTCGGGCCCTGACAGGTCTCTTCCCCCTCGCTCCGGTCCACTCCGGGTCGGCCCCGGCCCTCGGGGTTGAACGAGGCCACCACGAACCCGTCCGCGGCGAGCTCCCGGAAGGCCTCCTGGGCGAGCGCCGGGACCCCGGGGCCGATGGAAGGGACGAACACCACCGTCGGGAACGGCCCCTCCCCGGGGGGTCGCCACCAGGCCACGTAGATCCGATGCCCCACCTCATCCAGCACCCAGGCCGACTCCCGCCTGATTCCCCCAAGGAGGGCTTCCCCGCTCTGGGCACCGCCCCCTGGGGGGAAGCTCCACACCACCTCTCCTTGGGGGGACACCTCCAGCACGCGGCGCCCCCCGGAGTCGGCGATCAAGGTGTTCCCGGTCGGCAACCGATCAGCCTCGTAGGGGAGTTGCAGCCCCCGGTACTCCCACACCACCTCCCCCGTGGGGGAGACCTCGATCACCCGGTTGTTTTTGGAGTCGGTGATCAGGGTGTTCCCGTTTTCCAAGCGGTCTGCATCCCGGGGCCAAGAGAGCCCCCCGCGGTACTCCCACACGATCTCCCCGGCGGGCGAGATCTCCACCACCCGGTCGTTGCCGGAGTCGGCCACGATGACGTTCCCATCCGGGAGCAGGTCGGCATTGTGGGGGCCGCTCAGGTGGCGAGAATCTCCGCCCGGGACCCCGGCCTCCCCGAACTGCCACCTGACCCTCCCCTCCCGGTCCAGCACCACCACCCGGTGGTTGTCCCGATCGGTGACGAGGAAAGTCCCGTCGGGAAGGTAGTCGGCATCGTTGGGATACCGCAGGGAAGAGCCGTCGGAGAGCGCCACCCCTCCGGAGTCCCACACCACCCGGCCGGAGCTCAGTTCCACCTCGATCACCCGGTCGTGCCCGGTGTCTACGATGAGCATCCGCTCCCCGGAAGGGTCCAGTTCGGCGTCGTGGGGGAACTGGAGCCCGGCCGAGTGGTCCCAGACCACCGTCCCGGAGGCGTCCAGGATCAGGACCCGGCCGCCGCGCGGGCCGCCTTCAGCCGGGGAAGAGGCGCTCCCATCGCAGATCAGGGTCCCCCCTCCGGGGAGGCGTTCCACGGCGTGGGGGAGCCAGAGGAGGCCCGGGGCGGGGGAAGCCCCGGGCGCTGCCCCGGTGCCCCCGGTGAGGACTTCGTCGAGGTCCGGGGCCCAGTTCCCCCAATAGGTCCGGTCCGAGAGCTCCAGCGCGGCCGCGGCGGTGGTGAGGGAATCCGGGATCCCTTCGGGCTCGAGCATCTCAGCGATCTCCCCGCAGCCGATCTGGGCGCCGGCCGGGACATCCACCGCCGGGAGGGAGCGGGGGAGGAGGAGCTGCAAATAGGCGGAATCGGGGTTGAGGCGGACCCAAGGCATCCCCGCGGCCTGCCAGCCCTGGTATTGAAGGAGGATGTGGGGGTGGTCGGGGGTTGCCTGGACGTGGTCCACCTCGGACCCGACGACGATGGCCGCGAGCTGGGGGAGGTTTTCGATCACCTCGGCGTAGAAGCGGCTCATGTCCCGGATGGCCCAGTAGTCCCGGGCTTCCTCGAGCGTGGCCACGTCCTCCGGCCAGGGGTCGATGAGCCCCCGCTCCAACGCTGCCTCCAGGGCATGTTCGGAATAGACCCGTTTCTCCACCCCAGCGAAGGTCCCGGGGTAGGCCCCGAGCACGTAGTCCCCCTCATCGTAGCGGCCGTTCCCGTTGAGGTCGTGGAAGAGGACGCCGCTGGTGCCGCGGCCCTGGAGGCCCCAGCCCTGGGACACCGCCTGTCCGTCCCAGCGGAGGTGAGTGTAATCCACATCACATTCAACCCCGCCTGAGGCCAGCCGACAGGAGCAGGGGGAATAGAAGGGGAGCGGCTGGTCCCGGGAACCCAGGTCCACCGTGGTGAACTGTACCCCGGCCGGGTTCTCCCAACCCACGTACCAGTCCACCCGCATCTCGTCGCCGAACAGCCCCAGGGCCACCACCGCGGTGTTCCCCCCGTTGGAGAGGCCGATGAGCCCCACCTGGAGCAGCGGGTAGGGGAGGAGGTCGGAGATATAGCAGCCGTTCTCGTCCGGGATCTCCCCCCGCAGGAACCGCACCACGTCCCGCAGCGCCCTGAGGGAATCCAGGCCCCGGTGGTCGTAGACGCCGCCGGAGCGGAACGGGGGCCTGCCCCCGCCGGGGAAGGCAAACGAGACCCGGACCAGGCCCTGGGCCAGATAGGGGTCCCGTTCCAGGTCCCGGGGAAGCTCCACCCCGCCGGGGGAATCCGCCCCCGGTACCTCCACGGCCGCCGCCGTCCTCTCGGGGTAACGAGGCCGCTCCGGCCAGATGAGGCGCACCGCGATCCCCCGGCCCGGGGCCGCCTCCGAGGGGACCCAGGTCACCAGCGTGGCCCCGCCGGGCACCGGTTCCGCCGCCGGGCAACCGGCCGCCACCCCTGACGGGCTCCAACCGAGAGCGAAAACCGCCACCAAAGCCATCGCCACCTTCAGTTCCTCAAGCACCTAACACCTCCTGGGCACGCTGCCTCGATTCGCATCCGCACCCTCGCGGATGACCGCGGCAAAACCTCCGTCAAACCCTACACCGGGCCCGCGGGGGGAGGTTACCCAGGGTGATATAAGTCCTGCTTGGGGGGCCGGGGGTAAAATGGGGGGGAGGTGACCCCGATGGGAGAGGTCTTCCGAGTGGCCACGTACAACTGCAATTCCATCCGCACGCGGCTCCCCCTCATCCTCAAGTGGCTCGCCGCCAACAGACCGGACGTTCTCTGCCTCCAGGAGACCAAGGTGCCCGACGAGGAGTTCCCCGCGGATGCCTTCCGGGAGGCGGGGTACCACGTGGTCTTCCGGGGACAGAAGGGGGGGGCAGGGGTGGCCATCGCCAGCCTCGCGGCGCCCGATGATGTCTCGTTCGGGCTGGACGACGGCGGCCCGCCGGACGAGGCCCGCCTCGTCCGGGCCACCGTGCGCGGGATCCCCGTCGTGAACACCTACGTCCCCCAAGGGCGCTCCCCCGACCATCCCATGTTCCGGTACAAGCTGGAATGGCTCGCCCGCCTCCGCGACTACTTCGACCGCCACTTCTCCCCGGCGGAACCCCTGCTCTGGTGTGGGGACTTCAACGTGGCCCCGGAGGAGATCGACGTCCACAACCCGGTGCGCCTCAAGCACCACGTGGACTTCCACCCCGAGGCCCGGGCGGCCCTGGAGCGGATCCGGGAGTGGGGGTTCGTGGACGTGTTCCGCAGGCATCATCCGAACGAGCCGGGGCAGTACACCTTCTGGGACTACCGGGTGCCCCGGGCCCTGGAGCGGAACCTCGGCTGGCGGGTGGACCACATCTGGGCCACCCCTCCGCTGGCGGAGAGGTCGGTGGATGCCTGGATCGACCGGGAGGCGCGGCGGGCGGAGAAGCCCTCCGACCACACGTTCCTGGTGGCCGAGTTCAAGCTCCCCCCTGGTTGACGAGCCACTCCAGGACCTGGGCTTGGGCTTCCCAAGCAGTCACTCGTTGTGGGGTATCTTGAGGGTGCTTCCACCGATGAACTCCCGGACCAGGTGATCCCCGGGGATGAGGTTCAAGTCTTGGGCCTCCCAGATGGTGAGGCCGGCCAATTGCCCCAGCAGGTCAGAGATCCGGCGGTAGCGGATCCTGGCGTCCAGGAAGGAACTGTAGGGGGCGAGGTCTTCCGGCGAGGGCCAGATCCCGTCTGGGAGGAAAAACGGTTTCAGGACCGGCAGGTCGAAGGGCATGCCCCCGTTGATCCAGTGATCCGCCAACCCCATGAGGGGGATGATGGAGAACAGCTCCCCGGCCCGCACATAGTGCCAGTGGAGCAAGGTCTGGAGGGGCGGGTGGTTGCGGTGCTGGGCATCCCGGAGCATCCGGCGCAGGAGCCGCACGTCGGTGAACTGGGTGAGCCGCTCTTGGGTGCCGTCCCCCTCGAACAGCATGTTGGCAGCCTCGATGTAGATGCGGAACATGGCCTCCTTGGGGATGCCGGCGGTGAGGGGCGGGTAAAAGCCGTGCAGGCAGTCCAACAGCAGGATTTGATCCTTCCTCAGGCGCACAGGCCGGGTGCCCACGTGTGTCCCCTCCTTGAAGCTGTAGATCGGCTTTTCGATCGTCTCCCCCGCCAGCAACGCCCGCAGATGCCGGTTGATGGTCTGGATGTCCAGTGCCTCCGGGGTCTCGAAATTGCGGTCGTTGAGCCAGTCGGTGGGGTGCTCCACCACCGGCCAGAAGTAATCGTCCAAGTTCAGCATGAGGAAGGACAAGCCTTCCCGCTCCAGCCGCTGGGTGAGCTTCACGGTGGTGGTGGTCTTGCCGGAGGAAGAAGGCCCAGAGATCCAGATCATCCGCAAATCGCCGGTTTCCGCCCGGGCCAGGATCTTCTCCGCCGCCTCGTCAAGCGAGCGCTCGTAAACCTCGGTGGCCGCCACGATCAGCTCCGGGAGCCGCCCGGAGCGGACGATCTCGTTCAGCCCCTCCACCGTGTGGCAGCCGTGGGCGCGGTTCCAGGCCAGGATCTCCTCGTGCCAGGGGGTGGGATAGCCGTTGCCTACGAACCTCTCTTCCGGAAGCTCCCCGGCGCGGATCCAGTACTTGCCCCACCGCCAGCACTCGTAGGCATCCGCCACCGTGACCAAGCCGAAGCTGCGGAGCACGTGCACCACCGTGTCCTGGATCTCCTCGATGGAGGGGGGGAAGTTGGCTATCCAGTGGCGGGGGTCCCGATTCAGGGTGGCCACCACGATGTCCGACAGGAACTCCGCCAGATGTTCGTCGTCCCCGCAAGCCTGGAAGAGGCGGTCGTTCACGCCCGGCAAGTAGTCCAAGGCGAACCCCCCAACAGAGCGGGCCGCCCGCAAGATGGCGTTCACTATCCGGCCTTGATCGAAGGGCACCAGGGACCGATCGCGTTTCTGTACCTTTCTAATCCGGTTTTGAACGGCCATACTCCATTATAGCTTCCCCGGCTGGGGGCGAAAAAACGCCCGGCGGCCAGGGGAAGTTGACGGAAGGGCATCCTTTGCGCTACCTTACACTGGTCATGCGCTGGTTGGGTATTGCCACCGGGGGGGTGTTGATCGGGGTCGCGGTGGGCCTGTTCTTCCTCTACTCCCAGACCGAGGTGGAAAGGACCCTGGGCCGGGGGGAGTGGGTGCACGCCCTGCTGGTGGGGGTAAGCGAGCAGTCCCCGGGGAAGCAGGCCGAGGTGGTGGGGATCGTGAGCCTTTCCCCCCAGGGCAGGGCTGTGTGGCTGGGAATCCCGGCGGCACTCACCTTGCCCCAGCCGGATGGTAGCCTCCGCCCTTTGGTGCAACTCTACGGGGAACTGGACCCCGCGGCCTTCATGGCCCAGCTGGCCCGGGTGGTGGAGCTCCCGCTCTCCTACTGGGTGGAAATCCCGCTCTCCCGGATCGCCCAGGCCATCTCCAAGCTGAACGTGGAGGTGGTGTTGATCGAGCGCTTCCAATACGTGGATCAGGACCGGGGGATATTCGTGGACATCCCGGCCGGGGTGCAGCGCTTGGACGAGGGGAAGGCAGTTTCTTACCTGCGCTACCTCCACCCAGGGGACGAGCCGGCCAGGTTGGCCCGGCTGGCCGACCTGGGGCAAGCCCTGTGGCCCAAGCTGGCTGAACTCAGCTGGGGGAAGTGGCGAGAGGCGATCGAGACACTCTTCACCAGCGAGAACACCAATCTGGGGCGCTGGGAGGTGTTGGCGCTGGCGCAGCGCTTCCGCCGCCTGTCTGCCTCGGACTGGACGTTCGCCTCCCTCCCTGGGGAGCCGGTGTCCGGGGGGGTGCGCCCCCAGGTGGTGGAGACCCGCCGGCTGGTGACCTCGATCTACCAAGGGAAGGAGTACCTCACCCGGGGGGAAGTGCGGGTGGTGGTTTTGAACGGGGCGGGGGAGCCGTTTTTGGCCCGCCGGACCCGCGCCTGGTTGATCCAGCGGGGGTTCACCGTGGTGGGGGTGGGGGACACCGAGCGCCAGGAGTCGCGTAGGGCTTTGGTATTGGTCCGACCGGGGGCAGAGGCCCACGGGCAGATGGTGGCCCGGTTGCTCCCGGGAGGGGCAGAGGTGATGGCTGCCCAGGATTACGGGGTGGACCGCCTGGGGGGCTGGCCGGCTGAGGCCGATGTGGTGCTCATCCTGGGGGTGGGGTTTGAAATCTAACCCCGACTGGGAACTCATCCGGCGGGCCATCCAGATCATCGAGGACAAGAAAGGGGCTCACCCGGTGGTGCTCGATCTGCGGGACACCTCCATCCCCACCAGCTACTTCCTCATCGCCGAGGGGGAGCATCCCCTGCACGTGCGGGCGTTGGCCGAGGAGCTGCTGGAGAAGTTGCCGCTGGAGCCATTGCACCAGGAGGGCTTGCCGGAGGGGCAGTGGGTGTTGCTGGACTACGGGGGGGTAGTGGTGCACCTGTTCGAGCGGGAAGCACGCCGCTTTTACGACTTGGAGGGGCTGTGGTCAGACAAGGTGGTCCCCCAACCAGAGTGACTCTTTATTTTTAATCCTTGGAATTTCCTTCGCTTCTTTGTGAATCACTTAGGGGTTAAAAACTCCTTTTTCGGAGGTCGCCGATGTCCTTGTCCCGGCCGTGGCACTGACCATATCATTCATCGCCATGGCCGAGGTGCTGGATGAGGGGGTAAGGCGCATCCCACGCAATCGGGAAGCGGAACAGATGGTGTTGGGGGCGGTCCTCCTAGAGCCGGAAGAGGCCGCCCCCCATGTGGTCACTCGGCTGAAACCTGAACATTTTTACTTCAAAGCCCACCAAGAAATATTCCGGGCCGCCGCCGAGCTGTTCAACCACGGCCAACTGCCGGACCTGGTCACCGTGGCCAACTTCTTGGAGGAACACGGCAGGCTGGAGGCCATCGGCGGCCGCTCCTACCTCCACGAGCTGGTGGCCCAGGTCACCACCTTGGCCGCCCTGGATCACTACATGGGCATCCTGGAAGCCAAGGCCCTGCGGCGCTGGTTGATCCAGGCCGGCAACCGGGTGCAGGAGCTGGGCTACCGGGAAGAGATCCCCGCCGAGGAGGCCCTGGATCGGGCCGGGGAGCTGGTGTTCGAACTGGCCCGCAAGCAATCCTCCACCTCCTTCTACTTGGTGCGCGACTACCTGGAAGAGCACATGGACTACCTGGAGGCGCTGCACGGCAAACCCGAGGAGCTGCCCCCCGGGGTGGTGCTGACCGGCTTCCCCAAGGTGGACGAGCTCACCACCGGCCTCCATCCGGCTGAGCTGGTAGTGATCGCCGGCCGGCCCGGCACCGGCAAGACTTCCCTGGCGTTGACCATCGCCCGCCACGTGGCCATCCACCAACAAAAGGCAGTGGGCATCTTCTCGCTGGAGATGACCAAGGAACAGGTCCTGGAGAGGCTCCTGTGCGCCGAGGCCCAGGTGAACCTGCTGCGGTTGAGAAGGGGGCTCTTGCCCGCCGCCAAGTGGAAGGAACTCGCCGAAGCCGCCGGCCGGTTGCACAAGGCGGAGATCTTGGTGGACGATACCCCGGGGCTCAGCGTCCTCTCCCTCAAGGCCAAGGCCAGGCTGATGGTCCAGGAGCATCAGGTCAGCTTGATCATCGTGGACTACTTGCAGCTGGTGGAGGCGGGCATCCGGGCCGACATCCGGGAACAGGAGATCGCCTACATCTCCCGGACCTTAAAAGCCATGGCGCGGGAGCTGAACGTGCCGGTCATCGCCTGTTCCCAGCTCAACCGGGCTGTGGAGCGACGGGAGAGCAAACGCCCCCAGCTCTCGGACCTGCGGGAGTCGGGGGCCATCGAGCAAGATGCAGACCTGGTGGCCTTCATCTACCGGCCAGATTATTACGAGGACCAGGGAGAGGGAAGCCCGGTCTCGGAAGTGGAGTTCTTAATCGCCAAGCAGCGCAACGGCCCGGTGGGGCGGGTGCGGCTCATGTTCCACCGGGAGTGTGCCTCCTTCTACTCCCCGGCCAAGGAAGAGGTGCCGTTCTGAAGGGCTTGGGCAACCTGAAGGGAACAGCGGGCTTATCAAAGGGCCTTCCCTCACCGGCCGGAAATTTTTGATGCCTGGTGGGCAAACCAGCGTGCCCGGTAAGTGCGCTCAATCGCTCGGCGAGCTACGCCGCCGGACGGAGGTCAGTCCTTTGCGGGCCGAGACCAAGTAGCCGGTGAAGCCCACCATCCGCTCGAACGGGCGAACCCCCTCCCGGGCCCGCACCAGCATCCTCCTCTCCAGCAGCTCCACCGCTTCCCCGGCTACGAACCCCGCCCCCTCCAGCGCCCCAACGGCCTGCTTCAGCTGCTCGGCGGTGGGGACAATGAGGGCGATGGGCCGTCCAGGGGCGAGGGCAGCGTAGGCAGGTGGTATGGCCAGCCACGGATCGGGCAGGTCCAGAAAAACCGCATCGACGTCCTCCACCGGAAAGGGCTGGCCAGCCTCCAGCACCCCGGCCTCCACCCGTTCCCTCAGGCCATGCCGCTCCAGGTTCGCGAGGGCGTTCTCCAAGAAATCTTCCCGGCGGTCGAACGTGTAGACCCGCCCCTCCCGCCCTATCAGCTGGGCGAGCAGGATGGTGAACGCGCCGGAGCCGGTGCCCATCTCGATCACCCGCGCCCCGGGGAACAGGTCCAGGGCCAGGACGAGCCAGCCGGCGTCCTTGGGATAGACGATCTGGGTCCTCCGGCGCACCTTCATCATCCGCTCCGGGGCCCGGGGCCGGAACGCGTAGAAGGCGTGGCCGGTGCCGGAGGTGACCCGCGTGCCCTCGGGGCGGCCGGCGATGTCGTCGTGCCGGATCACCCCCCGGTGGGAGTGGAACTCTCCGCCTTCCTCTAGGGTGATGAGGAAGGTGCGTCCCTTCCCCTCCTCCCACAGGAGCACCGCCTCCCCGTACTCAAGCGGGCGCGCCATGGGACACCCTCTCCTTGAGGCGGCAGAAGCGGCAGGGCCCGTCCGCGGCGGTGGGCATGCCGCAGCTCGGGCAGTCGCGGAGCTCCACCGGCTCAGGGGGACGGAACCGCTCGTGGAGGCTGAGGAATCCCCGCAGGAAGGAGAGCTTGGTGCCGGGGTAGCGGTCCTCGAGCTCGTTTAGCACGCCCTTGAGGGCGATGGACCTGGCTCCCTCGGCGTGGGGGCAATCCTCGTACAGGTACTTAATCCCCTGGATCAGGCAGTAAGCAGCCATCTCCCGCTCGGAGAGGAACACGAGGGGCTTGACCTTCTTCACCAGCTTCCCCTCCCCCGGGAGGACGGGGTACTGGCGCGCCAGGTACCCCTCGTCCCACCGGAGCACGTTCCCCAACAGGGTAGCCGCCTCGTCGTCCAAGTTGTGGCCGGTGGCCAGGACCTGGTACCCCCCCTCCCAGGCGGCCCGGTTCATCAGATAGCGCTTCACCGTGCCACAGAGGGAGCAGGTCTTACCCCGGGCAAGCTTCACCAGCTCGTCCAGGGTCGCCCCCAGCTCCTTCTTCAGTGAGATCACCTGCAGGCTGAGCCCGTGTGCCCGGGCGAATCCCTCCGAGGCCTCCCGGGAACGGCCCGAGTAGCCCCCGATCCCCAGGTCGATGTACAGGCCGTCCGCTCGGTAGCCGTGCTTCGCCAGGATGTGCCACAGGGCCAGGGAGTCCTTCCCCCCGGACACGGCCACCAGGGTCCGTTCCTGAGGGGCGAGCATGTGGAAGCGGCGGATGGCCCTCTCCACTTCCCTCTCCACCCGGGCCACCAAGTGCTCGGGGCACAGGCGCAGGCCCGCATGCCGCAGCTTGATCACCGCTGCCCCGCCACACACCGAACACTTCACGGAAGCTCCTTTTCAACCACGGAGGGCACCGAGACCAAAAATACGTTCAGTGCTTTTCCGTCCCGACCTTAGCGGTGTTCCCCAGGGTTTTCCGCTAGCCACCGGAGATCACGTCCACCAGCTCCAACTCCTCCCCCTCTGTCAGGCGGTGGGACAGGGGGACGATCCCGCCATCCTTTATCGCCAGCACCGTCTCCGGCAGGATCCCCAGTTCCCGCAAGGCCTCCTCCAGCCGCTTTCCCGCCGGCACGGTGTATGCCTCCCCTTTTCTCTTCAAGATAACCATTTCACGTCCTCGCCGTAGCTGGTAAAGTCCCCCAAGTTTAACATGCCCCCGACAGGGGGCGGGGGAGCAAAGGGAGGAAAGGTTGAAAGTGGAGCTAGTAGCCATCACCCCGGACGCGGAGGGGGTGATCGCCCGCTGTGCCAGGGTGTCGCACCGGTCCGAGGCGAAGGCGTCCCCGGAGGCCGACGCCAAGCTGATCCGGCGGCTGATCGAGCTGGGACATGAGTCGGTGTTGGAGTTCGCCAGCGCCACCTTCCTCATCGAGGGCATCTCCCGGGCGGCGGCCAACCAGCTCACCCGACATCGCCTGGCCAGCTTCGTCCAGGAGTCCCAGCGCTACGTGGACGTGCGGGACCGGGGGATGGTGCGCCCCCCGACCTTCAGCGAGGACCAGTGGGAAAAGGCCCGCTCGCTCCACCGAGAGGCGGTGGACCTCTACCTGGAGCTCTTATCGGAAGGCGTTCCCAAGGAAGACGCCCGTTACCTCCTCCCCATCGGTACCGAGACGCGTCTCACGGTATCGGCCAATTTCCGGGAATGGAGGCACATCATCAGGCTGCGAGGGAACCGGGCAGCCCAGTGGGAGATCCGCCTGCTGGCTAGGGAAGTGCTGCGGATACTGAAACAGCACGCCCCCACTGTGTTCGGAGATCTGGAGGTGAGAGAGTGAGCTGGTCGATCCTGTCCGATAGGGAGATCCGGGAACTCTGTGAGCGACAGCCCCCGATGATCACCCCGTTCGTCCCCCGGCAGGAGGGGAAGCCCTCCTATGGTTTGGGGAGCTTCGGCTACGACCTCCGGCTGGGGCGGAAATTCCTGGTGCCGCTTGGCGGGGTGAACGCGGTGCTGGACCCGGTGGACTTTCCCAAGGACCTGTTCAGGGAGATCGAGGTCGAGCGCGTATTTGAGCTCGCCCCCCATTCCCAGGTGCTGGCCGAATCGGTGGAGCGGTTCCACATGCCGGAGGACGTGATGGGGGTGTGTTGGGGGAAGAGCTCTTACGCCCGGTGCGGACTTCTGGTCAACGTCACGCCCCTCGAATGCTTCGACGACCAGACAGAGATCCTCACCCTCGAGGGCTGGAAGAAGTTCGAGGATCTGGCTCCGGGCGAAATTGTGGCAACGTTGAATGAGGACGGCGTGTTCGAATACCACCCGATCATCGCCCGCCAAAAGCGGTGGTATGAGGGCGAGATGATCGCTATTAAGGGACGCAGCCTCGACCTCCTCATTACGCCAGAGCACCAACTTTATGGACGTCGGCAAGGAAAGTTTGATTTTGAACTGCTCCAAGCAAGGGACTTGGAAGGCTATTACGAACTAGAGTTCAAAAGAGATTCCTTCTGGGTTGGGGAGAGCCCGGAGTATCTCGTGCTCGCCCCTTTGCCTAATGAGGGACAAGCGTCAACAAGAAGGGTAGCGTTGCAAGTTTTCGACATCCTGAGTGAGCTTGGAGAGGCCACCACGCCCGAGATCTATGGGCTCTTGGAGCCACCCAAGCCAACACAGAGGACGTTCTACCGACTGATGACGATCCTGACCAATTTGGAAGCTGTCGAACGCTACCCGGTTCACTCGACGGAGGGGCGTTCCATCGGCGCTTCGCATCTCTGGAAGTACAGGCTGAAGAGGAGGCTGAACGATTTCGGTCTCCTGGCCCCGATACCAGTGCCCACAGAACCTTGGGTTCAGTTTTTCGGTCTCTGGCTGGCCGAAGGGTCTGCGTATGTCTCCGACAAGGGAGATTACGTGGTCAAGATCGCATCGCTGAACACCAACACCATCCCCCTTGTGCGAGAGATACTGGAGCAATTGCCGTTTAAGTGGACCCGGATAAAAAGTGGGTTCTTGACCCACAGCAAACAGCTCGGTACATACCTCATGCAATTCGGCCACGCACACGAAAAGTACGTGCCTGTGGAGATCAAAACGTTGTCTCCGCGTCTTCTGCGCAAGTTCCTATGGGGATACATGCTGGGGGATGGGAATTTTGCCACGCTTACGGCCACTACCGCGTCTAGGAAACTGATCGATGACCTGCAGGAAATAGGGCTTAAGGCTGGGTGGCCCGCCTCTTACTGGATCGGTGCCGAGGCCGGCAGGCCCGTGCATGTCAATTCTCAGTACACCTCAAAGCACGCGATCTTCAAGATCCGCTTTTCCAAGAGCGGCACCCCGAGACACGGCAGAGCCGAAAGAGCCTGGTCCCGGGTTCCATATAAAGGCTATGTTTACGACGTGACCGTGCCGCCGAATCATACGATCTACGTGCGGAGGAACGGCAAGGCCGTGTGGTCTGGCAACTGCGGCTGGCGGGGAAAGCTCACCATTGAACTTGCCAACCTGTCGCCACTTCCCATTCGACTGCATGTTGGCCAAGGGATCGCCCAGGTGGTGTTCTTCCGAGGCCGGCGTCCCCAGCGGGCCTACCACGAGAAAGAGGCGGGTGGGATCTACCAGGACCAACCCGGGGTGACCCTCCCCCGCTAGAACCGGAGGGAGAGGGCGATCGCCCCTCCGGGCGGGGCCGCCAGCAACCCGGCTTCTCCTGGAGCCTGCTAGCGGGGCTAAAATGGAGCTGCCCCACAAGGGGCAATCCATAAGGAGGTGGGAGATGCGGAAGGCAATGCTGGGCATGCTGGCGGTGTTGTTGGCCTGCGGGGCTGCGGGATTGGCCGCCGAGATCCGTTTCCTGGGCGAACTGACCATCCCCACCGGGCTGTGGGCCTATCAGGACATGCCGGTGGGGGAGATCTCGGGGCTCGCCTATAGCCCTGACCTCGGGCTTTACTACGCCATCAACGACAACCGGGGGCGGGATCCCGAGGAGGGGGTGGCCGGGCGGCTTTACACCCTGGCCATCGGTGTGGGACCGAATGGCATCTCCGGGGTCAGGGTTCAGAACATGATCCTCCTGGATTCCGACCCCGCCGCCCCGGGGGTGCAGCCCTACGGCCCAGGGGAGGTGGACGCCGAGGAGGTGGTGCTCACCCCGGACGGCCGGCTCATCATCTCCTCGGAGCGGGATCTGGAGAACCGACCTTGGATCCGCATTTTCTCCCCGGAAGGGGAGATGCTGGGCGAGATCCCGGTACCGGAGAAGTTCATGCCCGGGGAGGAGGTGGGGGTGCGCAGGAACCTCGCGTTCGAGGCGATGGCCATCACCCCGGACGGGAAAACCCTGTTTGTGACCACCGAGCAGGCCCTGGCCCAAGACGGACCCATCTGCACCACCGACCACGGCACCACCGTGCGCATCATCCAATATGACCTTTCCGGTGAAGTTCCAACCGTGGTGGCCGAATACGCCTACGTCACCGAGCCCATCTTCGCCTCGCCCCTGGACACCTACGCCGACAACGGCGTCACGGCCATGCTCTACATCAAGCACGTCCTGCCGGAGTACGACCTGTTGGTGGTGGAGCGGGCCTATGTGAGCGGGGTGGGGAACGACATCAAGGTGTTCGGGGTGGTGCTCGCCGGGGCGGAGGACGTGAAGGACCTCCCGGCCCTGCCGTTCCCGTTCACCGGCAGCGCGGTGGAGAAGACGCTACTTCTCAGGATCTCGGCCATCCCGGAGTACTCTGACATCCCGGTGGAGCCGGACAACATCGAGGCCATTTGTCTCGGGCCCACTCTCCCCTCAGGCAACCCGTCCCTGATCCTGGCCAGCGACAACAACTACAACCCTTACCAGCGAAACCTGTTCCTGGCCTTCGAGATCGTGCCATAATCTCGGGGGCTCACTCAGCACGCCGGGGGAAGGCTTAGGCCTTCCCCCTTTTTCTCATCCGCAACCACCAGCCGGGCCCCTCGGCGGGCACCACCCCCACCTCTCCCCTTCCAAAGGGCCGTAGCTCCCGGGAGCATCTTCGGGAGGTTGTCTCCCAGCGCAAGCCCCGATGCAGCCTGGCCAGCACCTGCTTCACTGGTTGAGGAAAGGCGTTTTCGCCTCCTAAGCCAGCTTGCTCCCAAGGGCGGGCTTCCCTGCCGGCCCAACAGTTCGAGGGCGTGCGTAGGCGCGGCTCGGAGAGCAAGCTCTTATCAGCCTGCCCCCCTAGCTTCCCAGGTAGTCTCCCAGCGCCCGGGTGATGCACTCCTCCAGGCTTTCCAAGCTGTAGTGTTCCTGTCCCAACCGAAAATTGTGCTCCACCATCCGCTGCCTTTCGCCGGGGTCGGTGAGGGCCCGCACCGCGCCTTGGGCTGCCCGGCGAAGCACCTCCTTCTCCACCTTAACCAGGCCCTGCTCGTCCCGACCGGCGATCCTGTCCCCCAGGGAGATCACCCGAAAACCCTTTCCCTTGATGTCGGTCTTGTAGACCGGGTACTCGAACATCACCAGCGGCAGGCGGGCGAAAACCGCCTCCAGGAACTGGTTTCCCCACCCCTCCCAGTAGGAGGGGTAGGTGACCAGGTCGGCGTGGGCGTAGCAGTCCCACAGGGAATAGCGCTTCTCCCCATCCTCGTAGGTGCGCTTGGCCCGCACCAGCTCGGAGACGTAGCGGATCTCTATCCCGGCGGCCTCCGCTTTCCTCTTGAGGCGGTCCAAGTACTCCCCGCTTGGGTCCTCGGAGTAGCCGGCCAGGACCAGCACTATCCGGGACCTGGGGCCGAAGGGGCGGCCGTCGTAGAGCCCGGCCCGGCGCAGCTGGGATAGGTATCGGGACTGGGAGAGCTCGGCCACGAGATCTATGGCCAGTTCAATCCCCTTGCGGGTCACCACCCGGGTAGCCTGGAGCACCAACACGTCCCGCTCGTCCACCCCGATCCTGTCCCGGAAGTCCCGGCTATAGTCGTCCACTTCCCACCTGGGGGAGGAGAAGTCGAACACGTTGGGCACCACTTGGGCCGGGAGCCCCCGCCGGCGCTGGAGCTGCCCCTGGGCGATCTTGTTTATCACCAGGTGCTTGATCCCTCCCCCCTTTGGGGGCAGCACTTCCTCCGCCAGCCGACTAATCGCTTGGCAGCTGGGGCGGTTGCCCCGGAACCACTCCCAGAAGAAGTCGTGGTGGTGCCCCACGGCGGGGATCCCGTTGGCCCTCACCACCCGGGAGAAGGCGATGGCCGCCGCCAGGTTGCCGTCCAGGGACCAGATGTTGTTTGGGACAAGCACGTCTATGGAGCAGCGGTCCACAAACTCGCTCAGCTTTTCCTCAATCCGATCCGCCAGGGCCAGGATCTCCCGGACCAGCTCCCCCTCGGACCAGTCCTCAAGGGCCTTGAAGGCGTTCAGGCGGATGCGTTCCGTGTCCGGTCGGTGGTGGTAGAGCTCCTCGATTTGATACCCCTCGGCGGTGCCCAGGTCCCCGCCGCACAGGACCGCCTGGTGTCCCAGCCGCTCCAAGGCGGCCTTCCACTTGTCCATCTCCAGGGAGACCCCGTCCGTCCCCCCCACCTTGTAATGGCAAAGCCCGACGCGGGCCATGGCAGTGAAAGCGGGCCTCAGTTGAGCCGGACCCCGGTGTCCCGATCGAAGAGGTGCAGCCGCTCCCGGTTGAAGGAGAGCCACACCTCCTGCCCCGGGGAGACGGAGAGGTCGGCGCTGGTGAGGGACTTTATGATCAGGGTCTCGTCCAGCTTGAAGGACAGGATCTGTTGGGGGCCTTGGGGCTCCACCACGAACACCTGGGCGGAAAAATCCCCTCCCTCCAAGGACACGGTCACATCCTCGGGCCGCACCCCCAACACCGCCTGCCGCACCCCGCTCTCCTGGACGGCCCGGGCGGTTTTCTCCCCTAGCCGGAAGCCGAAGTGTGGGGACACCAACTTGATTCCCCCATCCTCCTCCTCTAGTTCCACCTCGAGCATGTTCATGGGCGGGGTGCCGATGAACCCGGCCACGAACTGGTTGGCAGGCCGGAAGTAGATCTCGTTGGGGGTTCCCAATTGGGCCCCCTGGCCCTCCCGCATGACCATGATCCGGTCGGCCATGCTCATGGCCTCGGCCTGATCGTGGGTCACGTAGATGGAAGTGGAACCAGCCTGTTCGTGGATGTACTTGAGCTCGGTACGCATTTGAATGCGGAGCTTGGCGTCCAGGTTGGACAGGGGTTCGTCGTACAGGAACACCTGAGGTTTCACTGCCAGTGCCCTCGCCAACGCCACCCGCTGCCGCTGCCCGCCGGAGAGTTGGGTGGGGTAGCGGCTGAGCAACTCCTCGATGCGCACCAAGCTCGCCACCTCGTGCACCACCCGGTCGATGTCCGCCTTGGAGAGGCGTTTTTTGCGACGGCCGTAGCGGAGACCGAAGGCGATGTTGTCATAAACCCGCATGTGGGGCCACACCGCGTAGGACTGAAACACCATGGAGATGTCTCGGTCCCGGGGCGGAATCAGGTTGACCAGTCGCTCCCCGATGTAGATCAAGCCGGCAGTGGGCCTTTCCAGCCCGGCGATCATCCTGAGGGTGGTGGTCTTACCGCAGCCGGACGGCCCCAACAACACCAGGAACTCGCGGTCTTCCACCCGCAGGTCGAAGTCGCGCACTGCCCACACCCGTTTGCCGAACCGCTTGCTAACCTTCTCCAGCCTTACCTCGGCCATGGTTGCCTCGTCATCAGATCCGGACCCCTCCCCACATCTGAATGATGTACCGCTTGATGATGAAGGTAAAGACCAGGGCGGGGAAGGCCATGAACGCCCCGCCGGCGCTCTGGAGGTGCAGGGAGCCAGCCGCCGCGGCCACCGTATGGTAGGTGACCGCGGCCAGGGTGGGGTTGAACTGGGTCATCAGGGTGGCGATCACCACCTCGTTCCAAGCCCCGATGAAGGTGTAGATGGCGGCTGCAGCCAGCCCCGGGGCGGCCAACGGCAGCGTGATCCGGAAGAACGCCCCCATGCGTGACAGCCCCAACACCATCGCCTGCTCCTCCAGCTCCTCGTTTATCCCCAGGAAGATGCTGGCCGTGATCCAGATGGTGAGCCCGATGTTCCCCACCCCGTAGTTCAGGGCCAACGCGATGGGGAATGGGGTGTCGTAGAGCCCCAGCCGCATGAACAGCACCGCCATGGGGATGGCCACCGCCACCCCAGGGTACATGCGCACGAACAACACACTCAGCTTGAGCGCGTTCTTGCCCCGGAACCGAAACCGGGCGAAGGAATACCCCGCCAACCCCCCGATGGACAGGGCGATGAGGATGGTGGTGATGGCCACCTCGATGGACCGCCAGATGGAGGGGATGATCTTGGGGTTGATGGTGAGGAAGAAATGGAAGTTGTCCAAGGTAAAGTGCTTCGGGAACAGGGGCAAGGGCCAGGAGTAGACCTCGGCTCTGGACATGAAGGCCAAGATGAACAGGAAGTACACCGGGACCAGGATGAACAGGGCCAATCCGGCCACCGCCAAATAGGTCAGGGTGAGGCCGGTGAACCGCCGCCAGTCTGCCACCGGAGGGGCCAACCGGAGCTCACTCACCCCGCCCCTCCTCCCCCTTGAAGGAGCCGGAAAGCCACAGGTAAAGCACGCTCAGGGTGACCACGATCCCCATGATGATCAGGGCATAGGCGGCTCCCAGTTGCTTTTGATGCAGTTCCCGGAAGTAGTACACCGCCTCCTCCACCAACACCGGCAAGTTACGGTGACCGAAGATCACGGTGATGATGACGAAGATCTGCACCGCCCCGATGGCCCGCAGGATGAGGGCGGTTTGGATGCTGGGCTTGAGCAGGGGGAGGGTGATCTTGCGCAGGGTCTGGAAGCCGGTGGCCCCGAAGATCCTGGCCGCCTCCCCGTACTCCTTGGAGATCCCCTGCAGGCCAGCCAGCAGGATGATCATCACGCTGGGCAGCCCCCGCCAGGCCTCGGCCACGATGAGGAGCGCCATCCAGCGGGCGATCTTCCCGTAAGCCAACCAGGACATGGGCTGGGCCGGGTCCATCAGGCCCAAGTGCACCAAAAGCGAATTGACCCAGCCGTGTTGGGCATAGCCGGTGGCCCAGATGGCCCCGTAGCTGATCTCCGGGAGCACCATGGGGATGAGGGCTACGAACAAAAACAGCGACGCCCCCTTGAAATTAGTGTTGATGAGCAGGGCCACCGCCAACGCCAGGATGAACTCCACCGTCACCGAGATCACCAGGAAGGTGAACGTGTAGCCCAGGGCCTGGTAGAAGTACGGGTCGCGGAGGACATATTGGAAGTAGCGAAGGGTGAATCCTTTTGGGCCTTGGAAGGCCAGGGCGACGCCGCTGGCGGCGGGGATGGCCCAGAAGGCGATGTAGTAGAGGATGGCCGGGATGATGAGGTAATAGGGGTAGTACGAGGCGAGCCGTGTCTTCCAACCGCCCAGTTTTTCCGGCATAGTTAGATGAGGCGGGGAGGGGAATCTCCCTCCCCGCCCCTAGTTTACCGGTTTCGTCCCCTCACGGGCAAGGGGGCTCGATGTACTGCATGTTGATGATCTGCTGCTGCATGTCGAGGTAGACGGGGTCAACGCCCTTGCCGCGGGCACAGATATAGTAGAAGGCGTCCTCGAACACCTGCTTCACCACGCCCCAGTCCCCGCCCTCGGCGGTGGGCCCGGGGATGAAGGCCACGCGGCCGGTCATGCCGATGTTGGCCACCTCGATGATGTCCCGGGCCGGGCCGGGCGGGATGAACTCCACGGCCTCGGCCACCGCCGGGTTGAAGGACACCCCCTGGGCGATCCGGGCCTGGATCTCAGGCCGGGTCATGAACTCGATGAACTTGAGGCCCAGCTCTCGGTTGGGCGCCCCTTCGGCCAGGGCCAGGGAGTTGTTGCCGGCCACGCTGCCCCGGTCCACCGCCCCGAAGGGCACCGGGGCCAGGGTGAACTTGCTGGGGTCGGAGAGATACACCATGCCGGCGCGGGCCACGTGGGTGATGGCGATCCAGGTCTCCTCCCGCAGCATGGCGTCGTTGACCATCTTGTAGGTCACCCAGTTGTCGTTCACGTAGGGGTAGATGCGGGTCCAGACCTCCCACGCCGCCTGGGCGGCCTCGGAGTTGACGTCCGGGAAGCAGCCGCCGTAGGCGAGGATGGTGGAGCCAACGATGTAAGTGAGCAGGCCCATGCGCACGCCGGGCAGGGCGAAGGCCTTCATGCCGGTGGCCTCGTGGATGTTGGCCAGCCAGGCCACCAGATCCTCATAGGTGATCTCCTGCAGGGAAACCCCGGCCGGCAGGTAATCCAGGGCCGCCCGGTTGATGATCAGGCAGTAGTCGTCGCCGGCGAACGGGATGAAGTACTGCTTCCCGTCGAACTGGCCCTGGGCCAGGAAGCCGGCGCTCAGGGTGCGGTCAGGGGCCACCACGTCCAGCTCGGCGGTGAGGTCGGCCACCACCCCGGCCTCCACCAACCGCTCGAAGTTGGAGACGTAGGTGATCAGCACGTCGATGGTCACGTTGCCGGCCGCCTTCTGGGCCACCAGCTTGTCCAGCATCTCGGAGTCGGTGAGGATCTCGAAGTCCACGGTGACGCCGGGGTTCTCGGCCTCGAACAGGGGGATGATCTCTTCGCGGATGAAGCGCTGTTCTTCGGGGGGGCTGAACACGCGGGACACCACGCTCAGGGTGGTGTCAGCCCACAGGGGCAGGGTAAACAGGGCCAATCCCAGGAGCACTGCCACGTACTTACGCATTACCACACCTCCTTTTGGGGACTACAATGGCTTTTCTTGTGGCCGAACGGCCGTGGTTAGGTACTCCTTCCGATCACCTCCTTTGGGGAGTGATGAGGTCTATATATAGCACGCGGGGGCGGTTTAGTCAACCGGTTGCCCAAATTGGGGCCTCCCGGAGGCGGAGTTGGCCCGGGGACTCAGTCTAGATGCCCCGCTCATTTGGGCAACCGAGTGCGAAAACCCAGACGGCAGCGGGCTTCCCTTGACCCACCCCCCGGGGCGGGCTAGAATGGTATGTACCATTGATGATCAACGGCGAGAGGGGAGGTGGTAAGTGGTAAAAAAGTTGTCTTGGGCACCAAACTTTGTAAAAGGAGGAGGATATGCGTAGTGTGAAGCTCATTCTAGCGGCAGTCCTAGCAGTTGGCCTGCTGGCCGCCGGCCAAGAGATCACCTGGATGTCCACCCAGTTCGTCCCCATCGAGGAAGCCGAGTGGGTGCGCAATACCCTGTTGCCCCCCTTCACCCAGCAGACCGGCATCGAGGTGAACTTCCTCGGCTCCGAATACGCCGCGTTCGTGGACCGGCTGATGGCCGAGCACGAGGCCGGCCAGGGTACCATCGACGTCATCTGCGGCCTGCACGGCGACTTCTCCAGCGTACTGCCCACCCTGGCGGACGTCTCCCACCTCTTGCCCACCATCCCCGGCACCCTACCGCCGGCGATGGTGGAACTGGCCCAGATGGGGGGCATCCAGGCCTATATCCCCCTCATGCAGGCCACCTACCTGATGGTCATCAACAAGGCGGCCTTGGACTATCTCCCGGAGGGGGTGGACATCTGGGCCCTCACCTATGACGACCTGCTGGCCTGGGCCAGGAACATCTACGAGGCCACCGGAGAGAAGAAGCTGGGCATCCCGGCCGGCCCGGGGAGCTTGCTCCACCGGTTCATCCACGGTTACCTCTACCCCTCCTTCACCGGCTATCAGGTGCTGGCCTTCGATTCCGGAGCCGCGGTCAGGATGTGGGAGTTCATGCAGGAGCTGTGGGGGTATGTGAACGAGGCCGCCCCCACCTGGGACGCCATGGACACCCCCCTGCTCACCGGCGAAGTGTTGATCGCCTGGGACCACACCGCCCGGTTGAAGGGGGCGATCGTGGAGCGGCCGGATGACTTCATCGCCATCCCCTCCCCGGCTGGGCCCATGGGGCGCGGGTTCATCACCGTGCTCGCCGGCCTGGGCATCCCCAAGACCTCCCCCAACCCCGAGGCGGCGGCGGAGCTGATCCGCTACCTCACCTCCCCCGAGGCCCAAGTGGCCATCCTGGAGGGGGTAGGGTTCTTCCCCGTGGTGGAGGAGGCCGCGGGAGCGGTGCCTCCTGGGGCCCTCCAGATCCTGGCGGCCGGAGTCTCCGCCCAGGCTGGCTCCCCGGATGCCATCGTGTCCTTCATCCCCGGCGGCATCTCCGACGAGTACAAGAAGATCTACCGAGACACCTTCACCAAGTTCGTCATCCGCGGGGAGCCGGTGGACACGGAGTTCCTGCGCCAGCAGGCCACCCGGCTGCGGGAGCTGTACCTGGAAGCGGGCGCACCTTACCCAGCCCCGGACGGCTGATGACCAGGGGCGGGGGAGGGCACCCTCCCCCGCCCCCACTCCTTTCATAAAATCACCCCATGAACTGGCGCAGATTCCTGGGTACCGACACCCTGCTGCCTTACTTGTTGCTCTTGCCCACTTTGGCCTACCTGTTGGTGTTCTTCTTGGTACCCCTGGGGAATGCCATCAGCCTTTCCTTCTGGGGAGAGGAAGGGTTTACCGCCCAGCACTTCCTGGGGATGTTCCAGGACGTCAAATTCGGGGAGGCCATCAAAAACACCTTTTTCCTCGCCCTGTCCATCGTGCCCCTCCAGCTCATCACCGCCTTGCTGCTGGCCATGCTGGTCAACACCCGCTTCCGGGGTTCCAAGTTCTTCCTTTATCTCTATGCCCTGCCGTTGGGGATCTCCGACCTGGCCGCCGGACTGGTGTGGCTGGCCATCTTCACCCAACACGGCTACCTCAACTCCATCCTCATGGCCCTGGGGTTGATCGAGCGCCCCATCTACTTCATCTCCTACCAGAACGTGGGCCTCACCTTCCTGACCATCGTGCTGGCCGAACATTGGCGGGCCACCGCCATCGTGCTGGTCATCCTGGTGGCAGGCCTCCAGATGATCTCCCGGGATTACCTGGAGGCGGCAGAGGTGCTGGGGGCCAAGCGGTGGCAGAAGCTATGGTATGTGATCCTCCCCCTGCTCAAGCCCTCTTTGCAGTCGGCCCTCATCATCAGGACGATCTTCGCCCTGCAAATGTTCGCGGTGGCCATCGCCTTGGGCGGGGAGATCGTCCCGGTGTTGGCGGGGGAGTCTTACTATTGGTATAGCTCCTACCGTAACCCCCACATCGCCTCTGCCTATGCGGTGCTGCTGATGGCCATCTCCCTGGGCATGACCTGGGTGTATCTCAGGTTCCTGCGCACCCGCCCGGAGGTGACCAGGCTATGAACTTCCGGGTCCTGCGGCGGCAGACATGGCTGTACTTGGGGGCTAGCCTGGCTGCGTTCTGGGTGCTGGTGCCCATCGTGTTCACCGCCCTGGCCGCCTTTACCCCCAAGCAGGACTTCTACCTGTGGCCCAAACCGGTGGTGCCCAGGAGGTTTTCCCTGGACACGATGCGCTTTTTCCTCAACACCCATGGGGTGTTGAACTCGCTGTTGAACAGCGTGTGGGTGGCCCTGATGACGCTGGGGCTCACGCTGGGGGTAGGGGCCCCGGCGGGCTACGCCATGGCCCGGTTCCTGTTCCGGGGACGGGAGGCGTTCCGCTTGGGGATCCTGGTCACCCGGATGTTCCCCACCGCCTTGCTGGCCATCCCCATCACGGTGAACTTCATCCGGTGGGGGCTTTACGACACCTTGCTGGGGGTTGCCCTGATCCACACCGCCATGGCCCTCCCGTTCGCGGTGATCATCACCACCGGGATCTTCCTGGGGGTGTCCAAGGAGCTGGAGGAGGCGGCCATGACCCTGGGGTGCAGCCGGTTGGGGGCGTTCGCCCGGGTGGCGTTGCCGTTGGCCTTGCCGGGGTTGGCGGCCGCGGCCATGTTCACATTCGTCATCTCCTGGAATGAGGTGTTCGCTGCCACCATCCTCACGGTGCAAAATCGCACCTTGCCGGCCCAGGTGCTGACCATGCTCCGGGTGTCCCCCCTCTACTTCCGGTTCGCAGGGGGCTTCTTCATGATCATGCCCGCCCTGCTGTTCATGTTCTTCATCCGCCGCTACCTATTTCACATGTGGGGCGGCGCCACCGCAGAGAGGTGATCCATGGCAGCCGAGATCAAGCTGCAGAAAGTGCGCAAGGAATTCGGCAAGGTGGTGGCGGTCCGGGACCTGGACCTGGTGGTGCGGGCGGGGGAGTTCCTGGTGCTGTTGGGGCCGTCCGGCTGCGGCAAGACCACCACCCTGCGCTGCATCGCCGGGCTGGAGCGGGTGAACCGGGGGCGGGTGTTCATCGCCGGCCGGGACGTAACCGAACTCCCCCCCGCCAGGCGCGGCATCGCCATGGTGTTCCAATCCTACGCCGTGTTCCCCCACATGACGGTGGCGAAAAACATCGCCTTCGGCCTCAAGATGAAGCACACCCCCAAAGAGGAGATAACCCGCCGGGTGCAAGAGGTGGCGGAGCTACTTCAGATCGCCGAGTTACTGGATCGCTACCCCGCCCAACTCTCCGGTGGGCAGCGGCAGCGGGTGGCGGTGGCCCGGGCGATAGTGATGCGCCCCGAGGTGCTCCTGATGGACGAGCCCCTGTCCAACCTGGACGCCCTGTTGAGGCTTCAGATGCGGGCTGAACTCAAGCGCCTCCACCGGGAGATCGGCACCACCACCGTGTACGTGACCCACGACCAGGTGGAGGCCCTCTCTTTGGGGGACAGGATCGCGGTGATGCGGGCCGGGGAGATTGTCCAGCTCGATTCCCCCACTCAGGTCTACGACCAACCGGCCACCTTGTTCGTGGCTGGATTCATCGGCACCCCGCCCATGAACTTCCTCACTGCCCAACTGCAAGCCCGGGAGGGAGGCCTGGGGCTCAAGATCGGCGAGTTCAGCTTGGAGTTGCCCCCGGCCTGGCAGGGGAAGCTCGGGGAAGACACCGAACGTACCTTGGTGCTGGGCATCCGGGCCGAGAACATCGAGGTGCATGCCCAGCCCGGAGAGGGGAGGCTCCCAGCGGAAGTGGTGGTGGCCGAGCCCCTGGGGGCCACCCAGCTGCTGACAGTGCGGGTGGGGGATGACATCCTGAAAGTGGCTACCGATCCTGACCTCCCGGTGCAACCCGGCCAGAGGATCGGCCTGTCGTTGGTTCCGGAGAAGATCCGCCTGTTCGATCCGGACTCCGAAAAAGCCTTGGCCTAGCCGAGACCACGAGGAGGAAACCTTATGAGCCTGGTGGTGTTTCCATTTAAGCGTGAGGACCCTGGGAACCTGCTGAAAAACGTGAAGATTGCCTCTGCCCACCCGCGGGTGGAGGAGGTTCTGTGCGTGGGGTTCGAGGAGGACGACTGCTTCCGCACCCTGGCCGCCGCTGCCCCCAAGCTGTCAAAGGAACAAGGCAAACCGGTGAAAGTGATGGTCCAGGAACGGCTGGGGGAACTGCGTCCGGGGAAGGGAGACGGGATGAACACCGCCCTCCGATATTTCCTGGAGGAAACAGATCACCAACGGCTCCACTTCTACGACGCCGACATCGTCTCTTTCTCCGAGGAGTGGATCACCAAGGCCGAAGAGGCGGCGGATCAAGGCTACGACGTGGTGCGCCACTACTTCCCCCGCGCCTCCACCGACGCCATGATCACCTGGTTCATCACCCGAACCGGGTTCGCCTTGCTATGGCCAAAGAGCGTCCTCCCCTGGATCGAACAGCCGCTGGGCGGGGAGCTCCTCCTCACCCGCGAGGCGGCCCGCGGGCTACTGGCCGATCACCGGGTGAGACGCCAGTCCGATTGGGGCATCGACACCCTGTACACCTTCTCCATGGTCAAACAGGGTTTCAGCCTGTATGAGACCTACATGGGGGTGGGCAAGTTACATAAATTGTATGGCGCTCTCACTGACCTTAAGACAATGCTGGTCGAATGCTTCGCTGCCATTCAATCGCTCCGGGGAATCGAGCTCACCGAGCTGAGCACCCATCAGGTGGAGTTCCCAGGCCCGGTCCCCCCAGAGGTGAAGGAGAAACTGGGCTATGACCTGGAGAGGACCCTGCCCCTGCTGTGCCGGGATTGGACCCCCGAAGAGGAAGATTTGCTGGCACTTTTTCCCCCTGAGGTGCGGGCGGGGATGGAGGCCTGCCGCTCTTTCCCCAAGTTCTCGTTCATGGACGAGGAGGCGTGGAGGGGGGCCTATGAAGTGCTCCTTGATAACTTCCAGCTGGGCCAGCCTCACTGGGAGAGCTTGCTGTTCCGGCTGTGGGTGGCGCGCACGCTCAACTACACTGCTCAGCACGCCCTGCGAGGCTACGACCACGCCCTCTACTACCTGCACCAGATGATCTGGCGCTATGCCCGGCTCGGCTTGCGCCGTTGAGCCCGGGGGCGGCGGCGGGCAGGGCGCCGCCCTCGCTCTCGCCGGCGCGGGGGCCTCTCCCCCAGCAGGTTGGTCAACAGCTCTCGGTAGCCGGCCACTGCTTTCTCCAGGTCCGCCAGGGCCAGCCGCTCGTCGGGCCGGTGGGCCAAGCGTTCGTCACCAGGACCGTAGCCCAAAGTGGGGATACCCCGGCGCCCGCAAGACTCCACCCCGTCGGTGGAAAACTGCCACACCTTGAGGGGCACTCCACCCAAAGCAGCCTGGGCCCGTTGAACCCAAGGATCCTGGGGGTCCATGAGCCAGGCGGGGAAGAATTTTTCCACCGCTAACACTTCCCCGGTGTAGGCCCGCAGCTCCGCCCGCTCTATTTCCACCTCCAGGTCCAGATCGAGCTCCTTGTAGAGCGACAGCACCGAGTCCGGCCGCTCCCCCCTGACCAGCCGCCGGTCCAGCAGCACCTGGCACCGATCCGGGACCACCGGCCCGCCGGGGGAGGAGGAGATGGAAACCGGGGTCAAGGTGGCTTTGCCCAACATGGGGTCTTTGGGCAGGGGCAAGGTGAGCAGGCGGGGGAGGAGCTCGGCCATCTTGGAGACGGCGTTGTCCCCCAGCTCGGGCATGGAGGCGTGGGCCACTCGGCCGCCGGTCACCACCCTGAGCACCGCCCGGCCCCGGTGCCCGATCCCCAGCCTGAGGTCGGTTGGTTCCCCCAATACCACCAGGTCCGGCTTCGGCAGCCGGTCCAGTACCCGCCCCAGCACAACCCCCTCGGCCGTCTCCTCGTGGGTCACGTAGGCGAACAGGAGCCGGCCCCGCAACCCGGTCAATGCCTTGGCTGCCCCGGCCACCTGGGCGGCAATGGCCCCCTTCATGTCTACTACCCCCCGGCCGTACAAAAAACCGCCCCGCACCTCCCCGGAGAAGGGGGGCAGGGACCAAGCGCCCTCGTCCCCCGGGGACACGGTGTCCAGATGCCCGCTCAGGAGGATGGTGGGCCCTTTCCCTCTCTCCAGCGCCCCCACGATGGCCCCGGCCGGGCCCACCTCCACGTCGCAGAAAGTGCGCAGGGCCCGGAACAGGAAGTCCGCCGCCGCCCCTTCTTCCCCCGAAGGGCTAGGGATCCGCACCAGCCCGGCCAACAGCCGCTGGGGGTCGATCATGAAAGGTGGATTTCCACGATGTCCCCGTCCTGGACCACGTGGTCGAGGGGGGCATGTTGCCCGTCGAACCGGCCCGAGCCCCACAGCCGCACGTACCGCAGCCGCTCAACGAATTCCCGATGAATGTGCTCAACTACGTCCAGCACCGTGGCCCCTTCCCGCAGGGTGTAAGGTTGCCCCATGTCCGGCGGGTGGCCCGGCTTTTTCGTGTAGACACGCACGATTCCCGCTGCCCGGAAGATGGCCCGCCTCAGCTGTTCCAACCCCTCCCCGGTGGTGGTGGACACGCACACCAGCGGGAAGCGCCCCTCAGCCCACTTGGCCAGCTGTTCCCGTCCCTTTGGGGCCAAATCCGCCTTCAGCCCCACTGCCAGGGTGCGGCGCTCCACCGTGCGCCAGTCCACTTGCCGACTGGCCCCGCCGGTGAGCAGGATGTGCCGCCCTGCCAGCAGCTCCACCACCTGGTCGGCCTCGTGCAGGCAATCCGGGGAAGAGAGGTCCAGGCACAGCAGCACTGCGTCGGCCAGCCGCACCAGGCCGTAGACCCAGCCCTCGGTGTACTCTGGGGTGATGGGGGGCAAGTCCACCAGCTGGATCTGGATGTCCTCGAACTCCATCATCCCTGGACAGGGGCGGAAGGTGGACATGGGGTAGGGGGCGACCTCGGGGTTGGCGTTGGTGAGGGCGGCCAGCAGGGAAGATTTCCCGGAGTTGGGCGGGCCCACCAGGGCCAGCTGGGCTGCCCCCACCCGCTCCACGTGATAAGAGGGCCCGCTGCTCTTGCCGGACCGGCGCCGCTGTTCCATGCGCTCCCTGAGCTTGGCGATGCGGCGCTTGATGTCGGCCTGCATCTTCTCGGTGCCCTTGTGCTTGGGGATGGTGGCCAGCATTTCCTGGAGCGCGTCTAGGCGCTCCTCGTCGGAGCGGGCCTTGTTGAACCGCTCCCGGGCGGCCAAGAACTCAGGGGTCAAATTGGCTGGCATCTTCTTTCTCCGAGGCAGATTGTACGGCCCGGGTAAAGCCCCCTCTAGGCCCGGCCCTCACCCAGGAGCTCAGCTGAAGTCCACCCGGCCAGCCTGACAAGCCCCTGCCCGAGGAAGCAACCGGGCTGCCTCCCCCGGGAAAGCCCGCTATAATCGATGCCGGGAGCTACCATGAACACGCTTGAGCTAATCGCCGCCCGCCGCATCATCCTGCCCCGCTAGGGGCAGGGAACTCTCTTGCAGCCAGTATTTTGAGGGGATGCGGAAGGGCGGCTTTCTATTTGGACCCCGGTTCCCGGAACCGGACGGGGCCAGGTTGACAAAAGGAGGAGGAGTTGGGCTTTCGCAAGCTGGAGGCCGACCCGCGCCAGCGGGAACAAGCGGTACTTAAGTTCTGGGAGGAGCAGCGTACGTTCGAGCGGTCGGTGGAGCAGCGGAAGGGCGGGCCCCGCTACGTGTTCTACGAGGGCCCGCCCACTGCCAACGGCCGGCCCCACTTCGGGCACCTGCTGCCCCGCATCTACAAGGACCTGTTCCCCCGCTACAAGACCATGCGGGGGTTCTTCGTCAGGCGCAAGGCGGGCTGGGACTGCCATGGCCTCCCGGTGGAGCTGGAGGTGGAAAGGGAGCTCGGCATCAAGTCCAAGGCCGAAATCGAGCGCTACGGCATAGAAGCGTTCGTGGAGCGCTGCAAGGCCTCGGTGCACAAATACATAAAAGCGTGGGAGGACATGATCCGCCGCATGGGCTTTTGGATCGACCTTGCGCACCCCTACATCACCTACAAGGACGAGTACATCGAGACCCTGTGGTGGGAGATAAAGCGGATCCACGACCAGGGGCTCCTCTACCAGGGCCACAAGATCCTGCCCTACTGCCCCCGCTGCGGCACCCCCCTCTCCTCCCACGAGGTGGCCCAAGGGTATCGCAACGTGGAGGACCCGTCGGTGTTCGTGCTCATGCCCCTGGCGGACGACCCGGAGCGGGCCTTCCTGGTCTGGACCACTACCCCCTGGACCCTGCCGGCCAACGTCGCCCTGGCGGTGGACCCGGCCGCAACCTACGTGGAGGTTGCCCATGGCGGGCGGCGGCTGATCTTGGCCCGGCCCCGGGTCCCGGCCGTGCTGGGTGACGGGCTCCAGGTGGTGAGAGAACACCGAGGGGAGGACCTGATCGGGCTCCGCTACCAGCCCCTGTATCCCCTGGCCCAGGGCGAGAATGCCTACCGGGTGGTGGGGGCGGACTTCGTGTCCATGAAGGAGGGGACGGGGATCGTCCACATCGCCCCCGCCTTCGGCGAGGAGGACTACCAGCTGGGCAAGGCCGAGGGGCTCCCGTTCGTGCAGCCGGTGGACCGGGCCGGGAAGTTCACGGATGAGTTCCCCCTGGCCTCAGGGGTGTTCGTCAAGGACGCCGACCCCGCGATCCTGGCAGACCTGGAGGAAAAGGGGCGGCTCCTCAAGGCGGAGACCTATGCCCACGACTACCCGTTCTGTTGGCGTTGCGACACCCCGCTCCTCTACTACGCCCTGGACTCCTGGTTCATTGCCTCCACCGCCAAGAAGGACGAGATCATCGCCGAAAACGAGAAAGTGAGCTGGTACCCCGAGCACGTGGGCCGGGGGCGGTTCGGCGACTTCCTCAACTCCATGCGGGACTGGGCCCTGTCCCGGGACCGGTTCTGGGGCACCCCGCTCCCGGTGTGGGTTTGCGGGGAGTGCGGCGCCCGACGGGTGATCGGCTCCCGGGCGGAGCTGGTGGAGCATGCCTTGGACCCGGAGCTAGCCCGCGCGGTGGAGCTGCACCGGCCCTACGTGGACCGGGTGGAGCTCAAGTGCGACTGCGGCGGGGCCATGCGCCGGGTGCCTTACGTCCTGGACACCTGGTTCGACTCCGGCTCCATGCACACCGCCCAGTGGCACTATCCGTTTGAGAACGAGGAGCTGTTCTCCGAGTCCTACCCGGCGGACTTCATCTGCGAGGCCCTGGACCAGACCCGGGGCTGGTTCTACACCCTGCTGGTGACCGGGGTGCTGATCCACGGGAAGACCCCCTACAGAAACGTGCTGGTCACCGGGATGGGCCTGGACGCCCAAGGCCAGAAGATGAGCAAGTCCCGGGGGAACGTGCTCGATCCGCTGCCGATCGCGGACCAGCATGGAGCAGACGCGGTGCGCTGGTACCTAATCTCCGAGTCCGCCCCCTGGACGCTCCGGCGGATCGACCCCCAGGGGGTGGCCAAGGCCCGGTTCGGCTTCCTGGAGACGGTGCGCAACTCCCACGACTTCTTCGCCCTGTACGCCGGGATAGACGGGTTCGACCCCCAGGAGCACCCTACCCCGGCGGAGCGGCCGGCCCTGGACCGGTGGCTCCTGTCCCGCCTCGCGGGCACGGTGGCGGAGGTGACGGAGGCCCTGGACCGATACGACGTGGTGGGGGCGTGCGGGAAGCTGGCCCGGCTGGTGGACGACCTCTCCAACTGGTACATCCGGCTCTCGCGGCCCCGGTTCTGGGGCGGTGGCCTCACCCCGGACAAGCTGTCCGCCTACCACACCCTGTACCGGGCGCTGCGGACGTTGGCCCAGCTCCTGGCCCCGTTCACCCCGTTTCTGGCCGAGGCCATGTGGCAGTCCCTGAGGGCCAGCGGGGATCCGGAGTCGGTGCACCTTTCGGACTGGCCGTGTCCCGGGGCCCGAGACGAGGCCTTGGAGCGGGCCATGCGGCGGGTGCGGGAGGTGGCCTCCCTGGGCCTGGCCGCCCGCAATCTGGCCAAGGTCAAGGTGCGCCAGCCCCTGGCCGCCCTGTACGCAGTGAAAAAGCCCGGGGACGAGGAGGTGCCCCAGGAGCTGTGGGACCTGGCCAGGGCGGAACTCAACGTGCGGGAGCTCTCCTTGGTGGAAGACCTCTCCCGCTTCCAGGTGCCGAAGCTCTCCCCTAACTTCCGGACGTTGGGCCCGCGCCTGGGCCCCCGGGCCCAAAAGGCGGCCGCCGCCATCTCCGCCGGCGACGGCCGGGCCCTGTGGGAGGAGCTCTCCCAAGCGGGGAAGGCCTCCCTGGACGTGGACGGGGAGAGGGTGGAGATCACCCCGGAGGACGTGAACGTGACCTGGGAGGCGGCCGAAGGCTTTGTGGTCCTCGCCGAGCCGGACGGGGAGGTGGCCCTGGACGTGCGGCTCACCGAGGAACTCCGGGCGGAGGGGGATTTCCGGGAACTGGTGCACCGGATCCAGCTTGCCCGCAAGGAGGCCGGCTTCGAGGTCACCGACCGGATAGAGCTCTTCTACCGGGGGGAGATCGCCGGGATCTTCGGCAAGTTCGGGGAGCGGATAAAGGAGGAGGTACTGGCCGTGTCCCTAGAGGAAGGAGAGCACCCCGAGCCCGAGTTCACCCAGGAGCTGGAGGTGCACGGCCGGCGCGGGGTGATCCAGCTCCGCCGGGTGAGTAGGTGATCGGGTGACGATGGGGTCTGGGATCCCGGGTTCGGAGCGGCCGGAGGTCGGTTGCGGCCAGTCACCGGGCACCTCTTCTGCGGCCCCCAAGTGGCGGCTGGAGCGGCACCGAGAGGTAGGTTCCACAAGCGACCTGGCCAAGGTGGCCCCGGTCTGGACGGTGGTGGTGGCCGAGCGCCAGACCCGGGGCCGGGGCAGGTTGGGCAGGGAATGGCATTCCCCCCCGGGGGGGCTGTGGCTGTCGGCGGCGGTGCCGCCCCCGGTGCCGGCCCAGGGGACGGTGGCCCGGCGGGTGGCCGAGGCCTTGGGCGCCCTCACCGGCCTCCCCGTCCGCTATCAGCCGCCCAACGACCTCGTGCTCTTGGGGAAGAAACTGGGCGGGGTGCTGGTGGAGGCGACCTTCCGGGGCGGGGAGCCCGAAAAGGCGGTGATCGGGGTGGGGGTGAACGTGAACAACCCGGCCCGTGATTTCCCGGTCCGGCTGCGGGGGGAGGCCATTTCCCTCCTGGAGGCCCTGGGGGAGCGGCAGGACTTGGAGCGGGTATTGTGGGCAGTGCTGGGGGGGATCGAGGCGGCCTGGGAGGAGGAGAGATGTCGACTATCGCGGTGATCGGGGCCCAGTGGGGTGACGAGGCCAAGGGCAAGATCGTCCACGCCCTGGCGCGGGAGGCGGAGTTGGTGGTGCGGTTCAACGGCGGACCCAACGCCGGTCATACCGTGGAGGACGAGTACGGAAAGGCGCAGCTCCACCTGATCCCGGCCGGGGCCCTCCAGCCGGGCACCACCGGGGTCATCGCCCACGGGGTGGTGGTGGACCCCTGGGTCCTTCGGGAGGAGTTTTCGCAACTGGAAAAGCAGGGGAGGCCTCGGCCCAAGCTGTACCTTTCCCACAGGGCCCCCCTCATCCTCCCCCACCACCGGCTCCGGGAGGAGCTGGAGGGGACGGCCGGCCGGCTGGGCACCACCCGGCGGGGGATCGGCCCTGCCTATCAGGAGCGGGTGGCCCGGCGCGGCCTGCGCCTGGGGGACCTCGGCGACCGGGAGCTGGTGGAAGGGCACCTCGCCTCCGCCCACCAGGAACTGAAGCGAGTTTTCGGCCGAGCAAACTTCGACCCGAAACGGGTGGCGGCCGAGCTTTCCCGGTTCCACCGGGAGTGGGCCGACCGGATCGTGGACACCCAGGCCCTGGTCTGGGAGGCCATGCGCACAGGGGGACAAGTGATCTTCGAGGGGGCCCAGGGCACCCTCCTGGACCTGGACCTCGGCACCTACCCCTACGTCACCTCCTCCACCACCACCGTGCACGGGATCGGCTGGGGGGCCGGGGTGCGCCTGCCGGACTCAGCCCGGGTGATCGGGGTGGTCAAGGCCTACACCACCCGGGTGGGGGAGGGGCCGTTCCCCACCGAGGAGCCGGGGGA
>DFNF01000047.1:0-2202 GCA_002375935.1 Acetothermia bacterium UBA3574
CTTCCCCCGCAGACCGCCACCCGGCTCACCTCCCGTGTCCGCTCCCCGTACACCTGCACCCCCGCCGCCCCCAGCTCTCGGGAGAAGGTGGCTATGACCTGGGAGGCAGGGGCAGGTCGGTCCAGGTTTCCTACTCGTCCCAGTCCATGCAGCCCGGGGGCGATTTCCAAAGGATAAAGGTCATAGGCCACCTCCTCGTAAGGGTGGGCGCGGAGCATGGCCGAGATCACTCGGGTCAACCTTTCCTGGGGGACCACCGTCTCCAACCTCACTTCATCCACCTGGGCCAGCTTGCCCACCTCCCCGATGTGGGGGGAAGTGCCGGGCTGGGGGAGGAAGGTGCCGGTGCCTGGGCTGCGGAAGGAGCAACATCCGTAGCGGCCTATTTTCCCGGCCCCGGCGGCGAAGATGGCCTGGGCCACCTCCTCCACGTGGTCGGAGGGCACGAACACCACCAGCTTCAAGAGCTTTCCCCGGGGGGCCAACGGCTTGAGCTCAGAGAGGCCGAGCAGCCCCGCCAACAGCTCCCCCATCCCCCCCTGGGCGAGGTCATAGGGGGTGTGCAGGGCATAACAGGCGATCCCCTGGGTGAGGAGGGCGGCGATCTTCTCCCCCAAAGGCGTAGAAGTGGAGATGCAGTTGAGGGGCCGGAAGAGGAGCGGATGGTGGGTTATCAGCAGGTCCAATCCTGAAAGCCGGGGAAGGATTTCCAGGGAAAGATCAAGAGCCACCCCTACTTTCTCACAAGCTCCCCCTAGCTCCCCCACCTGAAGGCCGGAGTTGTCCCACTCCTCGGCCAGCTCAGGGGGGAAGCGCTCCTCCAGGAAGGCGACCACCTCCGCCCGGGTCATGTCCAGCGGAGTGTAGCTTTCCCCCACCCCGGGGCGCAACCCAAAATGTCCACAACCGACCTAGCGCACCCCGGGGAGATAGGGAAGGGAGCGCTTGACCCCCTCCAGGATCACCGCCAGCTCCGCCGCCCCCACCAGGGACAGCTTGCCGGGAAACGGAGATTTCAATTGCAGCTCCTCAACCTCGAAGGTGGGGCTGAGGAGCACCCTCACGTGCGCGTCCTCGTACGAATACCCCCGGTCGGTGCGGGCAAGCGACGCCTCCTCACCCCCCTCCCGTCGGCGGATCACGTCTCCCCGGATGTAGAAGGCGTTGTCCTCCTCGGCCCGGAAGCCCTCTTCGGTGAGGAACAGGTGCGGCTTTTCCAGATAGGGCTTTCCCTGGTGGACGCAGAAGGTGGCGCAGTTCCCGCATTCGTTGCACAGGTCATCGATGTGGAGGATCTGCCTGCTCTGGGTGACCCGGAACTGTTCTTCGCCCACCACCGCCAGTTCCCCATCCTGGACCGCCAGGACCGGCACCCGCCAGTCCACCGGGGGGACGAAGTAGGTGAGGTTGGCCCGGTTGGGGCACACCTCGGCGCACTTGTCGCACAGGGTGGAGCACTGGAGGCACCTTTCCGCCTCGGCCCGGGCCTCCTCCGGGGTATAGGCGGTCTCCACGAGCTGGAAGCCCCGGCGCTCTGGGGGAGGGAGCTCCCGGGGGCGGCGCTGATCTTCCTTCCGGGCCCGCATCCGCTTCACCGCCACGATCTCCTCCCGGGACAGCTCGGGCCGCGGCGGAGCGGGCTCCCGGAAGGGAACGGACAGCTCGCGGCAGATGGCCCGGGCGGCCCGGAGGCCGTCGCCACAGGCGGCGATGATGGTGTGAACGCCCGGGGTGATGTCCCCGCCGGCGTAGAGCCGGGGGGCGAGCCGTCCGGTCTCCGGGTCCACCGCCAGGAGACCTTCCCTTGGGATGTCGAGCCTGGTGCCGGAGAGGAAGGCGAGGTCCGCCTGCTGGCCGATGGCCACCACCACCGCGTCCGCCGGGAGGGTGAACCCGCTCCCCGGGATGGGGACCGGCCGCCGGCGGCCATCCGGCCCCGGGTCCCCCAGCCTGTTGCGCACACACTCCAAGCCCACCACCCGGCCGTCCTCCCGGAGGACCCGCACCGGGGAGACGAGCTCCAGGAGCTCCACCCCCTCCTGCAGGGCACCGGAGAGCTCCTCCTCGGAGGCGGGCATCTCCGCCCGGGTGCGGCGGTAAGCCACGGTCACCTGGCTGGCCCCCAGGCGCGTTGCCACCCGGGCCGCGTCCATGGCCGTGTCCCCGCCCCCGATCACCACCACCCTCTCCCCCAGGGCCGGC
>DFNF01000047.1:2508-2782 GCA_002375935.1 Acetothermia bacterium UBA3574
CCCCCGATCCCCACCCCCCTCCCCCCCAGGGCCGGCCGCTCGCCCGCCCGGACCCGGGCCAGGAGCTCCAGGGCCGGCCACACCCCCGCCCCGGCAATCCCCTCGATGGCCAGCGGGATGTCCCGCTGCATCCCGCAGGCCAGGAACACCGCGTCGTAGCCCTCCTGAAGCAGTTCCTCCGGGGGGGCGGTCACCGGCGAGGAGAGGCGCAGGTCCACCCCCAGGGAGAGGATCCGCTCCACGTCCTTTCGGATCACCTCGTCCGGGAGCCGGA
>DFNF01000003.1:0-171 GCA_002375935.1 Acetothermia bacterium UBA3574
TACCCGCAGGCACTCCCCCAGCCCCAGCTCCCGGGCCACCTGGGCCAGCACCGGCCGCGATACCACCACCGCCCGCAGCTTGGAAAGTTCTCCCTCGTCCCAATCCGGGAACCGGTGGTAGAGGATGTCCGCCAACGCCAGGTCCAACACCGCGTCCCCCAGGAACTCCAG
>DFNF01000003.1:485-710 GCA_002375935.1 Acetothermia bacterium UBA3574
ACCGCGTCCCCCAGGAACTCCAGCCGCTCGTTGGAGTTCCCCCCGCGTTCGTGGGCGAAGGATGAGTGGGTGAGTGCGAGTTCCAATAGCTCCCGGGGCAGCTCCACCCCCAGCCGGGCAAGGAGGGACTCCTTTGGGTCACGCGATTCGGCTGGGGTTCGCATCCTTTCCTCCTTCGCCACTGCCGCCATGTACAAGGGACGTGGTTGCCAAGGGGAGCACCGC
>DFNF01000003.1:1062-7878 GCA_002375935.1 Acetothermia bacterium UBA3574
TGGCTAGGGCGGGAGGATTCGAACCTCCGATCACGGGTCCAAAGCCCGCTGCCTTACCGCTTGGCTACGCCCTAGCGCCCGGCTGAATATAGCGCGTGGCCCTCAGGGAGGCAAGTTCTCCCGGCGGAAGGCCCGGGGGAGGAGCTCCCCCAGGGAAAGCCTCTCCACCTGTTTCCCCTCCCCGTCGGCCATGAGCACCATCAGGTCGGGGGCGAACTCGGCCAGCACCTGGCGGCAGGCGCCGCAGGGGGCACAGGGTGCCTCCCCTCCGGCCACGGCCAGGGCCTGGAATTCCCTGGCCCCGGCGGAGATGGCCTTGAACAGGGCCACCCGCTCGGCGCACATGGTGAGGCCGTAGGAGGCGTTTTCCACGTTGCAGCCGGTGAAGAGGCGGCCGTCCTTGGCCAGCAGGGCCGCCCCCACCGGGAACCCGGAATAGGGGGCATAGGCCAGCTTGCGGGCCGCCACCGCCTGCTCGACCAGCTGCCTTTCATCCATCCCTCAGCCTCCCAGCTTGCGCTGCCGCTCCCGGGCCCGCAGCTCCGCCCGCTTGATCTTGCCCGAGGAGGTCTTGGGGAGCTCTGACACGAACTCGATCTCCCGGGGGTACTTGTAGGGGGCGGTGATGCGCTTCACGTGGTCCTTGAGCTCCTGGACCAGCTCCTGGGAGGGCTGGTAGCCGGGGGCCAGGATGACGAACGCCTTCACGATCTCGCCCCGCTCCGGGTGGGGGGCGCCCACCACCGCTGCCTCGGCCACTGCCGGGTGGGACACCAACGCCGACTCCACCTCAAACGGCCCGATGCGGTAGCCGGCCGACAAGATGATGTCGTCCGCCCGCCCCTCGAAAAATAGATAACCTTCCTCGTCCACCCGCGCCAGGTCCCCGGTGCGGTACCACTTCCCGGAGAACACCTCCGCGGTCAGCCTCTCCTCCTGCCAGTAACCATCGAAGATGCCAGGGTTCCCCACCGGGACGGCGATCTCTCCGATCTCCCCTGCCCCCACCGGGTTCCCCTCCTGGTCGATCACCGTGGCCTCCGGCCCCGGGGTGGGCACGCCCATGGAACCGGGCTTCACCGGCAAGCCAGGATAGTTACACACCAAGCAGATGGACTCCGTCTGCCCGTAGCCATCGCGGATGGTTAGCCCCAACGCCTCCTGGAAGGTCTCGATCACCTCCGCGTTCAAGGGCTCCCCGGCGGACAGTGCCTCCCGCAGCTTGAGCTTCCCCCGCCAACTGGCCAGGTCCGACACGTGGGCCAAGATCATTCGGTACTCGGTGGGGGTGGCACACAGCTTGGTGATGGGGTAGCGGGACAGGAGCTCCAGATAGCGTTCCGGGTCGAACCTCCCGTGGAACACGAACTGGGTGAGCCCGTGGGAGATCCCGGTGCCGATGGGGGACCAGTACCACTTGGCCCAACCCGGGGCGGTGGTGGCCCAGATCACGTCCCCCGGCTCCACCGCCCACCAATAGCGGGCAGTAACCCGGTGGTGCCCGTAGATCCAGCGGTGGCGGTGCATGACCGGCTTGGGCTCCCCGGTGGTGCCGGAGGTGAAGTTGATGGTCAGGGGGGAGTCCACCCGCAGCGGCACCGGGGGGATGGGCGAAGCCTGGGCCAGGGCCTTCTCGAAGGACAACCAGCCCGGCCGCTCCCCCCCGATCAACAGCCGCTTCTCCAGCGGACATTTGCCCCAAGCCTCCTCCACCTGGTCCGCGGTGGAGGTGTGGGCGATGATCACCCTGGCCCCGGACACCTCTGCCCGGTAGATGATGTCCTTGGGCCGGAGCATCTCGGTGCAGGGCACCGCCACCCCGCCCGCCTTGAAGGTGCCGATCTGGGCGATGAACGATTCGGGAAGCCGGGGGAAGATGTGCATCACCGGGCTCCCCGGCCTCACCCCCAGGCCCTGCAGCACCGCGGCCAGCCGCCCCGACTGCTCAGCCAGCTCCCCCCAGGAAAGCTCCCGTCGCTCCCCGGCCTCTGATTCCCAGAGCACCGCTGGCTTCTCCGGGTCGCGGGCGGCAAAGCTGTCCACTACCTGAGCTAGGTTGTAGTCCTCGGGGATGTCCCACCGGAAGTTCCGGCGCTCTTGCTCGTAGGTTTCCTTGGTCCACTGCATCCAAGTCCCTCCTTTTTTGGCTACTACCGGCCGCTTCCCCTGACGGGATTACCTCACCACCGAACCTAGAAGGCCGGAGGCCAATCCTGAAAATCCAGCTTGGGGAAAGTTATAGCCACTTGGGGGAATGGCATCCACCCCTGGGGGGGAGCGGGGAACCGGGTAAACTCCCAGGGAAAAGCTCCTCTAAGGAGGCCGTGGTGGCGAAGGTCAAGGAAAGCCAAGCAGTGGTGGTACTCCATTCCGGGGCGGCCAAGCGGCTCATCGCCCGGGGGGTGGGCGCCCTGCCCCAGGTCCAACGGGCCCTGGAAACAGGGCTGGTGGTGATCACCCTGGGGACCACCAACGCCTACGTGGCCGAGGAGCTTTTGGGCAAGCCGGTGGACAAGGTTGGGCACTGCGCCGGCTACATCGGGGGGGAGCTGGCGGTGGTGCCGGCGGGGCGGCGGGGAGGGGACTTGGTGCTGGAGCGCGGCCGGCCGGTTGAGATCACCGGGGAAGAGGTGCGGGAGCGGCTGGGCCCGGGGGACGTGCTGATCAAGGGCGGGAACGTGTTGGACCCCCAGGGGGTGGTGGGGGTGATGATGGCCTCCCCCAGCGGGGGCACGGTGGGGCGGTACGTGACCCTGGCGCTGGCCCGGGGGGTGGAGATCGTGGTCCCCATCTCGCTTACAAAGTGCATCCACGGCTCGGTGCCCCAGCTCGCCCGGGCACTGGGCTCAGGGAAACTGGCCCACGCGAGCGGCCTGCGCATCGGGCTTTTCCCCCTGGTGGGGAGCATAGTGACCGAGAGGGAAGCGATCGAGCTCCTCTACGGCGTGACCGCAAGCCACCTGGCCAGCGGCGGGGTGGGGGCCGGGGAGGGGGCGGTGACCCTGCTTCTCTCAGGGGAAGAGGGGAAGGTGGCCCAGGCATTCGGCGAGCTGGCCCGCCTGGCCCAGGAAGAGCCCCGCTTGGAGTTCCATGCTGACCCTGGCTGAGGCCGGACAAGCCAAGCTGGTGGAAAAGCGCTCCCGGTTCTTGGCGTTCGCGTTCCCCATCCAGACCCAAGAGGACATCCAGCGGCATCTGGCCGAGCTGGGGCGGCGCCATCACGCCGCCCGCCACATCGCCTATGCCTGGAGGCTGGCCGGCGAGGAAGGGGCCCACGACGCCGGCGAGCCCCGGGGCACCGCCGGCCTGCCCATCCTACAGCTGTTGCGGGCCCGGGGGATAGAAGGGGCGCTGGTGGCGGTGGTGCGTTACTTCGGGGGGGTGAAGCTGGGAGTGGGAGGGCTGTGCCGCGCCTATCGGGAGGCGGCTCGATTGGCCTTGGAGGCGGCCGGGGTGGTGGAGCGGACCCCGGTGCGACGGGTTCGGGTCCGGACCCCACTGGCCAAGCTGGGAGCCACCCTAGGCGCCCTGGCCCGGCTGGGGGCGAAAGTACACGCCCAGGATTACAGTGGCGCGGTGGTGTTGGAGGTGGAGCTCCCCGCGGGGCGGGAGGGAGAGCTGCGGGAACTGCTCGCCGCTTGGGCAGAAGTTGAGGGGGGATAGGGGATGCTGGAGTTCCTGGAAGGGCCGGTGGCCGAGCGGGGGGAGGATTTCCTGGTGCTCCTGTTGGGAGGGGTGGGCCTCAGGGTGACGGTTCCCCCGCGTACGGCCGGGTCGGCCGACACCACGTTGGTGAAGCTCTACACCCAGCTCATCGTGCGGGATGACGGGCTGGAGCTGTTCGGCTTTGCCACCCGCGAGGAGCGGGAGATGTTCGCCGGGCTGCTCACGGTGCCCCAGCTGGGGCCGAAGCTCGCCTTTCGGCTGGTGGCTGCCCTGCCCCCGGAGGAACTCCTGGCTGCCATCAGAAACGGGGACCTGTCTGCCCTGGAGCAGGTGAAGGGGATCGGCCGGCGCACCGCCCAGCGGGTGATGGTGGAGCTTGCGGGGAGGCTTGCCAAGCTGGCCCCCCCGGTGGTGACCCCCCTCTCGGAGAAGGAGCAGGTGGTGCTCAAGGCCCTGACCTCGAAGGCGTTGGGCTTTTCTGAGGCGGAAGCCCGGCGGGCACTGGAAAAACTGCGGCGGGAGTGCCCTCAGGCCCCGGTGGAGGAGCTCATCCGGCGGGCATTGGTGTTGCTCTCCAGCCCATGAGGGTGTTGGGATTGGACGTGGGAGACCGGCGCATTGGGCTCGCCATCTCGGATGAAACCGGCACGGTGGCCCAGGGCCGGGGCGTTTATCACCGGCAGACTGAGGAGGAAGACCTCGCCTTCCTCGTTTCCCTGTGTGCGCGGGAGAGGGTGGAGAGAATCGTGGTGGGGCTGCCTCTGAACATGGACGGAAGCGAGGGGGAACAAGCGGGCAAGATGCGGTCGTTTGCCCGGGCGCTGGCCGAGGCGAGTGGGCTTCCGGTGCAGCTGGTGGATGAGCGGCTGACCACGGTGGAAGCGGACCGGGTGCTCTCCCAGGCCGGGCTGCGGGAGCAACGGCGGCGGAAGCTGCGGGACGAGCTGGCGGCGGTGCTGATCCTCCAGGGTTTTCTGGACGAGCGGCGGGGGGCGAATGGGGGAGACCGGCAGGTTGACTGAGCCCGCGGGGGCGATAGGGTGCCCCGCGTTAATAGAGCCTGGTGTGCAGATCGGCCCGCCCAAGCTGTGAGCTCACCCGCTCGGCCAGTCACGTAGCCACGGAGATTTCCCCCCACCAGGCAAGCCCTGCCAGGTTGATCCTGGAAATTGGCCTAACCCCGAAAACGAACCAGGCCCAGCCCATCGCAACTAAATTGAGGGTTGAACCCGTTGCACATTCCCGCCCCGGGATCTATAGTCCTATAAACTGTTGGGAGGGATATGAATGTGGGCGCTGCTTCCAGCCATCCTGATGGGCTGGGCCCTGGGGGCCAACGACGCGGCCAACGTGTTCGGCCTGGCCGTGGGCGTCCGGGCCGTGCGCTTCACCGTCGCCGTCAGCTTGACCGCCGCCTTCGCCCTCTTGGGCGCCTACCTGGGCGGGGCCCAAGGGATGCATACCTACAGCTCCATGGCCTCCCAAACCCTCACCAGCTCCTTCTGCGTGGCCCTGGCCGCCGGCCTCACCGTGGCCGCCATGACCTGGCGGGGGCTGCCGGTGTCCACCACCCAGGCCGCCGTAGGGGCCATCCTCGGCGTAGCCCTGGCCGCCGGCCAGCCGGTGCAGTGGGGAGTGTTGGGGAAAATCCTGACCTCTTGGGTGGTATCTCCCTTGGCCGCCCTCACCATGGCCTACCTCGCCCACCGCTTCCTGAGCCCGGTCCTCCAGGCCCGCCTGGGCGGCGCCCTCCTCTACGACCAGGCCATGCGCTATGGCATGGTGCTGATCGGCATCTGGGGGGCCTACGCCCTGGGGGCGAACAACGTGGCCAACGTCACCGGGGTGTACGTGAGCACCGGGCTTCTGTCCGTGCCGGCGGCCACCCTGGTCGGCGGGGGGAGCATCGCCCTGGGAGTGCTCACCTTCTCCCGCCGGGTCATGGAAACGGTGGGGGAGAGACTGGTGCCGTTGGGGCTGTTGCCCGCCCTGCTGGCGGTGGCGGCGCAAGCCGCCAGCTTGCAGGCGTTCGCCATCCTGGGGGTGCCGGTCTCCGCCTCCCAAGCAGTGGTGGGGGCAGTGGTGGGGATCGGGTTGGCAAAAGGGGTGGGGACGGTCAACCGCAGACAGCTTCTCAGCATCGGGCTGGGGTGGGTGTTGACCCCGGCCCTGGCGGGGATGCTGGGCGCCCTTATGTGGCTGGGGGCAAGCCGCCTCCTCCCTTAAAGTACCCCGGCCCAACCTGCCCGCCGAGACCCAGGCTACCCTGGAGAACCTGCACTCTCAGCCACGAAGAATGCTCTCAGTCGCTCCCACAGATTCTGGGGACTACCCCGAGCGCCCGGGCCCAACCGACCCCAGGCTCGGCCAACTACACCGGCCAAAATAGATCAGAAAATTCGTGCTGGTCTTCGAAGTGGAAAATCCAAGGCTGCACAGAGGAGATTACGGCCCCAAGAAATCCATGATCCCGCGGAGGATGCCCCGGGCGATTTCCTCCTGGTACCAGGGGTCCAGCAGGCGAGCCCGTTCAGCGGGGCAGGTGAGGTACCCCACCTCTATCAGGGCGGCGGGCAGATGGGTGTGCCGCATATATAGCCGTTGGCTGCGCACCCCCCGGTCGACGGCGCCGGTGGAGGCACACACCGCCTTTTGCACCGCTTGGGCCAAGGCCCAACTGGGATCGTCCGGGGGACGGGAGTCGTCCACCAGGGTCTCCACCCCACAAATAGCAGGGTCGGGGAAGGAGTTGGCGTGGATGGAGAGGTACAGGGCGGCCCCAACTTCTTCGGCGAACCTGACTCGCTCCCTCAACTCTGGGTAGCGGTCGGACATCCGGGTCAGCACCACCCGCAACTGGGGGATCGCCTTGGCCAGGGAGAGGACCCGCAGGGAGATCTCAAGGGTGATGTCCTTTTCCTGAATCCCGGCCACGATGGCCCCGGGGTCATGGCCCCCGTGGCCGGGGTCCACCACCACCGTGAAGGGAGGCTGCCAGGGAGAAAGCTCCGGCGAACTCGCCGGGGGGGGAGGAGCGGTGAGCAGGGCCACCAGCAGCATCCCCAGGCCCAAGCCCACGGTGAACAGGAGGATCCAGATCTTGGTCATGTTGCCGGGAGATGGTAGCCGGGAGGGAGGGGGGTGGTAAGG
>DFNF01000009.1 GCA_002375935.1 Acetothermia bacterium UBA3574
AATGTTCGGGTCTTTACTTTTGAGTTTCGGCCCGGCACGCATACTCGCTGGGTGAACGCCCGTGATCCTCGGACGGTTATAGCTTGCTCTTTCTGGTGCAGGCCTCCTGGACTACATCGCCTATGAAGGTTGTTTAGGAACTCCTCTCGGCTAAGTCCGGATCGTTCTATGATCGCCGCCGGCCATGTCGCGCGAAAGTCCCCCACACTTGAGGAGGACGAGCCGCTTGTGCCCTTCCCTTCTTTCCACATTTCGGTGCAGGGGAACGCCACCTTTTTTCTGCCGCACAAAGCTTTCCGGAGCACTGCCTCTGCTTGTCAGGCGGAACCGGATCAATTTCCATTTGCCCCGGATGAGGGGGGCCGGTAGAGTCACGGTGTGATGCTGGGTTTCGTGGCAATGGTCGCTTGGGGAACGGCGTTTTTAGGCACCAGGCTGCTCATCCCCCGGCTCCGGCGGGCTGGGCTCGTGGGCCCTGACGTGAACAAGCCGGCGCGGCCGCTGGTCCCCGAAGTAGGGGGCCTCGCCCTGGTGGCCGGGTTCGGGGCGGGGATGCTGCTAGCCATCGCTTTGGAGACCTTCTGGCCCCACCTCCTCTCGCTGGACCTCACCGCGCTCTTCGCCGTGTTGTGCACGGTGCTCCTCACCACCCTGATCGGGGTGGTCGACGACCTCATCGGGATCAGGCAGTGGTTGAAGGCCCTCCTCCCCCTGATCGCCGCGCTGCCCCTGGTGGCGGTCCGGGCCGGGGTGTCCAGCATGCGGCTCCCGTTCTTCGGCCGGGTGGACTTGGGCCCCCTCTATGCCCTGGTGTTGGTGCCCCTGGGGGTGACCGGGGCAGCCAACGCGGTGAACATGCTGGCGGGGTTCAACGGCCTGGAGGTGGGGATGGGGCTGGTGGCCCTGGGCTCCCTGGCGGCGATCGCCGCCCGCCTGGCGGACCCCACCGCGCTGGCCCTCCTCCTCGCCGGGATCGGGGCCTCGCTGGGAATCATCTACTTCAACTGGTACCCGGCCCGGGTCTTCATCGGGGATGTGGGCACCCTGTCCATCGGGGCGATCATCGCCTCGGCCGTGATCGTGGGCAACTTCGAGTGGGCAGGGATCGTGGTCATCCTCCCCTACGCACTGGACTTCCTGCTCAAGGCGGCCCACGGGTTTCCCTCCCGGGGCTGGTGGGGGGAACCCGGCGAGGACGGGAAACTCCACTGTCCCGCAGGCGGCCCGGTGGGCCTGGCCCAGTGGGTGCTCAAGGTCACTGGGGGGCTGCACGAGCGCACCCTGGTGCTGGTGTTCATCGGCCTCGAGGGCTTGTGCGGCCTCGCCGCCGTGCTCCTCTACCGGCTGCTGTGAGCGCCGCCTCCTCCCCCAGCTGCTACAATGGCCTTATCTGCGAGGAGGTGGTTCAGGTGGACCGGTTTCACACCCACGGCGATTTCAGCTGGGCGGAGCTTGAGACCACCGACGTGGAGGCGGCCAAGGAGTTTTACCAGGGGGTGTTCGGCTGGGAGTTGGCTCAGAGCGACATGCCCGGGGCCCCCTACACCGTGATCAAGGCCGGGGGGAGGGAGGTGGGGGGCATGATGCGGCTGCCTCCCCAGGCGCCCCCGGGCACCCCGCCGCACTGGTTGGTCTACGTCACGGTGAACGACGTAGACGAGGTGGCCAGGAAGGTGGAGGAACTGGGAGGGAGGTTGCTGGTCCAGCCCCGGGAGATACCCAAGGTGGGGCGGTTCTGCGTGCTCCAGGACCCCCAAGGGGCAGTGCTGGCCGCCATCCAGTACTCGTTCTCCAGTTAGGTTCCTCCTGCCCTAGTGGAGCGGGGCTCCGGTAAAATGCAGGCAGGATGCTGCAAATAGACGGAGCCCACGGGTCGGGAAGCGGCACCATCGTCCGCACTTCCGTGGCCCTGGCCGCCCTGGTGGGCCGTCCCCTGCGGTTGGTCCGCATCCGGGCCAAGCGGGGGAAGCCCGGGCTGCGGCCGCAACACCTCATGGCGGTGCGAGCGGTGGCGGAGCTTTGCGAGGGAGAACTTTCCGGGGCCGAGGTCGGCTCCCAGGAGATTGTCTTCCACCCCGGCCCCCGCCTGCGGGCCGGCCAGTTCAGTTGGGACATCGGCACTGCCGGGTCCACCACCATGCTCGCCCTGACCGTGCTGCCGCTCTTGGCCTTCTCCCCGGCACCTTCCCGCGTCCGCATCAGCGGAGGGTTGTTCCAGGACTTCGCCCCCTCTGCCTTCCACACCCAACAGGTGCTCCTGCCCACCCTGGGGGAGATGGGGCTGGAGGCAAAGCTGAGCGTGGTTCGGCCGGGATACGTGCCCCGGGGGGGCGGGGAGATTGAACTTGTGGCCCGCCCCGCCCATCCTCCCCTGCGGCCGCTCCAGCGCCCCCAGCCGGTGAACCCTCCCCAGAAGCTGTGGGGGGTCGCCCTCTCCTCTCACCTGCGGGCCCGCCGGGTGAGCCACCGGCTGGCAGAGTCCTGCCAGCGAGAGCTGGCCAGGCACGGGCTTTCGGCCAACTTCGAGGTGGTCTACGACGACACCGCCCGACAGCCAGGGGCAGCCCTGGCCGTGTTCGCCGCCGGAAAACGGGGGGAGAGGTTGGGGGCGGACCGGGCCGGGGCCCCGGGCCGCCGCGCCGAGGATATAGGTCGGGACGTAGCCCAGATGCTCGTCGCCGACCTCTCCTCGGGAGCCAGCGTGGATCGGTTCTTGGCCGATCAGCTGATCCTCTACGCTGCCTTGGCCCGGGGCGAGACCCGCTACCTGATCCCCTCTCCCACGGACCACGTGCAAACCAACCTGTGGCTGGTGGAGGAAATACTGGGGGCTAAGTGGGAGCTCACCGGGAACCTCCTCCGCATCGAGGGGATTGGCTTCGAGCGTTGACCGGGGGCGTGATGGGGTCCGAAGTCTCTCCAGTAAAGGTCAAGGTGAGGGGCATCTACGCAACCGCGCTCACCAAGCTCCTCCTGGAAGCCGGTTTCCAGATCGTGCAGCCCAGCGAGGCGATTCAAGCTCGCCTGGGGCTCTCCCCCTGCCAGGACCCGCCCCAGGTGAGCGTGTTCGACCGGGAGAACCGGCAGGGGGTGGTGGTCCGGGGGGTGCGGGGGCCGACGGAAGCGGTGGTGGCCTGTCTCAAGGATGCCCTGCCCTGGGCGGTGTTCACCCCCCGCCCCCGGAAGGTCCCCCGGGGTTGGGAGAAACTCGCTCAACTGGAGGCCAGCTGGGTGGGAGAATTTTCCCGCCCCGTGAAGGAGAAGCTCGACCAAGTACGGGCCGGCTGTGTGCCTACTCTGCCGGGCCATCATCAACTGAAGGTGGTGGACCCGGGCCGGGTGGACGAGCTGGAAGCCACCGCCCCCCCGGAAGAATTCCCCCAGCTGGCCCGCCGGCTGTGGCAGGAGCTAGTGTGGGATCGTCTTTCCCCCGGCCAGCCCATCACGGTGGAGCACGTGAAGGGGGGTGGGGATGGGTTCCGCTGGCAGGGGGTTTTGGAGCACTGGGAGCCGGACCGGCTGGTGCTTCGCCGCCGCTTCCGGCCCGGGGGCAAGTACGACTCGCTGGAAGTGCCCAAGCGGGAAGGTGATTTTGGGCTGGTGGAGCTGCCTTTAAATGAGTGGTGGGCCCGGCGCAGTTACTTCCGGGCCAGCGGGGACCCCATCGGGGAGCTGTATGACATCCACACCCCCCCGGAGGTGTACCCGGGGCGGGTGCGGTACTTGGACCTGGAGCTGGATGTGGTGTGCCTCCCCAGCGGGGAGGCGTTCCTGGTGGACGAGGAAGCCCTGGAGGAAAAGGTGGAGGCCGGCCACCTCCCCCCGGCGTTGGCCCAGCGGGCCAGAGAGGAAGCCCACAGGCTCCTTTCCACCCTCACCGGCGGCGAAGGGTGATGCGGCGCCGGTCCCCGTCCAGGTGCTCGAAGTGCACCCAGATGCTCCCGGGGGGGATGAGGTCCCCAATCCGGTCTGCCCACTCCACCACCGTCACCCCTTCCTCCGGGGGCAAGAGCTCCAACAGCCCCACCTCGGCCAGCTCCTCGGGAGCGGAAATGCGGTAGGCATCCAGGTGGTGGAGTGGCATCCGGCCCCGGTAGGTGCGGGCGAGCAGAAAACTCGCCGACGTCACCCGCTCTTTCACGAACAGCCCCTGGGCCATCCCCTGCACGAAGGTGGTCTTGCCGCTGCCCAGCTGGCCCACCAGGGCCACTACTTCCCCCTCCTCGAGCTCCCCCACCAGTTCCTCCCCCAGCCGCTGGGTCTCCTCCGGCCCGGCGGTGATCACTACCCGTTCCATCTAGCTGCGGAGGCGGACGCCCAGGGCCTCCAACTGGGCCAGGATCCGGGCCACTGCCTCCTCCACCTCTTCCGAGGCCAGGGTGCGCTCCGGGTGGCGGAAGGTGACCTCGTAGGTGAGGGAACGCTGGCCGGGGGGGATGCCCGGGCCCTGGTAGAGGTCGTAAAGGAAACAGGACTCCACCAACGGCTCTGCCAAGATCAGCTCCCGGAGGCGCTCCTCTGGCAGCTCCTGGGGGGCGAGCAGGGAGAGGTCCCGCCGGGCCAGGGGGTGGCGGGGCAAGGGGCGATAGCTGGCAGGGCGCACGGCGGTGAGGAGCTCGGTTAGAGAGAGCTCCCACATCAACACCCGCCGCTCCCCGGGGAGCTTTTCCCCCAGCTCCGGCGATAGCTCTCCCAGCCACCCCACCAACTTCCGGGCCGGCTGCTGGGGGGCCTCCGGGGTGAGGTAGATGCCGGCCCGGCGGTGGGGGTGGAGCCAGGGAGCGTCCACTTCCCCCAGGGACACCCCTTCCACCCGCAGGGCGGAGAGCAGGCCCTCCAGCAGCCCTTTTAGGTGGGCTGGGGTGTAGTCCTGTTTTCCGGACAGGGGCACCGGGGGCCGCCCGGCCAGGGCCACCCCTGCCCGGTCCTCCTCCACCACCTCCCCCGCCCGGAGGTGAAAGGTGCGGCCCACCTCGAATATGGCCACCCCAGGGTTCTGGGCCTCCAGGTTCTGCCGCACCGCCGCCAGCAGCCCCCCGAGCAGGGAGGCCCGCAGGCCCTCCTGCCCAGTCGCCATGGGGTTGCGCAGGGGGACCTCCGCCTCCTCCCCTCCTACCAGCCCTAGGGAGTAGATCTCGCTCAGCCCCAGGGAAGCCAGTATTTGGCGCACCCGGTCGCAGAACGCCTCCCGCGGGTCCTTTTCCCCGGCCCGCAGGGGGAGGGCCGGGGGACGGGCAGGGATGCGGTCGTACCCGTACAGGCGGGCCACCTCTTCGATCAGGTCTATCTCCCGCTCCAGGTCCCCCCGCCAGGGGGGAGGCTGGGCCAACCAGGCCTCCCCCTGGTCGGTGAGCTCCACCCCCAGGGCAGCGAGGTCTCTCGTCACCTCTGCCTCCTCCACCGCCAGCCCCAGCACCTGGCTCACCCGCGCCTTGCGCAGGGTGATCCGTCGGGCAGGGCTGGGCCGGGGGTAGGCGTCCACCGCCCCAGGGGCGATCTCCACCGGGGCCAAGGAAGCCAGCAGAGCACTGGCCCGCCGGGAGGCGAGTTCGGCCAGCTCCGGGGAGAGTCCCCGCTCGAACCGGAGTGAGGCTTCCGTGCGCAGGCCCAGACTGCGGGAGGAACGGCGGATGCGAGCCGGGGAGAAACAGGCAGCCTCAAGCAGAATATGGGTGGTGTCCTCCCGTACCTCGGTCTCCTCTCCCCCCATCACCCCGGCCACCGCCACCGGCCGATCGTCCACGGTGATGAGCAGCACCTCGGGGGACAGCTCCCGCTCCAGGCCGTCCAGGGTGCGCAATCTCTCGCCGGGGCGGGCCCGCCGCACCCCGATCCGCCTGCCCGGCAGGCGCTGCCAGTCGAAGGCATGCAGGGGCTGGCCCAGCTCCAGCATCACGTAGTTGGTCACGTCCACCGGCAGGGTGAGGGGGCGCATGCCGGCCTTGAGGAGGCGGCTCATCAGCCACAGGGGGCTCGGCTGTTGGGGCACCCCGGCCCAGAGCCGGGCCAGGTAGCGGGGGCAGTCCTCGGGGTCCTCAAGCTCCACCTCCACCAGCTCCGCGGCCGGGGTCCCGGCTTCCGAAAACCCCACTGGGAGCTCCTCCAGGTGGAGGTGGAATAGGGCGGCCACCTCCCTGGCCACCCCGTAGATGCCCAGGAGGTCTGGGCGGTTGGGGGTGATCTTCAGAACCAACACCGTATCCGGCCCCTCGATGAGCGGGGCCAGGTCCTGGCCTGGCTGGGGCCCGGGGGGCAGGGTCCAGATCCCAGTCGATTTCGCCTCCAACCCCAAATCCGCCAGCGACAGGATCATCCCCTGGCTGGGCACCCCCCGCAGGGTGACCCGCTGCACCTCCCCCCCGGGCAGCCTGGCCCCGGGCAGGGCCAGGGGGACCAACGTCCCGGCGGCCAAATTGGGGGCCCCGCTGACCACGGTCAGCTCCTCAGCCCCCACCTCCAATTGGCACACCCACAGCCGGTCCGCCTTGGGATGGGGGGAGACGGAGACCAGTTTCGCCACCACCAGCCCCTGGTAGGGGCCGAGTCGCTCCACCTTCTCCACTTCCAGGCCGGCCAGGGTGAGCCGGTCGGCGAGTTCCTCCACCTCCAGGCCAGCCAGATCCACGTATTGAGAGAGCCAAGCCAGCGGAACCCTCATCGTCCTCCCTTCCCTCAGGTTTTGGCCCCCACGGGCCCCGGTTCGGCCAACCTCATCGTTCTCCTCTGGCGGGCGAGGTTTTTCCCCTCGCCTGTTCCGCCGCGAGGGCTGGGGGAGCCGGGGGCTCCCCCAGCCAAGCTCAGGGCAGGATCCCGAAGTAGAACACCGCTTGCCCTTCCGGCAGGGGCCAGGCCAGGCCCACCACCCCGGTCAGGGCCATGGTCCCCCCAAGTAGCTCGCAGCGAATGAGAAGTTCTCCCCCTACCTCCATGCGAGTGGTCAGGGGGCCGTCGGCAGACCACAGTTTCCCCCAGCTCAGGTAGAGCCGCGGCACCACTCGGCTCACCAAGGCCACCCCGGCCAGGTGGTAGGGCTCCTGGTGGGGGGGGAGCCACAGGGAAGCTCCCAGGAAGAGTTTTCGCCGGCCTTGGGGGCCGTCGGTGACGGTGTAAAGTTCCCCCAACCGGAGCCGCAGCTCCTGGGGAAGGGTCCCCCGCACCAACCCCCACCCCAGCCCCAGCTGAAGATAGGTGTGCGGGGCCAGGGACAGTTCCTGGAGGTGGGTGAAGGTGATCCGCTCGCCGGCGCCCGGGACCCCCACCAGGGTGCCTTGCCCCCAGAATACCCGTGGCAGGAACTGCTGCCAGGTGATCCCCACCCCCCACTGCCAGTAAGGCCGGCGGGCCAAGGAGAGCACCAGATCCCCGGCCGGGACCCAGTATTCCCCCGCTTGCCCGGTCTCCGGCTGATCCCACAGGTGCAGGGCCAGGCTCAACTGACCGGTCAAGGTGTCGTTTATCTGGGCAAATCCCCACACGGTGGCCTCCCGCCCGTAACGCACGAAACCTTGCACCGCCAGGGCTTCCGGGTAGATGGCCCAGCCGAACCGGTTCAGGTACTGGACCTGCACCGCCCTCGTCTCGGGGTCCCCTCGCACCAAGTAGCCGTCCAGCGGGAGCTGGTTCTTGCCGATGGCCAGCACATACCGGGTGGGCCACACGTTGTTGAGGCGGTTGTGGTCCAACACGTAGTGGCCTGGATCCACCACCACCTCCCGCACCGGGAAGTCGGTCTCGAAGACGAGCACGGTGCTCTCCTCTTCCCCCGCCGGCCACACCAAAAGCTCCCATTGCTCCTCCGGGCCCCGCACCTCCACCTCCACCGGCAGGAACCCCTCCCCGGAGCGGGTGAGGTAGACTTCGGCGCGGTACCGCTCCCCTTCCCGGCCCCGGCGCACCTCCCGCAACGCGTAGTCGGCCTGGGCCTCGCCCCACACCCAGGCTTGGAAGAACCACCCCCACTCCTCCCCGGTTTCCTCTTCCAGGAGGGCCTTCAGCTCCTCTACCGTCAGCAGACGTCCGCGGTAGGAGGCGGCCACCTTGGCGAGCACCCGGTCGAAGGCCTCCTCCCCCACTAAATGGGCCAGGGCCCGGAGCACCAAATAGCCCTTGTCGTAGATCCGGATCCCGGTGGCCTGCCCATAGCGCACCTCCGCCAGGGGCTTTACCACCGCCTCGTCGAATCCCTGGAAGGCGATGTCCATGTAGGGTAGCTCGGTGAAGTGTTCCCGCAGGTTTACGAAGCCGATCAAGCTCTCCACCAGTGCCTCCCCCAGCCCTTCTCTCTCTAGCACGAACAGGTTCCCGCCCTCGGGGCCGAATTTCTCCTCGAACCAAGAGATGGAGGCGTACTGGGCCAGCCCCTCCGAGAGCCAGTTCTCGGCGTTGAAATCCACCCCCACCCCGATCCCCCACCACTGGTGGGCCAGCTCGTGGGCCAGGATGAACTGTCCGAACCGCGACAGGATCCCGGAGGCGGTCAGGTGCTGGCGGTCGAAGTACCACTGGGGGAGAAAAACTACCCCGTCGGCGGCCATGGCCAGCCCCACCCGGTTGGGGTGATGGACGACCAGGAAGCGGGGGTGCGGGTAAGGGCCAAACCGCTCCCCGTAGTGCCGGAGGATCTCGGGCACGTAGGTGAGCAATGCCCGGAGTGCCTCCTCCTCCCCGGCCGGGGCTACCCCCACCAGCTCCAAGTCCGCCAGGGGGAGCTCTACCGAAGTCAGCTCTTCTTCGGGGCCGAAATAGAGGCTGATCGAACGCACCGGGATGGCGAAGGAAGCCCGCCAGCGGACCTCCTCTTCCCCCGCTTCCTCCTCCACCTCTCCGGGGAGGAAGGCGCGCCAGCCGGCCGGGAGGGTCAATTCCACCCGGTAGTGGTGGGCGGGGAGCACCAGGGGCCAGTATTCTCCGGCCGGCAGCTCCACCGGGATCGGGTGCCAGCCGAACCTCCAGGTGTAGATGTCGCCTAGCCGTCCGGCCTCTCCGGTGCTGACGTGGGGGAACCGGGTGGCGAAATCGATCCGCAGCCGACCCTCACCCCCGGGCAAGGGCACCCTGAGGAGCACGTCTTCCAGGGAGTAGGTTTGCAGGGCCGGGGGGGCTGGCAGGAGCTCGAATACCAGCTCCCTCTCCACCTCCCCCTCCCACACCACCCGCCGGACCTCCGTCCAGGCGGGGTCGAACCCCCACACATACTGGGTGTCCAGGGCCCGTCCGGAGAGGTAGGGGTTCTCCTCCCGGCCCAGGTTGGCCAACAGGGCGAAGGTGGCCACCTGGGGCGGGGCCTCCCAGCTCACCCACTGGCTGCCGGACACGATGTGCTGCTCCGGGTCGAAATGGACCGAGATCTCAACCTGAGCTGCCCAGGCTGCCCCCGCCCCCAAAAGCAGCAGGGCACTCACTACCTTGACCTTGGTAAGCACACCAGCTCCTTTCCCCCCCACCGGTCCTCGAAGTGGCCGGCGGGCCCCGCATTATGCCCTACCCTCCTCGTTCACCCCAGGGGAACAAGGGACAGGGGATTTCCTGGGAGGGGCCTATTCCGATTCCTCCTCGGGCAGCACCGCTACCCGCACCGAGGTGATCTCGCGGTCGGTGGCCCCTTCCACGGTGAGCAGCGCGCGGTCGATCTTCAGGCGGGCCCCCGCCTCGGGGATGTCCCCCAGTTTCTCCAGGATCAACCCGGCGATGGTCACCGCCTCGTCTTCCGGCAGCTTCAACCCCAGAGCCCGGTTGACCATCCGCACCTCGGCGTCCCCGTCTACCACTGCTTCGCTGGCCGACACCCGCTTGATCAGGGGGCGGGATCGGGCCCGATCGTACTCGTCCTCGATCTCCCCCACGATCTCCTCCAGGATGTCTTCCAAGGTCACCAGCCCCGCCACCCCCCCGTACTCGTCCACCACGATCGCCATGTGTACCCGCTCCCGCTGGAACTCCCGCAAGAGCACGTTCACCGGCTTGGTGGTGGGGGTGTAGTAGACCGGCCGCAGCAACTTCCTGAGCTGCACATCCACCCCCCCATTCACAGCGGTGCGCAGCAGATCTTTAACGTACAGGATGCCGATCACGTTGTCCGGGACGTCCTCGTACACCGGGTAGCGGGAGTGTCCGTCCTCCACCACGAAGGAGAGCACCTCCTGCAGGGGGGTGTTGACCTCGATGGCCTGCATGTCGGTGCGGGGGACCATCACCTCTTGGGCGGTGATCTCGTCCAGGGCGAGGATGCGTTTCATCATCTCCCCGTCCTGTACCGGGATGATGCCCCGTTCCTCGCCCTCCTCGATGAAGGTGACCAGCTGGTCCTCGGAGAGGGGGACCCCCTCCCGGGAGAGCAGGCTTTCGCCAAACGGGCGCAGCATCCCCCGGGAGATGGCCCGCAGGGCCCGCACCAGGGGGAAAGTGACCCGGGTGAGCTGCCACACCGGCACTACCACCTTGAGGGCCACGGTCTCGGCCCGGTTCTTGGCCAGGTTCTTAGGGGTGATCTCCCCGAACAGGAGCAGCAGGGAGGTCATCACCACCGTGGTGAGGAGCCCGGCGGCGTAGGCGGGCAGGGTTTGCGGGAGCAACCCCAAGAACAGCAAGGTGGCCAGGGCGGAGGCGCCCACGTTCACCAGGTTGTTCCAGATGAGCAAGCAGGTGATGAGGTCGTTGGGTTCGGAGAGCAGGTGCCCCAGGGCGCTTGCCCGCCGGCGGTTCTTCTCCTTCTCCAACAGGTGCTTCAGCCGCAGCTCGGAAAGGGAAGTCAGGGCCGTTTCCGAACCGGAGAAGAAGGCTGAGAGGGCCAAAAGGACGACCAATAAAACACCTTGCGATCCGGGCGACACCCCTTACATCACCTCACAACCCGGATTATAGCGATTTGTTTTCTCCCGTGCAGGGCCCAACCGCCCCCCGCGTGCCGGCCAGGTGACCGGCTACAATAGGGCAAGGAGGCAGGGTGAATTTCGACACTGAGGAGTTGCGGAAGCTGTGTGAGTTCATGCGCCAGGAGGGGTTGGTGGAGCTGACCTGGGAGGAGGAAGGCCGGCGCGTCACCCTGCGGTTTGGGGAAGCGCCGGCCGCCCCGCCCCCCCCACCGGAAGCCCCCCAAGTGGAAGAGGCCTTGCTGGTCCGCTCCCCGGTGGTGGGCACGTTCTGGCTCCGCCCGGCCCCCGGGGAAGCCCCGTTCGTGGCCGTGGGGGAGCGGGTGGAGGCGGGCCAGGTGCTGGGGATCGTGGAGGCGATGAAGGTGATGAACGAGGTGCGGGCCGAGCAGGCCGGGGTGGTGGAGGAGATCCTGGTGGAGGAGGGAGAGGCGGTGGAGTACGGCCAGCCCCTGTTCCGCTTGCGACCAGGATGAACAGCCCATCCCGGCGGGACAGCTGCCCGCGCCGGGGGCAGCCATGGAAAAGGTATTGATCGCCAACCGGGGGGAGATCGCCCTGCGGATCTTGGAGGCCTGCCGGGAAGAGGGGCTGACTGCGGTGGCGGTGTTCTCTGAGGTGGAGCGGGAGGCCCTCCACGTCCGGGAAGCCCCTCAGGCAGTGTGTATCGGCCCCGCGCCGCCCGCCAGGTCTTACCTCTCCATCCCGGCCCTGATGGCCGCCTGTGAGGTCACCGGCGCCGATGCCCTGCACCCGGGCTACGGATTTTTGTCCGAATCTGCTGAGCTGGCCGAGATTTGCCACGCCCACGGGATCAAGTTCGTCGGCCCCCCGGCCCCGGTGCTCAAGCTGGCCGGGGACAAATTGGCCGCCAAGGCCCGGGTAGCCCAGGCCGGGGTCCCCACCTTGCCCGGTTCCCCCGCCCTGGCCTCCCCAGAGGAAGCCCGGCGCTATGCCCGGGAGCTGGGCTACCCGCTGCTGCTGAAGGCGGCCGCTGGCGGCGGGGGACGGGGCATCCGCATCGTGAGCTCCGAGGAGGAACTCTCGGCCCAGTTCCCCCGCGCCCAGGAGGAGGCCCGGCGGGCCTTCGCCGACCCCCGCCTGTTCCTGGAACGCTTCCTCCCATCCCCCCGCCACGTGGAGGTGCAGGTTTTGGCCGATGAGCATGGGCACATCGTGCACTGGGGCACCCGGGATTGCACCGTGCAGCGGCGGCACCAGAAGCTGGTGGAGGAAGCCCCCGCCCCCGGGCTGCCTCCTGAGCTCTGCCAGCGGCTCGCCGCCGCCGCCGTGCGCGCCGCCGAGGCCCTGGGCTACGTGGGGGCGGGCACGGTGGAGTTCCTGGTGGAGGGGGAGGAGTTCTACTTCATCGAGATGAACGCCCGCATCCAGGTGGAGCACCCGGTTTCGGAGATGCTGGTGGGGAGGAATTTGATCCGCGAGCAGCTGCGGGTGGCCCGGGGGGAGGCCCTGGGGTACTCCCAGGACCAGATAGAGCTTTGGGGGCACGCCATGGAATGTCGGATCAACGCCGAGGACCCAGCCCAGGGGTTTGCCCCCTCCTGTGGCCGCCTGCACCTCCACTGCCTCCCCGGGGGAGTGGGGGTCCGTCTCGATACCCACATCTACCAGGGCATGGAGGTGCTTCCCTACTACGACTCTCTTTTGGCCAAACTGATCACCTACGGTGAGGACCGGGAAGAGGCCCGCATCCGGATGTACTCCGCCCTCAGGCGGTTCCAGATAAGCGGGGTGGCCACCAATCGGGACGTGATGCTGGAGGTCATCGCCCACCCCGACTTCGCCGCCGGACGGCTGTCCACCGACTTCCTTGAGCGGCTGTCCCCGGAACCTTAGACTGGACAGCTATGTTTGAGTCCCTGACCGAGAGGCTGACCCAGATATTCCGCAATTTGGGGGGGAAGGGGAAGCTGTCGGAGGCGGACGTCCGGGCCGGGCTGCGGGGGATCCGCCAGGCCCTGTTGGCGGCGGACGTGCATTGGCAGGTGGCGCGGGAGCTGTTGGGGCGGGTGGAGGAGCAGGCCCTGGGGGCCAAGGTGCTTCAGTCCCTGACCCCGGCCCAGCAGCTGTTGGCCATCGTGCGGCAGGAGTTGGCCCGCACCATGGGCGGGCAGGCCCAATCCCTCCGCCTCACCGGTCGGCCGGCCACGGTGCTGGTGGTGGGCCCGGCGGGAGGGGGGAAAACTACCACCTGTGGCAAGCTGGCCCGCTGGCTCTCAAAAAAGGGCCGCCATCCCCTGCTGGTCTGCTGTGACCCCCAGCGGCCGGCGGCGGCCGAACAGCTGGCCACCCTGGCCCGCCAGGTGGAGGTGCCCTTCCACAACGCCCCCAACCCGGAGACCGACTTCCCCGCCGCCCTCAAAAAAGCCCGTCAGGAACTGCGGGACGTGGTGATCGTGGACACCCCGGGGGTGCCGCCGGGGGAGGCGCCGCCGGGGTGGCTGGCCCAGTTTGTCAAGGTCCATTCCCCTGGGGACGTGCTTTTGGTGCTGGACGCCCTCACCGGGCAGGAGGCGGCCCAGATCGCCGCCGGGTTCCTCCCCTTGGGGGTAACCGGGGTGGTGCTCACCAAGCTGGACGGGGACGCCCGGGGTGGGGCGGCGCTGTCCATCCCGGCCCGCTTGGGGTGCCCCATAGTCCTGGTAGGGGTGGGGGAACGGCCTTCAGACCTGGAGCCCTTCTACCCCCAGCGCATGGCCGACCGCATCCTGGGCCTGGGGGATCTGCAGGGGCTGGTGGAGAAGTTGGAGGCCGAGGCGGGCCAAGAGCTCCAGCGGGCCGCCACCCGGGTGCGGGAGGGCAGCTTCACCTTGGAGGACTTCCTGGCCCAGCTGGAGGCGGTGAGCCGCGCCGGCTCGCTGGGGCAACTGTTGGCCCGCATCCCGGGGTTGAGGGCCCAGGCTGAGGAGCCCGAGCTGGAGGCGGAGCTGCGGCGCACGCGGGCCATCATCCAATCCATGACGGTTGAGGAAAGGCGCAATCCCCATATAATCGGGGGCAGTCGCAAACGCCGGATTGCTCGGGGTTCCGGGACCAGCGTGCAGGAGGTAAATCGGCTTCTGGCGCAATTTAAGGAGGCGCAGAAGCTGATGCGGAGGATGCGCCGGGCGCGCGTTCCCCCAAAATTCTCCCATCCCCTTGAGTCGTAAGGTGATTGGGCTATGGAAAAACTCCGCTGGCCGGGCAAGGAATCGGGGGCGAGCTCGGTGAGAGTTCCAACAGTAGCTGCCGCAAAGTGAACAGGGGGTGAATGAATGGCGCTTAAGATCAGGTTGAAGAGGGTGGGCAAAAAACACCAACCCAGCTACCGGATCGTGGTGGTGGAGGCGGCGTCCAAGCGGGACGGAAAGACGGTGGACGAGCTGGGGCACTTCAACCCGCTCACCGAACCGGAGGAGATCCAGCTGGACGTGGAGGCGGCGTTGGACTGGCTGCGGCGGGGGGCGCAACCCACCCCGGCCGCCCGTCGGCTCCTGTCCCGCATGGGGGTGATGAAGGCCTGGCATCAAGAACGGTTCGGCGGCCGGGATAAGGAAACCGCTGTCCCCGCTGGGGACTGATCCCCCGGGCCGAGCCCCTGGCTTGGGGAGGCTTGGGACCCATTTGGGGTGAGGGGGACGTGAACCGAGCGGTGGAAGTGGCTCGTTATCTGGTGCGGGGGGTCCTTCGCCGGCCGGAGGTGGTCAAGGTGGAGCACGTGTGGACCCCAGAGGCGGACCTCCTGTTTCTGCGCCTTCCGGAGGAGGAAAGGAGGCGCCTCCGCTCGGAGGGGGTGGCGGCCCTGCTCAGGGTGATCGAGACCCTGGGCCGGGAAGGGGAGCGGACGCTGGTGGTGGACTTGAGATGAGGTTCGACATCGTCACCATCTTCCCCCAGATGCTGGCCCCGTTCTTCCGCCAGGGGGTGCTGTGGGGGGCGCAGGAGAAGGGGCTCATCTCCGTGCACCTCCACGACCTGAGGGCGTTTTCCCCTGATCCCCGGGGCATCGTGGACGACCGGCCATTCGGGGGCGGGGCGGGGATGGTGATGCGCCCGGAGCCCTTCTTCCGGGCGGTGGAGGCCATCAGCCGGGAAGCGGGCACCCGCCCCTATGTGGTGCTCCTCTCCGCCCAGGGGGTGCTGTTCCGCCAAGCCCTGGCCCGCCAGCTGGCCCGCAAGGGGGCACTGCTGCTGCTGTGTGGTCGCTACGAGGGGATAGACGAGCGGGTGGCCCAGATCTCTGATCTGGAACTGTCCATCGGTGATTACGTGTTGGCCGGGGGGGAGCTGGCAGCGGCGGTGGTGGTGGAGGCCACCGCCCGCATGGTGCCCGGGGTGGTGGGCCGGCACGAGTCGGCGGCCACCGACTCCTTCTACCAGGGCCCGCTTCTGGGCCATCCCCAGTACACCCGCCCCCGTGAGTTCCGAGGGCTCCGGGTCCCCCAGGTGCTGCTGTCGGGGGACCACGAGCGGATCCGCCGCTGGCGGTTGCGGGAGGCGTGGCGGAAGACACTCCGCCACCGCCCCGACCTCTTGGGCCTCAACTTGGAGCCCCAGGTGGACGACTCGCGGTGAGACGGTGAGGGGTTTGTACATCGCCCTTTTGCATTACCCGATGGTGGATCGGGAGGGGAAGGTGGTGGCCACCGCCCTAACCCCGATAAACGTGCCGGACATTGCTCGCACCGCCTGCACCTATGGGGTGCGGCGCTATTTCGTGGTCACGCCACTTGGCACCCAGCGTCGCATCGCCGAGAGGCTGCGAGACTTCTGGGTTCAGGATGAAAAATGGCCCCTCCGGCAGCAGGCCCTGCGCCTGGTGGAAGTGCGAGAAGAGCTGGAGCAGTGTTACCGTGAGGTAGAGGAGGAGGAGGGGGAGCCGCCGGAGGTCTGGGGGACCAGCGGCCGGGTGGGGCTCCCCTACCCCATCCTGGGGTGGGAGGAGGCCCGGCGGCGGCTGCGGGAGCGGCCGGTGCTGTTGCTGTTCGGCACCGGCAACGGCATGGCAGAAGAGCTGCTGGCCGCCTGCGATTACCTCCTCCCCCCACTGCGGGCCGGGGGATACAATAACCTGTCGGTTCGGGCGGCAGTAGCGATCATCTTGGACCGACTCAAAGGAGAGGATCATGACGGGAATGGACGATCTCATTAGGGCTTTGGAAGAGGAGCAGTTGCGCCAGTGGCCGGAGTTCAAGCCCGGAGACATCATTCGCATCTACGAGCGGGTGTCCGAGGGGGCCAGGGAGCGGCTGCAGCCCTTCGAGGGAGTGGTGCTGAAGTTGTCCGGCTCCGGCACCCGCCAGATGGTGACCATCCGCCGCATCGCCGCCGGGGTGGGGGTGGAGCGCACCATCCCCTTGCATTCCCCTAAGCTGGAGAAGATAGAGGTGATAAAGCGGCATCGCATCCGCCAGGCTCGTCCCTACTGGCTGCGCCGCATCACCCGCCTGCACAAGATCCAGTGATGCCGGGACCACAACCGCCCGCCACAGCCGCGGAAGCAGCCCAGGGGGCTGGGTGGTGAGCGGCCGATGAACTGGCGTTGGCCCTGGCGGCGGAAGAAGAAGCCCAAGCCGGCCTGGATCGTACGCTTCCTGCGCTGGCGGGGGTACAAGCTCTCCCGGCGGGTGGAGTGGGCACTGGGCTGGGCGGAGACCATCGTGGTGGCCGGGGGGGCGGCCTTCCTGATCATCTCCTTCGTCACCGTGCGCATGAACGTGCCCACCGGGTCCATGATCCCCACCATCATGCCCGGTGATTCCTTTTTTGTAGACCGCATTTCCTACTACTTCCGTGAGCCGGACGTTGGGGATGTGATCGTGTTCTGGCATGTGGAGAGCATCACCGTGACCCGGGTGGAGGAGGGGAGCCCGGCGGAGGCCGCTGGGGTGCAGCCCGGGGACGAGCTGTTGGAGGTGGCCGGGGAGCCGGTGCCCAGCCTCATCACCCTCCGGCGGCGCCTCCAGGCCGCGGCCGGAGGCCCCCTCTCCTTGACCCTGCTCCGCCCCCGCCAGGGGGAGGTGCGGCTGGAGGTGCAGGTCCCCCCCGAAGCAGAGGAGCTCGGCGACCTGGGAATCCGGGCCCGGGTGCGGCGCGTCCGCTACGTGAAGCGCCTCATCGCCGTGGGCGGCCAGGAGGTCTGGATCGGAGAGGAAGGTCGCATCTACGTGGACGGGGAGCCCCTCCAGGTGGAGCCAATCGCCTCCATTGTCTACTGGTCCCACGACCCCCGCATGCGATACGGGGTCACTCCCACCCGGGTGCCGGAAGGCCACTACTTCGTTCTGGGGGACAACACCATGAGCTCATACGACTCCCGGTTCTGGGGGTTCGTCCCCGAGGAGGATTTCATCGGGGAGCCCTTCTTCCGGGTGTGGCCCTTTTCCAGATTCGGCCCCATGAATGGCTACTTCTGGTCATCCCGCTAGCGGGTGAGGCAAGGAGGCAGCATGGAAGAGCGAAAGAAGGTGACGATTCCGGACCTCTATGCCATGGTGGAGCGGGGGGAGAAGATCACCTTCCTCACCGCCTACGACTACCCCACCGCCTTGCTTGAGGACCGGGCGGGGATCGACATGATCCTGGTGGGGGACTCAGGGGTGATGTGCCTTTTGGGGCACGAGACGACGCTCCCGGCCAAGATGGACTTCATGGTGGAGATCACCGCGGCCGTGTCCCGGGCCGCCAAGCGAGCGTTCATCGTGGGCGACATGCCTTACATGTCCTATCAGCCTTCCGATGAGCTGGCGGTGAGGAACGCGGGTCGGTTCATCTCCGAGGGCGGGGCGGACGCGGTCAAGCTGGAGGGCGGGGCCAGGATGGCAGCCCGGGTGGAGGCGATCGTGAAGGCGGGCATTCCGGTGATGGGCCACATCGGCCTCACCCCCCAGGCGGCGAGCTTGATCGGGGGCCTCAAGGCCCAGGGGCGCTCGGCCCAGACCGCAAAACAACTGGTGGAGGACGCCAAGGTGTTGGAGGAGGCAGGGGCGTTCTCCATTTTGCTGGAGGCCATCCCGGCCCGGGTGGCCGAGGTGATCGTGGAGCGAGCCCGGGTGCCCATCCTGTCCATCGGCTCCGGTGCCGCCTGCCACGGCCAGCTGCTCATCGTGCACGACATCCTTAATTTGTTCGAGGCCTTCACCCCCAAGTTTGTGAAAAAATATGCGGATGTTTCCTCAGTCATGTTGAAGGCTTTCCAGGAGTACATCTCCGACGTCAAGTCGGGCCTCTTTCCCAGCAAAGAGCACGAGTATCGCATCCCCAAGGAGGAGTGGCAGGAGTTCAAGAGGCTTATGGGGATGTGACCCGCGCCTTAATCGGCGCTGCCCGGGGCGGGGATCTCCCCGGCCCGCTGCAGGGCGAACTTGGCCGCAAAGGGCCCCACCAGTTCGTGGATCACCGTGGCCCCGATGATCACGTTCACCAGGATGTCGGCCACCGGGGAGAGCTCTGGGATCCCTTTCACCGTGAGGGCGAGCCCGATCACGATCCCCCCCTGGGGGATGAGGCCCCAGCCGGTGTAGCGGCGCACCGCAGCCGGGGCGCGGCCCAGCGCGGCCCCCACGTAGGCCCCTCCCAGCTTGCCCGCTGTCCTCAACGCCACGAACATGAGCACCACCGGCAGGTAGCGAATCAACACCAAAAAATCCAAATACATGCCACTTAAAGTAAAGAAAAGCAAGAACACCAGCGGTTCCACATGGCGCTCCAGCAGCTGGAAGATCCTGGGGCGGCTGCGGCGCAGGTTCACCACCGTGATCCCCATGCCCATGGTGACCAAGAGCTGATCGAACTCCAGGAGGGATCCCAGGCCATAGCCCAACAGGAGCAGGGTCACTACCAACGCGATCAGGACCCCATCTTGGGTCCGCCTCAGCAGCCTGACCGTCCAGTGGTAGAGGAGCCCCAGGGACACCCCCAGGGCGGCGGAGCCCAGGATGATCAGGAAGGGCTTGGCCACTGCGAACACGCTGGCCTCCCGGTGGGTGAGCAGGGCCCCGGTGATGGCGGTGGCCAGGCTGAAGTTGATGATCCCCAGGGCGTCGTCGAACGCGGCCGCCCCCATCACGCTGAAGGAGACCATGCCCTTGGCCCGGTACTGGTGGATGACGGCCAGGGTGGCGGAGGGATCGGTGGGGGAGCCCAAGGCTCCCAAGAGCAGCGCCAGGGGGATGGCGGCCGCAAAGCCGCCCCCGATAGAGGGGACGAGGAATGGCAGGAGCGCGATGCCCCCGGCGAAGATGGCTACCGCGGCCAGTTCGGCCTCCCCCAGGGCCAGGAACACGATGCTCCGGCCGAGCTCCTTGAGGGGGCGGAACGCCAACGTGCCCCCCACTTCGAAGGTGATCACCGCCAGGGCAGCGGTGACCATGGGCCCTGTCCCTGCCACGAACCCGGGGGGCACTATTCCGCTCACACGGGGGTTGAAGATGACCCCGGCGATTATGTAACCGGCTACCCGCGGGAACCCAAGCCGGCTGGCCAGCTCCCCGAGAGCGAGGCCCAGGGCGAGCACGAGGCCGACCAAAAGTAGTGGATCCATGGCGTCTCCGAAGCGAGGTCCAACCAGGACGGGGCAGTTTACGTCGGGCCGGGGGCGGGGACAAGCCGGTCTGCTGCCTCACGGGCGGACGGCCCCCAATCTCCGGACAGGCTTACTGGTGTAACGGCGCCCTGGACGTTGAAATCCTCCCTGCCGGTAGCCCTCCCGGGGCCTTTCGGCGCCTGGGTGGTGGGGTTGGGGCCGGGGAACTCAGACCAACCGGCGGCTACTCCGGGAGGCCGCGCGTCGCAGTTCCTCTACCGCGTCCCGAGCTTCCCAGGGGGGCTCCAGATCCAGGCGCCCGAAGTGGCCGTAGCAGGAAAACGGCTCGTAGATGGGGCGCCGCAGCTCCAGCCGGTCGATGATGGCGGCCGGCCGGAAGTCGAACACCTCCAAGATCAGGTCCCGGAGGGTCTCGTCGGCCAGGGTGCCGGTGCCGAAGGTGTCCACGTTCACCGCCAGGGGATGTGCCCGCCCGATGGCATAGGCAACCTGCACCTCGCATTCCTTGGCCAGCCCCGCCGCCACCACGTTCACCGCCACGTACCGCGCCATATAGGAGCCCGAGCGGTCCACCTTGGTGGGATCCTTGCCGGAGAAAGCGCCGCCCCCGTGCGAGCCGTAGCCCCCGTAGGTGTCCACGATGATCTTCCGCCCGGTCATGCCGGTGTCTGAGGCCGGCCCCCCCACCACGAACCGTCCGGAGGTGTTCACCAGCACCTGGGTCTCTTCGTCCAGCCACCCGTCGGCCACGGGCTCCACCACCAGCCGGCGGATGTCGGAGGCCAGCTCCGCGGGGTCCACCTCCGGAGCGTGTTGGGCCGCGATGAGCACCGTGTGCAGGCGCAACGGCCGCCGGCGGTCGTATTCCACCGTGACCTGGGTCTTCCCGTCCGGCCGCAGGTAGGGGAGCGAGCCGTCCTTGCGCACCTCGGCCAGCCTCTTGGCCAGCTTGTGGGCGAGCACGATGGGCAGGGGCATGAACTCCGGGGTCTCCTCGGTGGCGTAGCCGAACATGATGCCCTGGTCCCCGGCGCCGATGAGGTCGTAGCGGTCCCCGGAGCCGCAGCGGGCCTCCTCGGCCCGCAGTACCGCCTGGGCGATGTCCGGGGACTGCTGGCGGAGGGCATTGACCACCGCGCAGGTATCGTGGGAAAGCCCGTAGTCGGGCTGGGTGTAGCCGATGTCGCGGATGACCCGCCGGGCGATCGCCTCCGGTTGGAGCACGGCCTGGGTGGCGATTTCCCCCCCCACCAGCACCAACCCCTGCATGACGAACGTCTCGCAGGCTACCCGCCCCTGAGGATCTTGGGCTAGGACCGCGTCCAACACGGCATCCGAGATGCGGTCCGCGATCTTGTCGGGGTGTCCCTCGGTTACAGACTCGGATGTAATCAGCTTTGAGTGCACTTGGCCTCCCTAGTGTTGGGCTCCTTGAGGTCTCTTGGGACCTCCGCCGGCTCCCCGCTGGGAATCCCGGGCCAATAGAAAAAGCCCGGGGGTATTGGTGGAGGTGGCGGGATTCGAACCCGCGTCCGGAAACACCATCAGCTCGGCTTCTACAAGCTTAGCCCGTGTTTTTGTTCTCGGGCCTCGCGCTCCCACGGGCAGGATCGCTCGGCCCCAGCCTCCTTGGGATGTCACCCGGCAGGCGGGAGGCACGCCACCCGGGCTAGCCCGCTTAGTCCACACCCCCAGGGCCCCGCGGGCCCGAGCCCTGAGGATGGCCTACGCACTAGTTCAGGGCGTAGGCGGGAACAGCTGCATAGTCGGCATTTATTTTTGCCGTCCCGCAGGTTTTAGGAGCACGCGGGAGCTCCGCTTGCCACCTCGCCTAGGTGTTCCCGTCGAGACCGGTCACCCCCAGACAACTCAATTATACTGGTGGGGGGAATCGGTATCCAGGAGGATGGGATGGGGGAGTACCTGCTAGTGGGGCTGGCCGGGGCCTTGGCCTGGGGGGCGGCCCTGGCCGGATTGGCCGGCCCCTTCCCCTGGGCCCTGCCCACGGCCGGTTCCCTCCTCGGCCTCGCCCTGCTGAGGAAAAGTACCCCCGCACTGTGGGCAGCCGCCTTGCTGGTGGGCCTCGCCCTGACCGGCCCCCCCACCTTGCCCCCCGACGAGCTGACCCGGCTTCCCTGCCTCAGCCAACTCACCGGGCGGGTGCAGGGGCCCATCGAGCCCCACCGCGCCTCCGTTTCCTTCTTCCTGGCCCCGGAGGGGTGGCGCAGCAGGGTGTTGGTGTACTTGCGCCTCCCAGAGGGGGAACTCCTCCCTGGGGCCGAGGTGACCTTGATCGGGGAAGGGGAGGTTCCCCAGAGCCTGGGGTGGAGGGAGTACTTGGTCCGGCGAGGGGTGGTGGGGGTGTTCTGGGCCCGGGAGGTGGAGGTGCTGGGCAAGCCCGGTCCGGCCCTGGGGGCGCTGATGGGAAAGTGGCGGGGCAGGCTCCTTTACTCCTTGCGGGAACTGCTTCCGGGGCCAGGGGGAGAGCTGCTGGCGGCGCTGCTTATTGGGGCCCGGGGGCTCCTTCCCGCGGAGCGAGAAGCAGCCTTCCGCCGGGCAGGCGTGGCGCATCTTTTGGCCCTGTCTGGCTTGCATTTGGGGATCTTGGTGGGGGCTGTGTGGTGGGGGTTGGGGCTGGTTCGCCTGGGGAAAGGCGCGCGGTATTTCGTCCTGCTCCCCCTCACTTGGCTCTACGTGGGCCTGGCCGGGGCCCGGGTTTCCCTGATCCGGGCCGCCATCATGCTCAGCTTTCTGGGGGCCTATTGGGTGTTGGTGGAACGGGGCTGGGTGCTGCGCCGCTGGTATCGGCCGCTTGGGGCCCTGGCCGGGGCGGCCCTGGTGGTGGTGCTGGTCTGGCCGTGGTCCCCCCTGGACCCCGGCTTTCAGCTCTCTTTCTCAGCCACCGGCGCCATCTTGGTCCTGTGGCCGGCCTGGAGCCGGACCAGCTGGCGCAGGTGGCTCACCGAGGGCCAACCAATTTCCCGACCCAGACGGTTCTTCCTACGCCTGGTCCGGTGGGCGGCGGACCTGGTGGCGGTGAGCGCCTTCGCCCAGCTGGGTTCCCTGCCGATCGTGGGGTCCACCTTCGGCTACTTCAGCCCTTGGGGGCTTTTTGCCAACCTAGTCCTCATCCCCTGGACGGCCGTCCTGTTGGTGAGCGGGCTGGTCCTGTTGGCCTGCTCCCCGCTCCCTTGTGCCCCGGCGCTGGGTAGGATGGTGGAGGTGGCCTGCGTGCAGCCCTATTTGGCGGTGGTGGACTGGTTGGCCCGCCTTCCTGGGGCCGAGCTTTCGGTGGGGTCGGGGTTCGGGATGTGGTGCCTGGGGTGCTGGTTGGGCCTGCTCCTCCTGCGAGAGCTGAAGGCCGCTCAGTCGCCGCTTGGATACAGCACTTGAGACGCCCTTTTTGGAAAATCAACCAATGCCTGGGGGGAGGGGCGGGGGAAGCACTCCACCACCAGCGCCCCTTGGTAATTCACTTCCTTCAGGGCTTCCACTACTTGGGAGAAGGGGAGCCGCCCGTAGCCCGGCACCTGACGCTCGCTGTCGGCGAGGTGGACGTGGAACAGCCGGTCGCCGGCGGTGCGGAACGCCTTTCTCAGCTCCCCTTCCTCCAAGAGGACGTGGTAGCTGTCCAGGAGCAAGCCCAGGTTCTCCGCCCCCACCCGCTCCACCACCTCCAGGGCCTGGCGGACCGTGTTTATCAGCCGAGATTCCCCCCGGTTCAGGGGTTCTAGGGCCAGCTTCACCCGGGGGGAGAAGCCGGTACATTCCTGGAGGGATTCCACGAGCAGGTTCAGGGGCCCGTTGACTCCCCTGAGCAAGCCCACGATGACCACTGCCCGGTGGGGGAGGGCGAAGGTCATGTGGGCCTTTATGCGTTCCACGGCCCGCTCGCGTACGCCTTCCTCTGGGCTGGAGAGGGAAAGTCCCTCCTTTCCGGCCGCCTGGCCGGTGGTGAGGGAGGAGAGGCGCAGCCCCGCGGCGAGCAGCTCCTCCTCCACCCGCCGAGGGTCGAGCAAGGTGGGGTCGGTGACGGCCAGCTCCACCACCTGGTAGCCGGCCCGGGCCACCTGTTTTAGGGCCGTGGGCCACTCGGCCGGGGAGAAGGGGGAAAACGGGGTTGGGTCCTGTAAGGGAACGATCATCCCCAGGGGCCAGCTGCGGGTTTCCATGCCTTAATCCGTCGGGGCCAGCTTGACCGCAGTCCCGTAGGCCAGCACTTCGGCCGCCCCGGCCATGGTCTGGGCGGTGGTCAGCCTCACCCCCACCACCGCGTCCGCCCCCAGCCGTTTCGCCTCGCTCACCATCCGCTCGACGGCGATTTGCCGGGCTTGGACCAGCATTTGGGTGTAGTCCTTAATTTCTCCCCCGACCACGTTCCTGAGGCCAGCCAGGAGGTCCCGGCCCACATGCCGGGCCCGGATGGTGCTCCCCTGCACGAGGCCCAACACCTCGGTGATCTCCTTCCCTGGAATACGATCAATCGTGGTCACCAGCACCGCGCACCTCCTTGACGCGTTCCCAGATCAGCCCCACCAGGGTGAGGATGAACCCGGCTGCCCCCGCCAGCACCACCCACCGCAAGAACGGGGGGATTCCCGGCAGGCGCCACAGGAGTTTAGCCAGGGAGTACCCCCCGTAGCCCAGGAGGAGCAACCCCGCCCCGAGCATCAACGTGTACCCTACCTTGAGGATCATTTTCTCCTCCCAGGGTAGCCAGGGCCCGGCCCGGGAGCAAGCCCGCCGGGAGTCCCGGTATCATTGGCTCGGCATGGAGCGGGAGATCGTGGTGGTGCTGCCGGTTTACAACGAGGCGCCCACCTTGCCTGGGGTGTTGGAGGCAGTGCGGGAGCACTGGGCGGGGGAGGTGTTGGTGGTGGACGATGGGTCCAGCGATGGCACTCCGGCTTTGGCCGAGGCCGGCGGGGCCAAGCTATTGCGGCACGAGCGGAACCGGGGCTATGGGGCGGCGGTGAGGAGCGGTTTGGCCTGGGCTCGGGAGCAAGGCTATCGGTGGGCCATCACCCTGGACGCCGACTGCCAGCATGAACCTCGGTATATCCCCCGCTTTCTGGAGCGCATCCAGGGGGGCAAGGCGGACGTCATCTCCGGCTCCCGCTATCTCGACCTCAGCCTGGCTCAGGGCCCGGTGCCAGAAGATCGCCGCTGGGTGAACCGGGTCGTCACCCAGCTCATCCGGGAGATCACCGGATATCCCATCACCGACGCCTTTTGCGGGTTCCGGGCCTGGCGGCTGGAGCCGGTATTGTCCTTGGGGCTGCGGGAGGACGGGTATGCGCTGCCGGTGGAGTTTTGGATCAAGGCCGCGGCCCGGGGGTTGAGGGTAGAGGAAATCCCCGTGCCCTTGGTGTACTACGACTTTGAGAAGGGAGTGGGCAGAAGGCCGCCGCGGGAGAGGCTGGCCGAGTACCTGCGGGCGGCGGGGGAGGCACTGCGATGGACGTGCTAGTCATCGGGGCCCACCCGGATGACGCCGAGATCGGGCTGGGGGGCACCATCGCTAGGCTGGCCCAGGCCGGGCTCAAGGTGGCCCTGGTGGACCTCACCGACGGCGAGCCCACGCCCCACGGGGACCGGGTCACCCGCCGCCAGGAGGCGCGAGCCGCCGCCGACCTGCTGGGGGTCGAGCGCCGCATCACCCTTTCCTTGCCAAATCGGTACCTCCAGGACACGGTGGAGGCCCGGAACGAGCTGGCCCGGGTGTTGCGCCAGCTACGCCCCCGGCTCGTGTTCTCCCCCCTGCCTCAGGATCAGCACCCGGACCATCTGGCCGCCGCCCTGATTGCCCAGAATGCCCGCTTTTACGCCAAATTCACCAAGTCAGACCTCCCAGGAGAACCCTTCTACCCACCGCTCCTCCTCCAATACGCCGGCAGCCACCTGCGCCGCGTGTTCAAACCCCAGGCCATCGTGGACATCAGCTCCACCTTCCGGCTCAAATTGCAGGCCGTGCTCGCCTACCGCTCCCAGTTCGGCTGGCGGGAGGAGGCCATGCGGGATTGGCTCATCACCTCAGCCAAGTTCTACGGGGGCAAGATCGGGGTGGAGTACGGGGAGCCGATCTTTACTCCGGAGGAGCTGCCGGTGTGGGACCCGGCGGAGCTGGTGCCGAGGTGACCCCCCTGGTCCCTGGCGGGCCGGGGGAGGTGGCCTGG
>DFNF01000082.1 GCA_002375935.1 Acetothermia bacterium UBA3574
TTAGCACCAAAGAGGGGGGGCGGGGGACCAGGCGGGCGGTGAGCCGCCACCCAAGCTCGGGCAGCTCCAGGTCCCCGGGCAAGGGGAGCTCCCGGGGCTCGAACTCCGGTTGCTCCCGGGGGCCTTCTCCGACCACCGTGAGCTTCCCCCCAGCCAACCGGGCCCGTTTGCCCCCGGGCAGGGCCACTTCCCCCCCCTGGCCGCGGCGCAACAGCCCCAATATCTCCTGTACGTGCACCCGTTCCAGCCGCCGGGGGCTGCCCAAGCCCCCCACCAAGAACGCCCGCACCGCCAGGGCCTGCACCCCCGGGGGCAGGGAGGCCAGTTTTTCCAGGTCCAGCGCCTCTCCTGCCTGCACCTCAGCCAAAGCTCGCTGTGCTGCCCATTCCAGGGCCTCCTCCGCCTCGGCCCAAAGCTCCGCCGCCCGGGCCAATGCCTCCTCAGCTTGGGGGTTGTAGCGGGAGAGCTGGGGCAGGAGTTCCAACCGGATTGCATTTCTGAGGAGCCGGGTGTCGAGGTTAGAGGGGTCGTCGTGGAAGGGGATTTGGTGTTGCCGGCAGAAGGCCCTGGTTTCTGCCCGAGAGCAAGTGAGCAAGGGGCGGATGTAAGGGGGGGAGGAGGGGAGGAGGCCCTTGAGCCCCGCCGGGCCCGCCCCCCGCAGAAGATGCATGAGCACCGTCTCGGCGAGATCGGTGCGGGTGTGTCCCAGGGCAATCTTCCCCGCCCCCGCTTCCCGGGCTGCCTCCTCTAGGAACTGGCGGCGGGCCTCCCGAGCCGCTTCCTCCAGGTTCTTCCGCTCCCGTCGTGCCCGCGCCGGCACGTCCACCCGGCGCTGGATCAGCGGCAGGCTCAGGTCCTGGGCCGCCCGACTGACCACCGCCAGGTCCCGGTGGGTATCAGCCCGGATGCCGTGGTCCAGGTGGGCGATGGAAAGCTCGAGCCGGTATTCCTTCCGCAGCCAGTAGAGGGCATACAGCAGGGCCAGGGAATCCGCCCCGCCGGAGACCGCCACCAGCACCCGCTCTCCTGGCTGCAGGAGGTCCCACCGGCGGATCGCCGCTCGCACTTTTTCCACTAGCACACGTCGATTTTTACGGTTTTATGGGCCCTTCTGCCAGCTGGCTTGGGATCAGGCTCTGCCGGGAGGCCAACCCAACTTGCGCAGCAGCCTGTAGGTGACCCGCAGGGGCAGCCCCACCACGTTGAAGAAATCTCCCCGGATCTCCTCCACAAACACCCCCGCCCGCCCTTGGATCCCGTAGGCACCCGCTTTGTCCAGCACCTCCTCCCCTGCGAGATACCACTCGATTTCCTCCGGGGAAAGGCGGGCGAACCGCACTTGGGTGGTCACCAGCGCGCTTTCCCTCCCCCCGGGGCCCTGGACCACGAGCCCGGTGGCCACCGTGTGCCAGCGCCCGGAGAGGGCCCGCAGCATCTCCCGGGCCTCCTCCTGGTTCTTGGGCTTCCCGAAGTGCTTCTCGCCTAGGAAAACCCCGGTGTCAGCCCCGATCACCAGGGCCCCGGGGCGAAGGGACCGGACGGCCCGCACTTTTTCCTCTGCGGTGCGGAGTAGGTCCTGCGGGTGGCTGGGGGGGACCTCGGGGACCCGGGGCGGGATCACCTCGAAGTCGTCTACGATCAACTTCAACAGGGCCCGCCGGCGAGGCGAGCTGGAGGCCAAAACCACCCGTTGCGGTGGGGGAACAGTCTCCGGATAATCCCGCGTCATGGACATCATTTTCAGCCCCCGGTGCCTGGAATACCAGTTCCCCGGTCATCCGGAGAGCCCGGCCCGGGTCCAGGAAGCCCAGCGATACCTTGCCCGCCGGGGGTTTTCCTTCTCCGAGCCCACTCCGGCCTCCCAGGAAGAGCTGCTGGCGGTGCACTCCCCGGGGTTGGTCCGCCGAGTGCAAGAGGGCCGGTATACCGACCCCGACTGCCCGCCCTATCCGGAGATCGATTTCTACGCCCGGCTCTCGGTAGGGGGGGCGATCCTGGCTCAGCGGCGGGGTGGGTTTTCCCTCTTGCGCCCCCCGGGACACCACGCCGGCCCAGACTTCTTCGGGGGGTTTTGCTATTACAACAGCTTGGCGATCGCGGTCCGGCTCTCCGGGCGCAGGACCCTGATCGTGGACATAGACGGCCATCACGGGAACGGCACCGAGGCGGTGTTCTTCGGGGACCCCCAGGTGACCTACGTGTCTCTCCACACCATGTACAACTACCCCGGGACCGGCCTTCAGTCCCGGGACAATTGCTACAACTTCCCCCTCCCCTTTCGCTGTGGCCAAGAGGTGTACCTGGAGACCTTGGAGCGGGCGCTGGGAATGGTGAAGGGTGATTTCCAGCAGCTGGCCATCTCCGCTGGGTTTGACACCCACAAAAAAGACCCCCTGGCCTCTATGGGCCTGGAGGTCGAGTCTTATTATCTAATCGGCCGCCTGCTGGGGGGGTTGGCCCTGCCCACCTTCTGCGTGCTGGAAGGAGGCTACGTGCCCGAGGTCATCGGGCCGGCGGTGGAAGCCCTGATCACAGGCCTAGAAGAAGCAGGAGCAAAAACGGGATAAGGCCCCCGCCCAAAAGACAAGGGTCACAGCCCGCCTGAACCTCCCCACAGGCGCAACTCCACCAGCCGCAGAGCCAGGCACAGGGGTTGCAGCCGCAAGCCTCACAGGGCTGCCCCGTCGCCACTTGGGCCCCGGCTTCCGCCTGCGCTGCCGCTTGAGCGCTGGCCTGCACCTCGGCGGTGGCCTCCGCCTGAGCGACCGCCTCGGCCTCTGCTTGGGCCAGGGTCATCTGCACAGCCAGGGAGGCCATGGCCAGGTCCCCATAGTGGATGGCAAAGGGCTGGGCCGGGTCGATTTCCTCCCCCAACAGCAGGATGGCCACCACCGGGGTCCTGGGGGGCAGCACCCCAGCCAGCAGGTCCCCACTCACCGGGACGAGCACATCCGGAGTCAGGGTCAGTTCTACTCCCCCTTGGGAGAAGCGAATCGCCCCCGGGTCCAGGTTCGCCCCATCCTCAGAGTAGGCCCAAATCAGCAGGGCGTTTTGGCCCACATACGGGGCGATGATCTCGGCGATTTCGGGCCGGATGTTGGACTGAAGCGTTCGCTCGTTGAGGTAAACGAACCACAGCAAGAACCGCTGTCCGCCCTGCTCCACGGTGAGCAGGGCCACCAAGTCCCTGTCCAACCCCGTCTGAGCGAGGATCTGATCCAACGTCTGCCCTGCCACCCCGGCTCCCACCGCCAGGGTGAGTGCCAGCGCTGCCGCCAGGAGCCGAGTCATGTCAAGGACAGCACCACCACGCTGCGAATACCCCCAACCAGATGAACCAGAAGAACGCGAGCAACCACCAACCGCAGCACATAGGGCGCCACCTCCTTAGCTGGTTTATTGCCACTTTAGCACGTTTGCCGCGGCGAGACAAGTGATGGGGATTACGTTCGGCGCTCATTTTGCCTGCCCGGAGCCGGCCCGGTTAGAATCCCCGCATGGAAAAACGAGTGTTGTTCCGCAATCTCGAGGCCATCGTCACCTTCGATCCCGCGGAGCGGGAAATTCCCGGGGGTTGGCTGGTGGTGGAGGGGAACCGCATCACGGCGTTGGGGGACGGCCCCCCGCCCCCAGGCCCCTACCACGAGCTGATCGATGGGGAGGGGAAGGTGCTGGTGCCTGGGCTGGTGAACACCCATCACCATCTCTATCAGACGTTGTTCCGGGCGGTCCCTGGGGCGGCGGACAAGGAACTGTTCGATTGGCTTGTGTTCCTGTACGAGCGCTGGCGGGGGATTGACGAGGAAGCGGTGTACGTGTCGGCCTTGGTGGGGATGATGGAGCTGCTCCTCTCGGGCTGCACCACTACCACCGACCACTTGTACCTCTTCCCCCGGGGCAAGGAGAGGCTGATCGACCTGGAGATCGAGGCGGCACAGGAGCTGGGCATCCGCTTCCACCCTACCCGGGGGTCCATGTCCCTGTCTCGGGAGGAAGGGGGCTTGCCCCCCCCGGACGTGGTCCAAACAGAAGAGGAAATCCTGGCTGACTCGGAGCGGCTGATCTCCCGCTACCACGACCCCTCCTTCGGGGCCATGGTGAGGATCGCCCTCGCCCCTTGCTCCCCGTTCTCGGTCACTCGGGAGCTGATGGAGGAGACGGCGGAACTAGCCCGCCGGGCCGGCGTGCTCCTCCACACGCATCTGGCGGAGACTGAGGACGAGGAGGAGTTCTGTCGGGAGAAGCTGGGCCTGCGCCCGGTGGACTACCTGGAGGAAGTGGGTTGGCTGGAGGAAGACGTGTGGCTGGCCCACCTGGTTCACCTAAACCAGGATGACATCCGCAAGTTAGGGAAAGCCAGGGTGGGCATGGCCCACTGCCCATCCTCCAACATGCTCCTGGGGTCTGGGCTGGCCCCGGTGCGGGAGCTCCTGGCCGCCGGGGTCAAGGTGGGGCTGGCGGTGGATGGCTCAGCCTCCAACGATCATTCCAACCTCATCCGCGAGGCCAGACAGGCGATGTTGGTGGCCCGGGTGCGGGACGGAGCCGAGGCCATGCCCGCCCGGCTTGCCCTGCGCCTGGCCACGTTGGGCGGGGCGCAGGTGCTGCACCGGGAGGAGGAGATCGGCTCGCTGGAGCCTGGGAAATGCGCTGATCTAGTGCTATTCGACGTGAGCGGCCTGGAGTTCAGCGGGGCAGCCGATCCGGTGGCCGCCCTGCTCCACTGCGCCACCCAACACGCGGACACGGTGATGGTGAACGGGGAGATCCTGGTCCGGGGGGGGAGGCTGGTGAACGAGTCCCTGTACGATGTAGTGGCCAGGCACCGGGAGATCGCCGCCCGCCTGGTACGGGGTTAGCTCCCGGATTTCCCGAGCTCGTTGCGGATGCGGACCAGCTCGTCGAGGATTTTGAAGGTGACGATCAAAAGCTCGCAGTAAATGCGCACCGCCAGCGGGCCCAAGATGATGAGCAGGACCCCGCCGAGCACCAGGGTTCCCCCACCGTAATAAGCGCCTGCCCCAACTACGATCTGGATGAGGCCACCGATAACACAGAGCACAACTCCGATCCAAAAGATGACCTGGATTATGAGGGGGGTGATCATCTTCCTAAAGGCAAGAAAGTCTCCCATTGCCACCTCCTTTCAAACCATTATAGTGCCGGCTGCGCAAACCGGCATGTCCGGAACTCACCTGAGGTGAAGGCTAACGGGACCGAGTACAGCCCCAAGTTCAAGTTCGAGGAAGAGCTGGAGGCTATTGACCTGCTCACGCTCTGCTGGGATGGGGAAGCAGGGCCAGGGAGGGGACACCTTTGGGGACGGGGGAGGGGTTCCGGAGACTTTGCCCCCCGGCCCAGCAAGGATCCCTCCCGGTGGGTACCGCCTCCAGCTGGTCCTGGTTCAGCCCTGCGAGCACCTCGGCCATGGCCCTGAAAGTGTACCCAGGCCGAGCGTGGACCAGGGGAGCTTTCCAGTGGGAGATGGTGAGGGAAACGGAGCCCCCTTCCGCGCTGACCAGGGGGAGGGAGAAGCTCAAGGGGTGACCATCGGGGTCCTCGAACACGAAGCAGGGTGGATCTGCCTCCCAGACCATGATCGGGGCCCAGGGATCGCGCCCGCCGTCCCCCGAGCCCCGCACCTCGATCACCTTGGCCTGGGGGGACACCCGGGGCGGGCGGTTGGGGAGTTCAAGGAGGGCGAAGTCGGTGACCGTTCGGGTTGCCAGATTATATAGCTTGTGACGTACCTCCAGGATCACTCGCCCTGTGGCAGCGTTCTCACGGGGACAAAATCTGACCAAAACCTCATCCCCGTGAAAATAAGTGCCCCAGCGTCCTCCGGTCAATCCAAGGTAAGCTTCCCCACCCCGCCCGGTTACCGTTACGATCATGTCGTAACCCCCAGGGTTCGGATCCCACACCCTGTACCGGAGAAAATAACCAGGATCCCGCAACTTTTCCCCACACAGCTCGGGAGAATATGAAGGGCCTTCTATCAGTTCGATCTGGGGAGGATAAACGATTCTGTAGGGGACATCTTGGACCTCAGGTCCTTCGCCACTTTCTCTGATGCATCCGTCCCGCACAACGATTCTGATCCGTCCATCCGCCGGAGCCCCTCGGTCCCTCACGGTCACGGTGAACCGACGGAGCCAAGGCTCGCCTTCAATTTCCTCCGGCCCGGCAACGTCTATCTGGAGTCCCGGTGCGTATGCGGTTACCTCCAACGAATCGTGGGGGAGATCGAGATCCAAGATGTCCACGCTGAATTCTATATCCTTTCCGGCAACATGTGCCGGCACCAGCACTCCCTCGATGGGGTAAGCTTTTATGACCGGGGAATAACACTCCTCCCCGTTTCTGCAAATGGCCAAGCACTCATACCACGGATTCCTCTCCAGCAGGTTCACATGCCCAGATATACTCGCCAGCCCCAGCCTGAGGCCAAAATCGAGGGACACCTCGGCCCCAGCTAGCTGGGCGGTGAGTTGCTGTACCACGTAACAGGCGTTATCGATTCCCGCAGGGCACGGAGAGGGACAAGATTCCTCTACTACTACGGGTTCGCCGATGAGCAAGCTGGTGACCCACACCTCCCTGCTGATTCCCCCTAGGGGATGGGTAGGATCGAAGATGCATACCTCTGCAGGGATTCTAGCTACCCCGCCGGTATCCATCTCCTGTGGCAGACAACAGGGCCAGGAAATGCATTTGTGTTTGAAGGAGATGCTCCTCTCGAAGGGGATAGTGAAGCTGAACGAGGCGCCTATCTCCACGTCTCTGAACCGGAACAAGGTCAAACCCAGCCCCACGCTGACGCCCGATCGGGAAACCGGGCCTGGAGTTTCACAATATTCAGTTCTCGTGCCCGCCGGCGTGCAGGACTCCTCGGCCGCTCCCAGGGCCAACAGCGCCGCTGCCCCCACCGCCATCAGAACGAGTCCCTTCCTCATCCCCCACCCCCGTTCCACAAAATCCAAACGTATGCCCTCGTCCCCAAGGAGCTCCCCACGAGCTCACTGGCTCCACGGCCGTCCAGATCCGCCGCCGAGATAGGGCCCACTCGGGGGAGGAAGCGGATGGGTCCGGCAAAGGTCCCGACCCCATCGCCTGCGAGGACGAACACCCGCCCGCTTTTAGCGGTCGAGACCGCCAAGTCCGCCGATCCGTCGCCGGTGAAGTCCCCCAATGCTATACCGCTGAGGGGCCAAGGAATTTCTCCCTCCGGAAACCAGCGGAGGGTTTTCCAATCCATACCCGCCGCTGACGTATAAACCCCGAGGTGAACCTTCTCCACGCGCGCCCTCGCCCAAGTCCCATATGGCTCCTCCACGATCTCGCCGGTGAAACTCACCCCTAAAACCACCACGTCGTCCTTCCCATCCCCATCCAAGTCCCCAGCCGCCAAGCCCATGGGCAACGCCTCGAAAGCCATGAGGGGTTCGTGGTTCACAACCTCCCTCCCGGAGAACCATACCCCAAATACGCACGCCTCCTCCCCGGGGGCGGCCACCACCACCTCCGGTCCTCCGTCCCCGTCCAGATCCCCCAATGCCAGGGAGTTCACTTGCCAAGGAAGGGGATATTCCCTGAACTCCTCCCCCGACCACAGCACCCACAGCCCGGTGGGCTTGGCCCCGATCACCTCGGGGAAACCGTCCCGATCCAGGTCACCCACCCGCAACAGCGGGACCACCTCACCCCCCAGCGGGATGGTAGCGACCGGATCCCCATCACCATCGTGGACGAACAGCCACCACTGGGGGCGCCCCGCTGGCGTAACCGCAAGTAGAAACAGCTTTCCCCCCGTCACCGCTGTGGCCAAGGGGTAGCTGGACCCGAGATTGACCAACAGCCGGCGAACCAGGACCCCGTCGCCCCGGTTCCACAGGACCTCAACGCCGGTCTTTGCCTGAACTAGGATCTCCTGATCTCCATCCCCGTCCAGATCTCCAGTCCCCAGGAAGTAGCTGCCGGTGAACGGGTAGCGACCCTCCCCTTTAGGCATCCCTCCCGCCGCCAACACAAGCCCGTAATACGACGTTTCCACCACCAAAATAGCCCGGGAATCCACTTCCACCGCCCACATCTCTTGATAACCTGGGATGTCGTATTCCCCCACCACCCCGGTGAGACGGCCTACACCGTCATTCGCCAGGATCCGCAACACCCCGTCAAGTCCTACCACAGCGACGTCAGCTATCCCATCGCCGGTGAAATCGGCCACTTCTATCTTCCTGGGTTCCCGAGACAAGGAGAACCGGTTCGCCTCCACGAACCCTTCCCCTGTGTTCAGGGCCACCAAAACCCCTTGGGGCACGGCCAGCACCAGGTCTTCGATCCCATCCCTGTTGAGATCGCCCGCTGCCACGTCATTGGGAGGGGCCGAAGTGGAAAACACGATCTTCTCGACAAATCCTTCATCAGGGTCTCCCTGAAGAACCCACACGCCATCCTCGCGGGCCACAAACAGATCGGCGATGCTATCCCCGTTGAGATCAAGCCAGAAGGAAGGTTTGCCTTCACCCTGCCACGCCAGCTCCATCCCCTCCAACTCCCACGCGTCCAAACAGTTTAGGCGGATGGAATACACCCGAGTGTGATACCGTCCTCCCTCGGATGTAACGGCGACCCCCAAGATCCCAAGAGAGCTTGCATTATGGGAGGAGAAGGCCCAGATGCTCCGTAGCCTTTCCGGGAGCTCCAGCTCAAAAACGTCCTCAAACTCCAGGTACCCCAAATTGCGGCGCAGTGTCAACTGGTAAGCGTTCCGGTCGCTCAACGCCCGCAGGCCACACAGAACGAGATCCACCCTCCCGTCCCCATCGAAATCCACAGTCTCTCCTGCCTCCACGCTGAAGAACCCACCGCACTGGTAAGTGAAAGGGCTCCCCTCAAGTGGATACCAAAAGTGGCAGAGACTATGTCGTTCGAATCTTCCTCCTCCGATTCCGCAGTATAACTGATAAAAACCGGAAGCCTCCCCGAATAGCAGGTCGTAGATTCCATCGCCATCGAAATCCGCGGCCTCGATGAACTCAACCCCCGTGTATTGGGCCTCGTAGGGGGCCACCAATGCGCTCTGCCACAGCACCGCCGCGTAGGGGAACAAAGCTTCCACCTCGGGCGGGGCAGCCGGCGCTGAAAAGAAGAGGGAGACAATTGCCAAAGCCCCTACAAAACCCTTCTTTGCCCTCATGGCACTCCTTTCACCTGCATCCTAGCACGCCACCCCCCCCCCGCGGTCAAATCCGTGAGGCGGTGACCTCCACCACCAGCACTGCCT
>DFNF01000034.1:0-18604 GCA_002375935.1 Acetothermia bacterium UBA3574
CTGCCTGGGGTGGGGTTCATCCTGGCGGTGGTGATCGCGCTGGAGGTGGGGGATGTGGGGAGGTTCCCTGATGGTGAGCATCTGGCGTCTTATGCGGGGATGGTGCCGCGGGTGCACGCAAGCGGGGGCAAGGTACGCTACGGCAGGACGCGTCAGGATGTGAACCGGTACTTGAAGTGGGCCTACAGCGAGGCGGGGAACGTGGTGGCCCGCTACCATGAGGTGCACCCTCATCGGCACGTGAGCCGACTCTACCGGCGAGTGCGGGGGAAGAAGGGGCATCAGGTAGCGGTAGGGGCGGTGGGGCGACACTTAGCCGTGGCCACCTGGTGTGTATTGGAGAGGAGCGAACCTTACCGAGACCCAGCCTGCAAGTTCCGGGAGGCCAGGGCGTGAGCGCGGCGGAGACATGGGTCCGAGGAGGCCCGGGTAGTGATTGCGAGACGCCCTGGGGAAAACCTTATGCCGCGGGGACGGCGAAGAGATGTGTCCCACCGGAACGGGCCTGAGGCTATGCGGGCGTGATCAAGGAGGTGGACAGGGGGGTTGACCTGGCGCGCGCTTTCAGAGATGTCTCCTTTGGAGGGACTGGCCTCGTGGAGAGGCCCTAAGCTCCTGAAGTTCAGAGGCCAGGTAAGCTCGGTACCTCAAGCCCGGGAGGCCACCCGCTCCCGTAGATAACGATCAATGGCCCGGGCGGCTTTCTTGCCCGCCCCCATGGCCGAGATCACCGTGGCGGCCCCGGTGACGATGTCCCCCCCGGCGAACACCCCCTCCCTGCTGGTGGCCCCCTCCTCGTCCGCTTGGATGGTGCCCCAGCGGGTGACGGAAAGCCCGGGAGTGGTCCTGGGCACGAGTGGATGGGGCTGGTTGCCGATGGCGATTACCGCCGTCTCGATGGTGATCACGAACTCCGAGCCCTCGATGGGCACCGGCCGGCGGCGGCCGGACTCGTCCGGGGCCCCCAGCTCCATGCGGATGCACTCCACCCCGGCGAGCTCCCCCCGCTCCCCCAGGAACCGGACCGGGCTGACCAGGAAGTGGAACACCACCCCCTCTTCCCTGGCGTGGCGGATCTCCTCCCGCCGGGCCGGCATCTCCGCCTCTGTCCGGCGATACAGGACCAACACCTCCTCAGCCCCCAGGCGGAGGGCGGTGCGGGCGGCGTCCATGGCCACGTTCCCCCCTCCCACTACGGCCACCCGCCGCCCCACCCTGATCGGGGTGTCGTACTCGGGAAACCGGTAGGCCCGCATCAAATTGACCCGGGTCAGGAACTCGTTGGCGGAGTACACCCCGATCAAGGATTCACCCGGCACCCCGAGGAACCTGGGTAGGCCAGCGCCGGTGCCCACGAACACCGCCTGGTAGCCATCGGCCAGGAGTTCGTCCACGGTGAAGGTCTTGCCCACCACCGCGTTGGTCACCAGCTCCACTCCCATCTCCTGCAGGGTGGCGATCTCTGCCCGCACGATGTCTTTGGGGAGGCGGAACTCGGGGATCCCGTACATGAGAACGCCCCCCGGCTCGTGCAAGGCCTCGAACATGGTCACCGCGTGGCCGAATCGGCGCAGGTCCACGGCGCAGGCGAGCCCTGCCGGGCCCGAACCCACCACCGCCACCCGGAACCCGGTGGGCTCCCCCACCGGGGGCAGCTCCACCCCACGTTCTCGTTCCCAGTCGGCCACGAATCGCTCCAGCCGGCCGATGGCCACCGGCTCGAACTTCTTGCCCAGGGTGCATACCCCTTCACACTGGGTCTCCTGGGGGCACACCCGACCACAGATGGCCGGGAGGTTGTTGGACTCCTTGATCACCCGGATCGCCCCCCGGAAGTCGCCCTCGGCGAGGTGGGCTATGAACCGGGGGATGTCGATCTCCACCGGACAACCGCCGATGCAAGGGGCGTTCTTACATTGGAGGCAGCGCTTTGCCTCCTGGATCGCCTCCTCTGGGGTATAGCCGTACGGCACCTCTTGAAAGTTGTGGATCCGCTCCCGCGGATCCTGCTCCCGCATGGGCACCTGGGTCTTCCGGATCACGCCGTGGCCTCCTTGAGAAGCTCCCGATACCGTTCCAGGGCGCAGCGCTCCTCCTCCTTGAACGCCGACAGACGGGCGATCAAAAGGTCCCAGTTCACCTTGTCCCCGGGGAACTCAGGCCCGTCCACGCAGCCAAACCGGACCTGGCCGTCCACCTCCACCCGGCAGGCACCGCACATGCCGGTCCCATCCACCATGATCGGGTTGAGGGACACGATGATCGGAACCCCCGCCTCCTGGCATACCAGGGAGCAAAACTTCATCATCACCGCCGGACCGATGGCCCACACCCGGTCTACCCTACCGGCCCCCACCAGCTCCTTCAGGGGCTCGGTGACCAAGCCCTTGCGGCCGTAGGAGCCGTCGTCGGTGGTTACGATGAGCTCATGGCAGACTTGGGACAGGCGATCGAGCCAAAATAAAAGGCCCTGATTCCGGGCCCCGGCGATACAGATGACTTCGTTTCCTGCCTCCTTCAATGCCCGCGCCACCGGATGGATGGGAGCGATCCCCACCCCGCCGGCCACACACACCACCCTGCCGTAGTCCTCGATCTCGGAGGGCTCGCCCAAGGGGCCCACCACGTCTGCCAGGGCATCCCCCTCCTGAAAGCACTCCTCCAACTCCACCGTAGTCTTGCCCACGGCTTGGACCACTAACGTGATGGTTCCGCGGTCCGGGTCCCAATCGGCCAGGGTAATGGGGATGCGTTCCCCTCGCTGGTGCAGGCGGATCACCACGAACTGGCCCGCCTTGGCCGCCCGGGCCACCAGCGGCGCCTCCACCGTGTACTCCTGGATCCCGTGTGCTAACCTACGCTTCTCCAAGATGGTGTACATCGGGTCACCTACCGGTTCATGAGATTGGCAGAGGGATTGTCCCCAAAGCGCCTACACGGTGCAACCATGATAAAGGCCGACTGCGAGCAATGCCGGCGCCATCTCAACGGCGATCTCCGGCCAAGGCAATGGAGAATTCACGTTAAAAGGGCCTTCTCTGCCAATGGTGCGTTTAGATGACCGGGGACATAAGGGACAAAGTGGCTGTGGATCTGGCTGGCCATGGCCCTGGCCTGTGGGAAATGTGCGAGGCGAGATGGATGCCACCGGTGCTGCACATGGGCTCCTGGATGCACAACTCCCGACTCCTGGTGGCGGCTTTTTTCTGGCAAGCGGCGTTCGAAGTGGGTCTTCCCGCGTTGGGGAGCGAGACCACCTCGGAGTTCCTGTTTGCCGAGATCGAGGAGCTGGCGGGCGGCAAGAGGTCAAGAAAGTTCCGCGGTGAGTGGGGCAAGTTCCTCTGGCTGACGCAGGGGACGGAGGGCCAGGGGATCGCCGCGGAGCACGGGGTGCCGGTCCTCGAACGGGGCCCTCTCCTCGCGATACAGCACGCCCAGGGGAAGTTTTTCCTCCAACAAAAGAAGTTCCAATGCCTCGAGCTTTCCCGCCGGATCCCAGCCCCTCTCCTCCAGCGAGAAGGTGTTCTCCTTGAGCCAGGCGAAAGTGTTGACGCGGTTCCAGGCGGGGCAGGGGTGGAGCATGTTCACCAGCGCGAAGCCCCGGTGACGGATGGCCCGGGCGATCACCCCGGCGGCGTGGTCCCCGTAGCCCGAGAAGGCCTGGGCCACGAACCCACACCCCAGGGCCAATGCCAGGGCCAGGGGGCGCAGGGGCTGGGAGATGACCCCGAAAGTTTGGACCTTGGTCACGAAGCCAGGGTCGGAGGTGGGGGAGGCCTGGCCCTTGGTGAGGCCGTAGACGCGGTTGTCGTGGACGATGAGGGTGATGTCGAGGTCGCGGCGGATGTTGTGGAGGAGGTGGTTCCCCCCCTCCCCGTAGATGTCTCCGTCCCCGGATTCGGCGATCACCACCAAGTCCTTGTTGGCCATCTTTATCCCCGCCGCGGCGGCCAGGGTCCGGCCGTGGAGCCCGTCGAAACCGTTCACCCGCATGTAGTGGACCATCTTCGCCGCCTGGCCGATCCCGGTGACGAGCACCACCCGGTGAGGGGGGAGCCCGAGTTCGTCCAGGGCGGCCGCGAGGGCCTCCCGGATGGCGAAGTTGCCGCACCCGGGACACCAGGCCGTGGGGACCTGGGCCAGGTACCTCTCGGCGCTCATCGGGAGACCTCCTCCGCGATCCATTCCGGGGTGAATGGCCGCCCGTCGTACTTCCCCACGGTCCGGGAGGCCCGGAGGCCGGTGACTTGGGAGACCAGGCGGGCGAACTGTCCGGTGGCGTTCCCCTCCACCGCGATCACCTCCCGGGCCTCGGCGAAGGCCCGGGCGAGCTCTGCGGTCCTGAGGGGCCAGACCTCGGAGAAGTGGAGCAGGGCGTAATCCCCGCCCGCCCCGTTGAGGAGGTCCACCGCTTCCTTCAGGGCCCCGAAGCTCGATCCCCAACCCAACAGCACCGTCTTCCCCCGGAGGCCCCCCTCGGGGTAGACCAGGGGCGGGGAGACCTCCGCCTCGAGCCCCCGCATCTTCCGCAGCCGCTTCTCCACCATGCGCCCCCGGATCCCCAGGTCCTCGGTGATCCTCCCGTGCTCGTCGTGCTCGTCGGAGTCCACCAGGACGAGCTTCTCGGACACCCCAGGAATCGCCCGGGGGGAGACGCCGGAGGGGGTGATGGCGAACCGCCTGTACTCGGGGATCCGCGCCAGCTCCTCCGGGGACAGGCGGAAGTCGCTGACCTCGGCCCGGGAGAGATCGATCTCCGGAACGGTGAAATGGGAGTCGATGAGGTACTGGTCCGTGAGGACGATGGCGGGGACCTGGTACTTCTCGGCGAGCTGGAAGGCCTTCACGGTGAGGTAGAAGGCATCCCGGGGGTCGCGGGGAGCGCATATGTAGCGGGGGAACTCCCCGTGGCCGGCGTGCACGGCGAACAGGAGGTCCTCCTGGGCGGTGCGGGTGGGGAGGCCGGTGGCGGGGGCCGGCCGCTGGCCGATGTGGATCACCACCGGGGTCTCGATCATCCCCGAAAGGGAGAGGCCCTCCACCATCAGGGCGAACCCCCCGCCCGAGGTGGTGACCATGGCCCGGGCCCCGGCGTAGCTCGCCCCCAGGGCCATGTTGATGGCGGCGATCTCGTCCTCGGCCTGCTCCACCACCACCCCGTGCTCCAGGGACTTGGCGGCCAGGTAGACCATCACCGCCGTCCCCGGGGTCATGGGGTAGGAGGCCAGGAACCGGCATCCGGCCGCCAGCGCCCCGAGCCCCACCCCCTGGGCCCCGTTGAGGAAGTGCCTCCCCTCGGGGTCGCCCCGGGGGAGCCCCCAGGGCCCCGCCGGGGCGCGCTCCGCCCCGAGCTCCAAGGCCCTCAGGTTGAGCTCCGCTCTGTCCCCGAACCTCTCCCGCACCAGGTCCCGCAGGACCCCCATCTCCATGCCGAGGAAGCGGGCCAGGGCCCCCAGGAGCACCATCCCCGCGGCGATGGGGAGCTTCAGCTCCCTCGCCGCGAGCTCCCGGGCGGGGACCCTCACCGCCCGGGCCGAGGGGGAAAGGGATGCGTCGCAGATCACGGCGCCCCCGTCCACGAGCAGGGACCCGTAGCGGGCGAGCATCTCGTCGTTCAACGCCAAAAGCACATGGGCCTTTTCCTTGGTGGCCAGGACCGGGGAGTCGGAGACGCGGATGGTGTAGGCGTTCTCCCCGCCGCGGATGCGGGAGTGGTAGCTCATCTCGGTGTGGACGAAGAGGCCGTGGCGGAAGAGGGCCCGGGAGAGGAGCTCCCCCAGGGTCTGCACCCCCTGGCCCGCGGCACCGGCGATCCGCACCACCAGCTCCACTACCCCTCCTCGATCTGCTCGGTGAGGTAGTTCTCCAGGCCCATCTGCTTTATCTGGTCGAGCTGGGCCTCAAGCCAGTCGATGTGCTCCTCCTCGTCCTTGAGGATCGACTCCAGGAGGACCTTGGTGGCGTTGTCCCCCACCTCCTGGGCGAGCTTGATGGTCTCGTTGTAGGCCCGGTCGGCGGCGTATTCGCTCTGGAGGTCGTTCTCGTGGATGGCCCTGACGTCCTCGCCGATGTGGACGGGGTCGAGCTCGGACACGATGGGCTTCCCCTCCAGAAAGAGGACCCGTTCGATGAGGGCCTCGGCGTGGCGCATCTCGGTGATGGCCCGGGCCTTTATGGCCTCGGCCAGGCGCTTGTAGCCCCAGTTCTCGCACTCCTCGGCGTGGACGAAGTACTGGTTGATGGCGGTGAGCTCCTCCCGCAGCCGGTTGTTGAGCTCCCGGATGAGCTTCTCGTTCCCCTTCATCCGTCCCTCCTTTCGAAGGCCATATTAGCACACCGGGTCCGCCGAGGACTAAATCCCCCCCAAGGCCTCCTCGATCTCCCCGTAGGGGGGCTCGACCCCGGGGTCCTCGGATACCCAGGCGTAGCGCACCACCCCTTCGGGATCGAGGACGAACACGGCCCGCTTGGCCACGGTGTAGCCGGGGATGCCCAGGAAGTCCTCGTGGACGCCGCCGTATTCCCGCGCCACCGCTCCACCGAAGTCGGAGAGGAGGGGGAAGGTGAGGCGGTTGGCGGCGGCGAAGGCCCGGTTGGCGAAGGGGGAGTCCACGCTGACCCCCACCACCTGGGCCTCCAGGGCCTCGAGCCGCCCCAGCATGTCCCGGAAGCTGCACAGCTCCTTTTGGCAGACGGAGGTGAACGCCCCGGGATAGAAGGCCAAAACCAGCTTCTTCCCCCGGAAATCCCCGGGGGAACGGAGCACGAGTTCCGTATCCGGGAGCCGGAAATCCGGCGCCCGATCCCCTACCTTCAACATGTCTCCTCCTTTTCTTTCAGGCGAGATAGGCGGAGATCCCGAAGAGGGCGTGGACGGTGGCGAGGAGGGTGGTGATCCTCCCCAGGTACCGGTGCCACTTGAACCTCCGGGGGCTCCGCCTGCCGAGGGCCATGGCGCCCACCGTGGCGGCGAGGGAGGCGTAGGTGAGGATCCCCAGCCAGAAGATCACCGGGAACCCGAGGATCTGAACGTATGCCGCCCGGGCTATGGCCCCCATGGCCTAATCCAGGATGATCTCCGCCCGGCCCCGGGCCGTGTGGCGCCGGAACCCGTCGTGGCTCCGGTGGTAGGCGAGGATCACGGTGTAGGACCTTTTCCGCTGGAGGTCCTTGTCCTCCGGATCCCCGGAGGCGAGCGGGATCACGAACTCCACCGTGGTTTCCCCCTTGGCTTCCGCCCCCGCGGCCAGGAAGACGTGGGGGTGTTCGTCCTTCCCATGGCTCGTGGGCCCGCTGCCGTAGTGGTCCTCCACCGTGGCCCCGCCTCCGTCCACCCAGGCGAAGATGATGTTCGCCCCCCGCATCCGCTGTTCGGGGTCGAATCCCACCGCCACCCAGCCGGTCCCCGGGGACCGCAGGGCCCCGAAGAGGAGCAGGGTCCCGTTGCGGAAGGAGAACTCCACCCCGGCCGCCTCGACCCTGTGGGGGTACTCTCCGGCGGCGATCACCCCGTCGGGGTACGGGGGCTGGGGGAGCCCGGGGAGCCCGTAGACGAGGAGGTCCTCCCCGACGACCCTCCCTTCGGGGTCGAAGGCCAGGGCCCAGATGGCCCGGAGCCCGTCCCCCAGGGAGAGGGCGGCGACCACGGTGCTTGCCCCTGGCATCTCGAGGAGCGCCACCACCCCGGGCTCCACCGGGGGGAGCGCCCTCAGGAGGGCCTCCCAGGCGGAGGGGATCTCCTCACCGGCCAGGAACCCGGCCCGGGGCGTGCCGAGGAAGAAGGCTTCGGCCCCCGGGGCGTATGCCCCGACGAGGGCCCCCAGGTCCCCTGCGGCCAGGGCCCCGAAGCGGGCCTCAGCCCGCTCGGCAAAACCGCCCCCCAGGGACATGTATCCCAGCACGAGCACCGCCGTGAACGCCAGAAACACTTTCATACTACCTCCTTTTCCGGCTGCGGGGTGGCCCCGCCGAGGCACCCCCTCACAGCTTGCCCACCAAGTCCAGGGACGGCTTTAGGGTCTCCTTGCCCGGCTCCCAAGAGGCGGGGCAAACCTCGCCTGGGTGTTCGGACACGTATTTGGCGGCCTGGAGCTTGCGGATGATCTCTGCCGCGGAGCGGCCGATGGAGTTGTCGTGGATCTCCATAGCCCGCAGCACCCCCTCTGGGTCCACGATGAAGGTGGCCCGCAGCGACACCCCTTCGGCGGGGAGGTAGGTGCCGAAGGCGCGACAGGCCACCCCGGCGGGATCGGCGGCCATGGGGAAGCGAATCTTCTTGATGGCCGGGGAGGTATCGTGCCAGGCCTTGTGGACGTAGGCGGTGTCGGTGCTCACTGATACGACTTCGGCCCCGAGCTCTCGGAACTCCTGGTAGTGATCGGCGAGTTCCTCGAGTTCGGTGGGGCAGACGAAGGTGAAGTCGGCGGGGTAGAAGGCGATCACGAGCCATTTCCCTTTGAAGTCGGAGAGTTTTAGCTGCTTGATTTCCCCCTGGTGGAAGGCCTGTAGGGTGAGGTCCGGGATTCTGTCACCGATTCTGACCATGCCTCCTCCTTAATTGATAGTTATTTGCATTTCCATCTTACCCGGGCCGGGACAAAAAATCAACCCCCGGCGGACACCTACCCCCGCCGGGGGCACCCAGCTCACCACTCTACCTCAATGGTGATCACGATCTTGTCCAGCCGGACAGACACCTTGACCTTGGCCCGCTGTGCCCCCCCGGCGGAGGTTCCTGGGGAGATCTCCCAGCTGGGGGTCAACGAGGGGGAAAGGCTGGCGTCCACCCGGCTCGGTTCGATCTGGGCCGGAAGTGTTCTCACTTGGCCGTCACCGGGGGAACCACCGACGAGAAGGACTCTCCTCCCATCCCCGGCCAGGACGAGCTTGTAAAAGCCTCGCGGCAAGGCCGCCCCGGCGGGAGGTGAGAGGTACAGCATCCCCAGGAGGAGCTCCCCCCGCGGCCGGGAACTGAGCCCCACCAGCTCCGCGCTGGGCACGGCTGCCACCGCGCTGCCATCGGGGAAGATCCCCAGGGCGAACCCGGGGATGGGAGTTCCCTCGGGAAGCCGGACTCTCAGCTCCCGGGCCCGTTCCCGGAATTCCTCGCTCAGCTCCCGGGCCAGCCCCTCCAGGAGCTGGTCAGAAGAGGGGCCGAACTGGAGCGTGACCGCAGGGGGGGAGCCGCCCGGGGGCGCAGTTTGGGATGCTCCGATCACACCAGCCAGAACAACTAACAACAGCGACAGCGCTCTCACACGCATCAGCATGGCTGCCTCCTTTTCAAGGGCCTTCTTTCGGCCCGGATTGAGGTCGGGGACCGCCCCTGCAGGGCGGTCCCCGACCATTGGTTTTACGGTGCCACGGTGCTCACCGTAGCCACCGGGGCGGCCTGCACGAACACGTCGGCGAAGTTGAGGTGGATCCACAACGAGTGGGGAGGGAAGTTATCTGGATCGGTCACGGTGGAGTGGGCCACGATGTGGAGTTCCCCGTTCGTCGGGTCGGTGAACCGGGTCTTGTCCGGGAGCATGGGGTTGTAGATGGTGCCGTCCTCCCGGGCCACGGCATAACCGGCCTCCGGCCCTCTCCTTGCCTGCTCGGTGTACATGAAGTGACCGTCCAGGTCTTGGTAGAGGAGCTCGCCGTTGAGGTAGATGTCCAGGGTGCCCCAGCCGGCCAGGAACGCGAACTGCCGGGGCATCACCGGCGGGCCCTGGCCGGTGTCGCCGTGGATCCAGAGGAACTCGGCGATCCCGCCGTCCATGAACGGGGCCTCCTCGATGAAGGTCCTCATGACGAGCCTTATTTCGCCCTCCAGGTAGACATCCTTCCCCATGCGGATGGGGCCGCTTTCCGGGGTGGTGCGCAGGGTGGCCACCAGTTCCCCGGCGTCCAAGGCGGAGTCGGCCCGGAGGACGGCGGTGCCCATGAGGGGCCGGACGTTCTCCCCGGAGTAGGCGAAGTTGTCGCCGTAGCCCCCGATGATGAGGGCGTTCTGGGCCATGAGGGACCAATCTCGGCCGCGGGGGTCGTCGAACCCCGCCAGGAAGAAGATTCCGGCCGCCAGTGCGCCGGCCACTGCCAGGTACCATAGTTTCTGCATTTGAAGCCTCCTCGGTTCGTCGTCCCCGGCTCTTGCCAAGAACGTTTCTGAAAATTATTCTACTCTTCCCGGGTGGAGGGCCCGTGGAGCGGGGATGGAGGTTCGGAGGAGACGTTCAGGAAGAACGCCCAAGATCCCAGCCGAACCGGGTTCCTCCGGTCACTCCGCGCAGCAGCTCAGGCGGGAGATGTCCCGCGTGAAGGACTGGGCCACTTTGGCCCCCAGCTCCGAGGCCTTCAGGGCGGCGGAGAACGCCGCCGCCCCACTCCCCAGAACCGCGAGATCAAAGGTGTCCACAGCCCCTCAACTTTTGAGCAGGCGGGCGTTGATGGCCACGATCACCGTGGACAGGGCCATGAGCGCCGCCCCCAGCGCCGGCGAGAGCACCACCCCCACCGGGTACATCGCCCCGGCGGCCATGGGGATGGCGAAGGAGTTGTAGCCCGTGGCCCACCCCAGATTCTGTACCATCTTCCCGTAGGTGGCCCGGGCGAGCGCGATCATCGCGGCCACGTCCCGCGGGTCGTTCCGTACCAGCACCATGTCCGCCGACTCGATGGCCACGTCGGTCCCGGCGCCGATGGCGATCCCCACGTCCGCCTCCACCAGCGCCGGGGCGTCGTTCACCCCGTCGCCCACCATGGCCACGGTGAGCCCTTGGGCCTTCACCTTCCGGATCACTTCCGCCTTCTGATGGGGAAGGACCCCGGCGAAGTAGTCGTCGAGGCCCAACTCCCCGGCCACCCACTCGGCCACCTCACCGGCGTCGCCGGTGAGCATGAGCACCTTGATGCCCATGGCCTTGAGCCGATCCACCGCCTCCCGGGATTCGGGCCGGATCATGTCCGCCAGGGCGATGGCCCCCGCCGGAACCCCGTCCACCAGGAGGTAGACCACCGTTTTCCCTTGGACCGCGAGCTTCTTCACCCTTTCGTCCGTGGGGACACGGCCCTGTTCGGCCAAGTAGCTCGGGCTCACCACCTGGATCTCCATCCCGTCAAGCCTCCCCTCCACCCCCCGGCCGGGGATGGCCCTGACGTCCCGGGGCTCGGGGATCGCGATCCCCCGGTCCCGGGCGGCGGCCACGATCCCCGCGGCGATGGGGTGCTCGGAGCGGGACTCCACCGCCGCGGCCAGCCGCAGCACCTCACCCTCGGGGAGGTCGGAGAGGGCCACGACGTCGGTGACCCCGAACTGTCCCAGGGTCAGGGTCCCGGTCTTGTCGAACACCACCGCCTGGAGACCCCGGGCGCGCTCGAACGCGGTCCGGTCCCGGATCAAAAAGCCCCTCCGGGCGGCGATGGCGGTGGATACCGAGACCACCAGGGGGATGGCAAGGCCCAACGCATGGGGGCAGGTGATCACCATCACCGTGACCATGCGGGTGAGGGCGAAGTTGAAGTTCTGCCCCGCCGCCAGCCACCCCAGTAGGGTGGCCGTCCCCCCGCCGATGGCAATCAGGGTGAGCCAGAGGGCTGCCCGGCTCGCCAGGTCCTGGGTCCTGGAGCGGGCCTCCTGGGCCTTTCTCACGAGCTCGATCACCTGGGCGAGGTACGTCTCGTCCCCGATGCGCTTGACCTCCACGGTGATGGCCGACTCCCCGTTTATCGCCCCACCGATGACCTCGTCCCCCACCCCCTTCTCCACCGGGCGGGATTCCCCGGTGAGCATGGATTCGTTCACCGTGGTGCGGCCCTCTGCTACCACGCCGTCCACCGGGATCTTCTCCCCGGGCTTCACCAGGACCCGGTCGCCCGGTTTCAGGGCCTCGATGGGAACCTCTTCTACCGTTCCGTCCGCCAGGCGGTGGGCGGTGGAGGGCATGAGGCGGGCCAGTTCCTCCAACGCCTTCGAGGCCCCCATCACCGAACGCATCTCGATCCAGTGCCCCAGGAGCATCACGTCGATCAAGGTCGCCAGCTCCCAGAAGAAGACCTGCCCCCGCAGGCCCAACCCCACCGCGGCGGAGTAGACGTAGGCCACCGAGATCGCCAGGGCGATGAGGGTCATCATCCCCGGCTGCTGCCTCCCGAGTTCCTCCCGCAGCCCCTTCAGGAACGGCCAGCCCCCGTAGAAGTAGACCGCCGAGGCCAGGACCAATTGAAGATAGCTCGAGCCCGGGAAGGAGAGCGCCCCGGGGAGCCCAAGGAGCCTCTGGATCAGGGGGGAAAGCAGCAGTATGGGTACGGTGAGCGCGAGAGAGACCCAGAACCGGCGACGGAACTCGGCCACCATCCGGGCGTGATGGGCATGGTGATTGCGATGCCCGTGCCCACCGTGGCCTTTGTGTTCACCGTGGGCCATGCCACCATGGCCCTCATGGGCGGCGTGGCCCCCCTGCTCCCCGTGACCTACGTGTCCGCTGTGGGCACCATGCCCCGGGCCTCTCCCCGGGGATCCGGCGTATACCTCCGGTTCCCCATCGAACCTTTCCGCACACGATGCGGAGCAGAAGTAGAAGGTCCTCCCCCCGAACTCCCGGGTCTCGGCGGCCGCAGACGCCTCGAGCTCCATGCCGCACACCGGGTCCCTGACCGCCATCCGTCCCCCTCAGCAGCAGTGGCCGGAGCCGTTGCGGTCCTCCGGGTCGTGATCGTGACGGTGGCTTCCCAGGGCCAAGCGGACGGCGATGTAGATCACCGTGCCCAACACGAACAAGCCCAGTAGGCCCCACAGGGCCATCCAACCTCCGTGCATTCCATAACCCCACATATTCCCTCCTCCAGCTCCCTAAGATTCGTCAGGCCCCAGTGAGCCTAGCACCTGGTCTATGCGAAGACAAACCCAGCTCTCCCCGGGGAACAGGGGGTGGCTTGGAAGCAGAGCTACACCGCGCCCCTTTCCCCGCCAGAGAGACAACTTGGAAATTCCAGTCAGCCGGTGAGCTCAGCGAGCGCACTTTGCAGGCGCACTTTGGCCTCCCGGGCTACCTCGTCGAGAGCTGGTCTCTCCAGCGGGGCCATCATGGTCACCGGGTCGGCGATCAACACCCTGGTACTGTCCCCCTCTTCGTACACCACCACGTTACAGGGGAGGACAAGCCCTGCTTCCAGCTCCGCGGCCAAGGCCCGGCTGGAGAGGGCAGGGTTACAGGCGCCCAGAATGGCGTAGGGACGAAATTCAAGCCCTAGCTTCTCCTTGAGGGTTGCCTGTACGTCCACTTCTGTGAGGGTGCCGAATCCCTGGGTTTTGAGGGCTGCCTTAACTTTGGCCAGCGCCCTCTCAAACGGCAGGGGCAACACCACCTCCATGGCGTAACTTTTGCTCAGAACCCTACTCATCGTGCCCCTCCTCCATCCCCAGGAACTCGCCATGCCAGGAGTGATACCACACGGCGCCGGAGTAACCGTTTACCGATAGCATCCCGATGATCTTCCCACTTCGCAGCACGTGGAGGGTGTAGTAGCCGTAGAATGGTTCTGGTTCACCGGCTTCCGCCCCGGGCATGACCCCCACCAGGTATTGGCGGGCGATCTCCCGGGCCTTTTCCGGGCGAATCGGCATTTGAGCTGGGGAAACAGCGCCCCAAGGTTGGAAACCCATCATCCCACCTCCCATCATTCCCCGGTGGCCGTACTTCTGATTCCACATCATGTTGGGGCCCGGCTCGGGGGTCACCCGCCCGTCCCGCCACACCAAAAGCTCCATGGCCCCGATCCCCGTTTCCTTCTCCTCCACCTCAGCGTAGAAGTGATTGGAGAACTCCATGACCTCGGCCACCCTCAGCTCGGGGTATGGGGCCAGATAGGCCTCCACTGCCTCCCTTGCCTCCGCGGGGGTTCCCACCCTCATCAGCTGGGGACCGCCCCCCCAAGGGAAGCAACCGCCCGGAGCCCCCATCCCCCAGCGGGAATAGGTGAACCCAGCGAGGGAGAGGACCCCCAGCCCCAACACTCCGATCAGCAAAGTTCTTTTCAGGCTCATCTCTCCTCCTCAATCCCACCTTAGCGAGGCCAGATGGAGGAGGTGTGGACGAGGGGCGGAACTTCGGAGGAGACAGCGGGCCACATCCCTTGCCTCAGCAGGGATTGGTCGCTTGAGCCCGCTGGTCGTTCAGCAGCGCCTCAGGCTCACAGGTAACCCAGCTGCAAGGCCACGATCATCCCCACCCCCAGGGCGAACATCACCGCCCCGGCCACCAGGTGCAGCTTGCCCAGCCGGGCCGAGCGCCACCGCTCCGCCCGGGCAGTGGTGGTGAACCCGAAGTTGATGGCCAACGTGATGATCACCAGCGGCAGCACGAAGATCAGGTTGTAAAAGAGGAGGTACAGGAGGGCCGTGCCCCGGGTGGTGGCGGCAGAGAGCAGGGCCAAGATGGCGATGTAGGGGCCGGAGGAACAGGGCAAAAGGAAGAACGAGTCCAGCACCCCCACGGCGAACGCCCCCGGCACGGTGACTGCAGAGCTGGTGAGTTTTTTCACCACGGGACGCCACCTTTGGGGGACCTCGATGGTGAACCACTTGCCGTAGGCGAAATAGTCCTTCATGTTCCACAACCCCAAAAGGATGGCCAGGGACGAGACGGCCAGGATGAAGGGGCGCTGTACCCCGGCAGTTTGGATGGCGGTGAAGATGCCCAAGCCCATGAGAAAGTAGGTGATGTAGATGGCGGAGATGAACGATGCTCCCACGGCCAGCATCTTCCCCCGGCGGCCGGCCACGATCAGGGTGCCCAGAAGCAATACCAATACGGCGAAGGTGCAGGGGTTGACCGAGTCGGCGGCAGCGGCCAGCACCACCGCTGGGATGGTGAGCTGCTCCAATAGCTCCACTCGGGCCAAGGGGGAGAGGGCCTTTTCCTCAATGGCCCGGGTGAGTTCGGCTTCCAACGCCGTCCGGGCCTCCGAGCTAGGCCAAGACAAGGGAGCCTGCCCGGCGATGTGCAGCTCCCCACCGATCAGGACCGCATCCCCCACGAACAAGGCGGGCGGCTCTCCCTTCACCCGGTACTGCTTGAGAAGTTGGGAAAAGCGCCTTTCGTCGGCCGGCTCGGTGGGGAAAAGCTCCCGCACCCCCACTTCTGGGTATTGGACCGCCCACTCCAACACCAGGGTTTCCAGCTCCTGGTCTCCTGGCCCCCGGGCGAACACCACCTCGGTGGCAGTCTGAGGGATCTTCTCCAGGGGAGAAGGGGCACCAGTGGCCACCGCCTCCCGGATCACCCGCTCCAAGGTCAGCTCCCCGGCCCGCCCCGGCAACACCTCCGGCTGAGGGCCCAGCCCGTAAAAGGTATCGCCCACCAACGCCACGTCCCCCACGAACAGGATGGGCACCGGGCCGCGCTCCGCCCCATACTCGGAAAGCAACCTCTCCAACAGCACAAACGCCCCCAGCTCCCGGATCTCGTACTTGCGCACCACCAATTCCGGGAGTTCGCCGGCCAACCGATCCAATAGCTCCTGAACCCGGGCGCAGTGGGGGCAACCCACCTCGTAGAAAAACACTATCTCGGTGGAGAAAGCCGGCAGCGTGGCCAGCCCCAAGGCCAGCGTCAGCCAGAGCCAACCGCGTCGGTTCACCGTGCCTCCTTTTTCAGTTAGCGGGGATCACCCTCCTCCCGCCCGGGGTAGACGATGCCCCAGGGGTCGGTGGAACAAGGCTGTGGCCCCGCTCAATCAGCTGGGGAGGGGATCAAAAGGGTGTTTTGATAACGGGCCTGCCACTGGCCCAACCCCCCCACCACACAGCGGGCGAATGGGTACCCGTTCGCCCACAGCCACTGGGCGGCCTGGCAGGCTACGGTCCCATCTCCATCGATGCACCAGATGTAGAGCCGTCCTCCCGGGCTTATGGGGGGAAGGGAAGCGGCCCATTGGGCCAGCTGGCTGGGCTCCAGGTTAACGGAGCCGGGCAAATGCCCCTGGGCGAATTCCTCCGGCGGGCGGAGGTCAAGCACTACCAAGTAGGTTTCGGCTACGTCTTGTGGGTCGATGAACAGGTAGTCATCGGTGGGCTCGGCCGGGGCCCCTGGAGGAGGGACGTGCTCTGCCCCGGGTTGCCAGACCAGGTAGTGATCCCCCAACGCGCGCCACCAGCCGGCCAATCCCCCGGCGATGGCCTGCACCCCCCGGAACCCACGCCGGTGAAGCTCGCTGGCCAACTGCCCGGCTTGGGTCCCAGTGGCGTCGTATACCACCACCTGAGTCCAGGGAGGCAGCTGGCTCAACCACCCCTCCACTTCCTCCGGGGCGAGGTTGATTGCCCCCAGCAGATGGACCTGCTCGTATTCTTGGGGAGTCCGCAGGTCGATCAGCACCCGGAAGCTGCGGTAGAGCCGGGGGGCCCCCTCCTCGTGCAGGGCGGACCTCACCACATGTCCCTGGATGAGCAAGGTGACGGCCGGCTTCCTGGGATCCGAGGTGTAAACGTACACGTACTTGTGGATGTCCCGCCCCCCGAACCCGGTGGAGTCGAAATAGGCTACGAGTTGCATGGACTCCCCTGGAGCCAGCTCCAGCTTGGGCAACGGCGCGCTGGTGCAGCCACAGGAGGTGCCGGGCTGGCGGCTGAATGTCAACGGCTCGTCCCCCACGTTGGTGAGGGTGAAACTGGCCTCCACCAAATAGCCCTCATATACCGACCCGAAGTCGTATACCTGGGGGTCCACCTGGAGCTGCGGACCGGCCCAGACCACCAAACCCAAGCCAACTATTCCTAAGCACACCGACCAGTTCGTCTTCCACATGCGCATCCCTCCTCGCCGGGCTAGTGTTCGAGCTGACAGCATTCTAAATTACACCCGGCTTTCTGGCCAGGTTTCGCCTCGGGTTAGGCCTTTTCTGGGTACTGATCCTGGGCCACCAGGCTGGCAAGCTCCACCCGTTCCGAATCGGCTTGGTAAGCTGGGACGCCGATGGGAAGCAGGGCCACCACCCTCAGCTCCCTGGGGATGGCAAGTATCTTCTTCACCTGGCGTTCCACCGAATGCCGGCCTCCCCCGAGCTCATACACCCCGGCCCAGTAGGAAGCCAGGCCCAGGGAGTGGGCGGCCAGGGCCATGTTCTGGGTGGCCACTGCCCCCGCCTCCAGGAAGTGACGGGGATCCCGCAGAGGGTCCACCACCACCACGATCACCAAGGGGGGGTCTCCCAACCCGCGCCCGGAAACCGCCACCCTGCCCCGACTCCCCAGGACGATCCTCTCCACCAACTCCCCCAACTTCCGCTTCTTCTCCGGGTCCCGCACCACGATGAACTTCCAGGGCTGGGAGTTGGCATAAGAAGGGGCCCAGCGGCCAGCTTCCAAAATCAGCTCCAGCTTGTCTTCCGGAACCGGCTCCTCTGCGAAGCGAAGCACGCTCCGGCGTTCCCGTATTGCCTTCAGAACCTCGTTTGCCATCCTCTCTCCTTTCACTCCGCCTGCATCCCCCGGCCGAATCGCTCCCAGAACACCACCTCAGCCAGGGGCTTCCTAGCCCGGGGGGAGAGTTCTAGCTTGCGGTGCTTGTCTGACAGGCCCGCCGGATCACCCGGCCAGCCCACTACCACCAGGGTGATGAGCACGTAATCGGCTGGTATCCCCAGGGCCTCTTTCACCCGCTGGGGGCTGTAGCCGGCGATGGGATGGGCGATCAGCCCCAGCTGGGTAGCCTGGATCATCAGGTTCCCCACAGCCATGCCGCAACCGAACAGGAAGTAATCGCGGTTGTCGCTCAGCTTGCAATCCAGGTCCCGATGCGAGGTCACGGCGATGATTACCGGGGTCGGCTTTGCCCAATAGTTCCCGCTGGACAGGGCCTCCTTCACCCGCGCCAACGTCTCTCCGGCGGCCACCACCAGCCGCCAGGGCTGGTTGTTGAAGCAGGAGGGGGCCAGGTGGGCGGCCTCCACCAGGCGGTCCACCAGCTCCCGCGGCACGAGCCGGGAGGAGAGGGCGCGCTTGGCCCGGCGGGCCTGGATAAACGGGTTGACCAGCTGGTCGGCCAGGTACAGGGCCTCCAGGTGGGCGAGCACCTCCTGGGCGTGGCCGGACACCCGCACCTTAGGCCACCGCCACCGCATCACCCCCACCCGGTCGATGAGGAAGGTGGCCCGCTGGGCCCCGCCCCCTGGCTTCAACACCCCGAAGGCCCGGTGAGCTTCCCCGGCGGGGTCGGACAGCATGGTGACCCCCAGCCCCCGCCGCTCCACAAACCGGGCCTGTACTTGGGGAGAATCCCGGGATACCCCCACCACCCTCGCGTCCAGGCGCTCGAACTCAGGGAGCAACTGCGAAAACTCCTCCGCCTCTTGGATGCAGCCCGGGGTGTTGGCCTTGGGATAGAAATAGAGCACCAGGTACTTGCCCTGGAAGCTGGACAGGGGGACAGGCTCTCCCTCCCTACCCCCCAGGGTCAACTCCGGCAGCGGCTGGAAAAGCCTCGCTTCCATTTCAAGTCATCCCTCCTGGTCGAGCAGCCGCTTTTCCCCCTGGATCCCCTGCCAGGGGGCGATGTCCTGGGTCACCTCCAGGGTCCCCAGGTAACGCCCGTCCTTCCCCCACACGGGGAAGTAGCGGATG
>DFNF01000034.1:18919-19166 GCA_002375935.1 Acetothermia bacterium UBA3574
CCCACACGGGGAAGTAGCGGATGAGCACCAATTTCTCTCCCATGCGGATCCAGAACTCGGCCCGGTCTCGCCTCCGGGCCCGGAAGTCGGCCAGGATCTTGTTCACCACGTGGACGCTTTTCTGGGGGTGGCAGTTCTGGACAGTGCGGCCCAACACCGCCTTGGAACGCACGAAGATCCGGTCGGCGGCCTGGTTGAAGTAGCGCACCCGGTCGTCTGCGTCCACGAAGGTGATGTCCACCGGCAG
>DFNF01000030.1 GCA_002375935.1 Acetothermia bacterium UBA3574
GGCCACCACCGCCCCTCCGGAGGTGGGAGCGAGGAGGCAAGACAGCATGCGCACGGTGGTGGTCTTCCCCGCCCCGTTGGGCCCCAGGAGCCCCACCACCTCCCCCTCCCTCACCGTGAGGTGGAGGTCCTCCACCGCCACCGTGCCGGCGAACGTCCGCCCCAGGCCACGAGCCTCGATCATGAGAAATGGAGTTTAACCCAATCGCCCTTCAACTTCCGCACTAGCCCCAACAGGCGCTCCCTCTCCCGGGGCGAGAGGGGCTTTGCCTCCCCCGGGCGCAGCCCGCCCAGCTGCACCGGGCCGATGGCCTGGCGAACCAGCCTCACCACCCGGTAGCCCAGGGCAGAGAAACCCCGCCGGATCTCCCGTTTCCTCCCCTCCCGCAAGGACAACTGAACGTGGGTTCCACTGACCCGCAGGCCTTCGGGGCGGAACGGGCCGTCCTCGAGGGGGAGTCCCCTCCGCAGGCGGGCCAGGTCCCGCCTCGCCAGGGGCCGATCCAGCTCCACCAGATAGCGTTTTTCCACCCCGAACCGGGGATGGGTGAGGAAGTAGGCCAACTCCCCGTCGTCGGTCAGGATCACCAAGCCCTCTGAGTCCCGATCCAGGCGTCCCACCGGGAACAGTCGCTTCCCGGGGGGCACGAACTCGGCCAGGGTACGAGCCGCGTGGGGGTCGGCCAGGGTGCTGGTCACCCCCCGGGGCTTGTACAGCTTCAAGTAATGGTGCCTCCCGGGAAGCCGCAGCACTTCCCCGTCCAGCTCCACCCGGTCCCCTGCGGGGTCCACCTGGTGCCAGGGCTCGGTGACCGGCCTGCCGTTCACCTGCACCCGACCGGCATGGATGAGCTGGTCTGCTTTGCGCCGGGAGGCCACCCCGGCCGCCTGGAGGAACTTGTTCAGCCGCACCGGGAGACCCCCTCAATAGCCCTCTTCCTGGGCCAGGATGCGACGCTGGGCCTCCACCGCCCGGGTGTGGGCCTGGTCCCCCTGCTCCCCGGAACAGCGTTGATCCAGTTCCGCCAACAGGGAAGCCCGCCCATAGACGATCAGGCGATCTCCGGGACGGATCTGGGTGTGCCCCCGCGGTGCCCCGATGTAAGTGCCGTCCGCCCGCTGGATCCCCAGCACCAACACCCCTTCATCCCGGAGTCGGATGTCGGCCAGGCGGCGGCCGGCCAGCCAGTCCCCCGGCCGGATGTGCAGCTCCGCCACCCGGTAGCCCTGAGCCAAGTTCAACAGCGCCGCATAGTCCCGCACATCCAGATGGGTCCAGCGGGCCAGCGCCCAGCGGATGACCCCAGACAGCCAGCGGTCTACCCAGCGACTGTGGGCTACCCACCACAGGAAGGCCACCCCACCTCCCAAGGCCACCAGCCGAGGCCACCACACCTTCCCCTCCAGGTTGGCGAAAGACAACACCAATGAGGCCAGTGCGGTGACCACCCCGGCGTTGCCCAGCACCATCAGCAAGAGCACGATGCGCCGGCGCACAGGGTGACTCACCACCTGCTCCGATTCACTGGTGGTGAACCCCACCCCGGTGAAGGCGGAGCGGGCCTGGAACTGAGCCGACTCTCGGGAAAGCCCGGTCAGGGTCAAAGCCACTGTGGCCACCCGGGTGATGAGCAGCGACAAGCTGAGGATTATCAGCAGCGATATCACCGCAGTCATCTCCTGATCACCACCGGAAAGTTTTTTGAGAGCGAATCCTATAGTTGAGATTCTACTCAGCTCAGAGCCCCTTTCAGGCTCCCCCGCCCAGAGCAACCCGGTCCCCATTGCGAAACAAAAAGAGGGAGGCGGGGCCAGGAAGCCCCGCCTCCCTGGTTCATTTCCACCCCTTGTTACAGCCGGCCGCCCAAGGTGAGGGTGAGGATCGCCTTCTGGGTGTGGAGGCGGTTCTCCGCCTGGTCGTAGATCCAGGAGAGCTCGTTGTCGCACACCTCCGGATCCACCTCGTTCCCCCGATCCACGGGCATGCAGTGGAGGAGATATCCCGGGTTCCCCAGCCGCTTCTGCCGCTCCGCGGTGTAGCGCCAGTCCGTGTACTTCTGGGCGATCTTGAGCTCCTCCTCTTTGCCGATCTCGTAGCGGCGCCCGGTGAACCAGTTACGGGGGAACACGATGGTCGCCCCGTCCAAGGCCTTGTCCATGTCGTTTACGATCTCAAACGAGCCGCCGGACCTTCTTGCGAGCTCCCGGCACTGGTTCATGACGTTGGGGTCCAGGTCGTACTCGGGGGGATGGGCGATCACCACCTCCATCCCGTACATGGCAGCGATCAGTGCCGTCCCCTGTACCGAACACCGGCCCCGAATCCAAGGGGAGTAGGCCCAGGTGATCACGATCTTCTTGCCCCGGGGCTCCCCGATCTTCTCCATGATGGTGTAGATGTCGGTGAGCGACTGGCAGGGGTGATTGATGTCCGAGGCCATGTTGATCACCGGGACGTCGGCGTGTTCTGCGAACTTGCGGATCACCGCATCCCCGTGGCCGTAGTAATCGATGGCGTCGTCCAGGAGCCGGATCCCGATCCCGTCACAGAACCGGGACATGGCCTTGGCCGTGTCCTTGATGGTCTCCCCGGCCCCGGGCTTGTCCTCCAACGACAGGCGCAGGGTCTTGGGGTGGATGAACTGGGAGTGCCCCCCCAGCTGGGTCATGGCCGTCTCGAAGGACATGCGGGTCCGGGTGGAGCCGGCGAAGAACATCATGGCGAACGTCTTGTACTGGAGGTAGGGGTGGGGCTGACCGGAGTAATACATGCTCTTCAGGTGGTCGGTCAGCTTGATGGCGATGTCGTACTCCTCCTTGCTCCAGTCAAGTTCCGAGATCAGGTCCCTTCCCTTAAGGTCGAACCAGCTCATAGCTCCCTCCTTTGCTCAGTGACGCGTAACGGGTTACGCGTGACCGACTTGGAAAGATCGCCCCTTACCCGTCACGCGTTACGCGTCACCCGTTACAGTAGCAGGGCCAAAAGGCCCTTTTGGGCGTGCAGGCGGTTGGCCGCCTCCTCGATGATCACCGAGTTGGGCCCGTCGATGACTTCGTCGGTGACCTCCATGCCCCGGTCGGCCGGGAGACAGTGCATGTAAAGGGCGTCGTTGGTGAGCTCCATCTTCTCCTTGGTGGTGATCCAGTGCTTGTTGGCCTCGAAGATGGCCTTGGCCTTCTCCGGGTCCATGGGGGTTTTCCCGTCGGTAGGCTGCACGGTCCAGGACTTGGGGTACACCACGTCCGCGTCCTTGAACGCCTCGTCCATGTCGTGGACGATCTGGAACGAACCCCCGTACCGCTTGGCGTTCTTCTCCACCGCCGAGAGGACCTCCGGGTCCAGGTCCTGGCCCTTGGGGTGGGCCAAGGTGATGTCCATCCCGAAGTAGGAGGCCCCGATGATGGCCGACTGGGGCACCGCCAGGGGCTTTTCCACCGAGCCCGAGTAGGCCCAGGACATCACGAATTTCTTGCCCTTAAGGTCGCCCAGTTTTTCCATCATGGTCATCACGTCGGCCAGGGCCTGGCAGGGGTGGTATTTGTCGTCCTCCATGTTGATCACCGGTATCCGGGACCAGCGGGCGAACTCCCTGACGATCAGGTTCCCTTTCCCGTACACCCAGCCGGTGGGCTTGCCGTAGATGCGGATGGCGATCCCGTGCCCCATCTCCGCCAACACCCGGGCCACGTCGGCGATCCTCTCGGTGGAGTAGGCCTTCTCCTCCCCGGGCAGGGCTGGGGTGTACACCGCCCCGGGCTGGAGGAAGTGGGCATGCCCCCCCAGCTGGGTCATCCCGGCCTCAAACGAGTTCCGGGTCCTGAGGGAGGTGTTGTAAAACAGCATGAACAGGGTCTTGTCTTGGAGCACGTGGTGGGGTTCCCCCCGGATCCACTTCCGCTTCAGGTCGAACGCCGTATCCAGGATGGTCTCGATGTCCTCCCGGTCGAAGTCCAGCCAAGTGATGAAGTCCCTACCCCTTAGGTCTGTGCTCGCCACTTTATACCTCCTCCTTTCTCTTTCGTGCTGGGCAACGCGTCACGCGTCACCGGTCACGCGTCATGGACTACTTGGGTGCCCGCCTCCCCGGCCAACGCGGCCACCGCCTGGTCCAACGAGGCGATCACCGCCCGCTCGCCGCCGGCCTCCACGAACCGGATCGCCGCCTTGACCTTGGGCTCCATGGAGCCCTTGGCGAAGTGTCCTTCGGCCAGGTACCTCTTCCCTTCTTCTGCGGTCATCCGGTCGATGGGCCGCTCGTCCGGCTTTCCGTAATTCAGCCTCACCCTGTCCACATCGGTCAAGATCAGAAAGACGTCGGCCCCAACGTCCTCGGCCAGCCGCTCCCCGGCGAGGTCCTTGTCGATCACCGCCTCCACCCCCTTGAGCTTCCCGGCTTCTTCGATCACCGGGATGCCGCCGCCCCCGGAGGCAATCACGATGGCCCGGTTTTCCACCAGCATTCTGATGGCCTCCCGCTCCACGATGGCCTTGGGATCCGGGGAGGGGACCACCCGCCGCCAGCCCCTTCCGGCGTCCTCCACCACCTGCCAGCCCTTCTCCCTCTGAAGCTTCCGCGCCTCCTCCTCCGAGTAAAAGGGACCCACGGGTTTCGTGGGGTTCTGGAAGGCGGGGTCGTCTTTGTCCACCAGCACCTGGGTGACCACGGTGGCGATGGGGATATCGCTCCGGCCCTTTTCCGCGAGGATGTTTCGGAGGGACTGCTGGATCATGTAGCCGATGAGGCCCTGGGACTGGGCCCCGCAGGCGTCCATGGGCATGGGGGGCACCACCTCCTTGGCGGCGTCCTGCTGGAGGAGGATGTTGCCCACCTGGGGGCCGTTCCCGTGGGTGACCACGATCCGCCACTGGCCGGAGAGGACCATTTCCGCCAGCTGCCGGGCGGTGTGGTATACGTTTGCAAGCTGCTCTTCGAAGGTGCCCTTCTGCCCCCGCTGGAGGATGGCGTTCCCCCCCAGCGCCACTACCACCGTCTTCTTTCCCATGTCGGTGACCTCCTTGTCTTGGAGTTAGGCTGAGCTAGCTTTCGTAGACCCGCTTCATCCGTTGCCAATGGGTCTTCATGTGGCGACAGGCCCTCTTTGCGTCCTGTTCCTCCACTGCACGGAGGATTTGGGAGTGAATGGCGAGGACGCGCCGGAAAGCCTGAGGGCTCTTGAGGTAGAAGTTACTGGTGAACTCCCGGTAGACGTGCTGGTCCATGGTTTCCACCAGGGGCAAGAGGACTCTGGCCAGCAGACGATTTTGGGTGGCCTGGAGCAACGCCTGGTGGAACGCCTTGTCGTAGGCGAAGTAGAGGTCGAAGTGGCCCTCTTGGGCGTGGCGTATCATGGCCGAGTGCACGGTTTCCAGGCGTTCCAAGTCCTCGGGGTTTCTATGCAGGGCAGCCAGGCCAGCGGCTTGGGGTTCCAGGGCGGCCCTGGCCTCGATGATCTCCTGGATAGCTGCTTCGGACTCAAGCAGTATCAAGGGCTCGGCCAGCCCGGCGCTGGCCGGCAAGCTCCGCACGAAGTTGCCTCGGCCAGGGTGGGATTCCACCAGCCCCACCGCCCCCAGGGCGGCCAGGGCTTCCCGCACTGAGGCCCGGGATACGCCCATGCGATCGGCCAGTTCCTTCTCCGGCGGAAGCCGGGCGCCCACCGGGAAGGTGCCGGAGCGGATGAGTTCCAGGAGCTGGCGAGCGACCTCGGTGGACAGCTTAGTGGGGCGGATCCGGCGCAACTCCGGCTGCTGGGGCTTGGTAGTCATGCTGTCAGACAGTATAATCGCTTTGCTTTTGGCGGGCAAATACAGCAAAACCCGATAGTAAAGAGAAAAACTAGCCCAGATGCCCGCCCAGCGAAACGGAGGCAAACGTGATCGACCTCACGGTGCACCAGGAACAGCTGGAGAGAACCGCCCGCCGGGCCCGCCAGCGGGGCATCATCCTCCCCACCTTCAAACAAATGCGGGACCCGGAAAAACACGTGCCCCAAAAGATCAAGGAACGGCTCAAGGACGTCGGCCTGTGGGACCTGCATCCGCTGAACCTGTTCCGCATCACCTGGAAGAACCAGCCCCTCCCAAAAGGGGGCCTCTATGGGGGGGTCAACTACCTGGAGTTCCCCGAGGCCCTGACCGGGGTCCCGGCCCGCATCCTCGCGTTGGTGGGAAAATGGTTCCCCACCGGCTCCCACAAGGTGGGGGCCACCTACGGCTGCCTGGCCCCTCGGCTGGTCACCGGCCAGTTCGACCCCACCTTCCACAAGGCCGTCTGGCCCTCCACCGGCAACTACTGCCGCGGCGGGGCATATGTGGCCAACCTCCTGGCTTGCGAGTCCATCGCCATCCTGCCCGAGGAGATGTCCCGCGAGCGGTTCGAGTGGCTCTCCAAAGTGGCCGGGGAGGTGATCGCCACCCCGGGCTGTGAGTCCAACGTGTGGGAGATTTTCCAGAAATGTAAAGAGCTTGAGGCTACACGAGACAACGTGATGATCTTTAACCAGTTCGACGAGCCGGGGAACCACCTGTGGCACTACGCTGTGACCGGCCCGGCCATGGAGGAGGTCCTGGGGGCCGAGCTCGGTGAAGGGCAACGCCTGGCCGGCCTGTTCCTCACCTCCGGCTCCGCCGGAACCTTGGGCTGCGCCGACTACATCAAGGAGCGGTTCCCCCAGGCGGTGCTCGGGGTGGGAGAGGCCTGGGAGTGCCCCACCCTACTCATCAACGGGTTCGGCGGCCACCGCATCGAGGGGATCGGGGACAAACACGTCCCCTGGATCCACAACGTGCGCAACACTGACCTGGTGGCGGCCATCGACGACGAGTTCCCCATGCGGCTGATCCGGCTGTTCAACGAGCCGGCCGGCCAGGAGTTCTTGGCTAAGCAGGGGGTGCCGGAGGCGCTGGTGGAAAAACTGCCGTGGCTGGGGATCTCCTCGGCCGCCAACCTCATCGGGGCCATCAAGCTCGCCAAGTACTACGAGCTCTCCTCCCGGGACGTGGTCCTCACCGTGTTCACCGACTCCATGGAGCTCTATGGCTCCCGGATCCAGGAACTCAGGGAGAAGTACGGGCCGTACGATGAGCGGCAGGCGGCCATCGACTACCACGCGTTCCTGTTGGGGATCACCACCGACCACATGCTGGAGCTCTCCTATTGGGACAAAAAGCGCATCCACAACCTAAAGTACTTCACTTGGGTGGAGCAGCTGGGCAAATCCGTAGAGGAACTGGAGGTCCAGTGGTACGACTGGCCTGACTGGTGGGACAGGATCCACCGTCAGGCGGAGGAGATCGACCGGCTGATCGAGGAGTTCAACCAAAGAGTGGGGTTGCTGGCTGACCTGTGAGGCCTTGGCGGCCGCTCCCCCCAAGGGGTAGGATCGGGGCGTGACCCGCTGGATCCTTCATCTGGACATGGACGCGTTCTTCGCGTCCGTGGAGCAGCTGGACAACCCACAGCTGGCCGGCAAGCCGGTCATCGTGGGGGGACTGGGGCCCCGGGGGGTGGTGGCCACCGCCTCCTACGAGGCCCGCACCTTCGGGGTGCACTCCGCCATGCCCATGGCCAAGGCTCGCCGGCTTTGTCCCCACGGGGTTTTCCTTGCCCCCCGGTTTGAGCGATATCAACAGCTGTCGGCCCGCATCCACTCCCTGGTGAGCCAGTACTCGCCCCTGGTGGAGCCGGTTTCCCTGGACGAGGTGTTCGTGGACCTCACGGGCACAGAGCGGCTGCATGGGCCACCGGAGCAGGTGGCTCGGGAGATCCACTCCCGCATCCCCGAGGAGGTGGGGCTCCCCTGTTCGGTGGGATTGGCGCCCAACAAACTGCTGGCCAAACTGGCTTCCAACGCCGCCAAGCCAGGGGGGTTGAGGGTGATCCGCCCGGAAGAAGTGGCGGGGTTCCTCACCCCATTGCCGGTGGAAGCCCTGTGGGGGATAGGACCCAAGACCGCCAGGAAGCTGGCTTCGCGTGGCATCTACACCGTGGGGGACCTCCAGGGGGTGGAAGCTTCGCTTTTGGTGTCGTGGTTCGGCCCCAAGCTGGGGGAGCACCTGTGGCGGCTGGCGCGGGGCCTGGACGACTCCCCCGTGGTGCCACTGCGGGAGGCCAAAAGCCTCTCTCAGGAGCTCACCCTGCCGGAGGACGTGTACCGGCTAGAAGAAATTCAGGCCCACCTGCGGGGGCTCACCCGCCAAGTGTGGGGGAGACTGCGGCAGGCGGGCCTGTTGGCCCGGGTGGTGAGGGTGAAGCTGCGCTGGTCCGACTTCTCCACCCACACCCGCCAGCTAAAACTCCCGGAGCCCACGGATCACCTGGGGTTATTGCTGGAAGCCGCCCGACAACTTTTGGCGCGCTTGCTGGCGACCCGGGAAGGCCGGGGGGTGAGGCTGTTGGGGGTGGGGTTGGCGGGCCTCACCCCGGCCTCCTTCCGCCCTCTGCACCTGTTCGCACCCGAGGAGATCGACCAGCTGGTTTGGGGGGCGCAGGCCAAATACGGACCCGGGGCACTCCAGTTGGGGGAACAGGGCCCCCACCCCCCTGAGAGCCCACTGCCCAAACGGCTTCAACCCTCAACCAAGGGCGAGGAAAATCACACTGGGCCGGCTCCAAACTAGCTGAGCCCCTTTAGTTCATGGCCTGGGTGCCAACACTCGGCGGGGGTCGATACCCCCGCCGACGGAGCCACCTCTCCAGGCCTGGCTAGATCACGCCCAAAGCCCGCCCCACTTTGGCGAACTTGTCGATGGCGAAGTCCAGGTCTTCTTTCGTGTGCACCGCCGAAATCATCACCCGGATGCGAGCCTTGCCCTTGGGCACGGTGGGATAGGCGATGGCCTGGGCGAACACGTCCTCCTGGAACAGCCGCTGGGAGAACTCCCATGCCGTCTTGGCCTCGCCCAACATGATGGGGGTGATGGGGGTCTCCGACTGGCCGGTGTCGAACCCCAGCTCTTGCATCTTGGACTTAAAGTAGCTGGTGTTGTCCCACAGTTTCTTCACCGGCTCGTCGGTTTCCATCAAGATGTCCAGGGCGGCGATGCAGGCGGCCACGTCCGCCGGGGTGGTGGCACTGGAGAACAAGAACGGCCGGCCCCGTTGCCTCAGGTACTCCACGATCTCCCGCTTCCCGGCCACATACCCACCCATCACCCCGAACGCCTTGGACAGGGTGCCCACTTCGATGTCCACCCGCCCATGCAGCCCAAAATGATCCACGATCCCCCGGCCGTGGGAGCCCAACACCCCTTCCCCATGGGCGTCGTCCACCATCACCAGGGCATCGTAGCGCTCCGCCACCTCCACGATCTCCGGCAGCGGCGCCAAATCACCGTCCATGGAAAACACCCCGTCGGTGACGATCAGCTTCTTCGCCGCGTCCTTGTGCTCCTCCAGCGCCCTGGCCAGGGCATCCACATCCCGATGGGGGAAGATCACCCGCCCGGCCTTGGTGAGCCGGCAGCCGTCGATGATGGAGGCGTGGTTGAGCTCGTCGGTGAAGATGACCCCCTCTTTCCCCAGCAGGGCGGGGATGGTGGCCAAGTTGGCACAGAAGCCCGACTGGAAGGAAACCGCATCTTCGGTGTGCTTGAACTCGGCCAGCTTGCGCTCCAGTTCGTGGTGCAAGGACATGGTGCCGGCGATGGAACGCACCGCCGCCGGGCCCACCCCGTACTCCTCCACCGCCCGGAGGGCAGCGGCCTTGAGCCGCTCGTCGTTGGCAAAGCCCAGGTAGTTGTTGGAGCACATGTTGAGGACCCGTCGGCCGTCCACCACCGTCCACGCCCCCACCGGGCTCTCGATGGTGCGGATGATGTTGTACAGGCCTTGTTCCTTGAGCGACGCAAGCTCGGCGGTGATGAAATCATACTTCCCCATCTCTCCCCTCCTCCGAGATCTGATTGGTGAACCCAGAGTATCAAACTCGGTTGTCCCCTACAACACGGGGGGAAGCTTTCCAGCCGCCGCAACCCATCCCGGGGCCAGAGGCCGGGGGCCAGTGTCTCAGCCAGGACCTCATCCCCCGGAGGCGATGATCACTCTCCCCGGGTGGAACTCAAGAAGGCCCATAGGTTCCGCCCCCAGGTCGCCAACTTCCGGTGCCCCACCAAGGCCAACCCCAGGATCACCCGGGCCCCAGAGTAAACGTAGCCGGCCAGATCCGGGCCCCAAGGGTGGGCGGAGCTCCGCACGGCCTCTTGGGCCAGCCCAGAGATCCCAGCCACCACGAAGGCCAATCCGATCGAAAAGATCGCGATCCGCGCAATATCCTCGGCGGTGGCAGAGCTAGTGATCTCCCTTTCCCCCTCCTCCCCTGAGATCCAGAGGGCGAGCTGGGGAGCGAAGGACAGCGAGAGATAGGCCCCGAGGAAGAGGAAAACGGCGGGGGTAGCCGCCCAGAATACGGCCCACGGCTGAAGCTGTTCCATATATAGGAAAGCGGAAATGGCACGGCTAATGGAGGTGATGGCGCCGTAAACGAAGAAAATCCCCAACACGCGAAACGCTATGACATAGGCGTCTTTCCCTTTCATCTCCACCTCCACTGGGTCTAGCAGGCGACGGCTCTCTTTCCGTTTCATCCCGGGCCATCATAGGGTTCCGGGGGGCTCTCCTTCAGCGGGGCGGGGCTCCGCGCTCCGGGAGAGGAGCTTGCGGGTGGCCCGCAGCAGCCAGCCGAAGTTCAGGGCCAGGTGCACCAAGGCCAACAGCCCAAACACAAGTCCCGACCACTTGTGCACTTCTCGCCAAACCAACCTGGCCGGGTAATAGCCCCAGGGGAACCCCAACCACAACAGGCCCGAAGAGACGGCCAGGGAGACGGCCGCCAGCACCATCCCCCAGTCCAGCACCACCCGGAGCAGGAGCCTCCTCCTCACAGGCATATCCAGAACCACTCCATGTACTCCGGAGACACAATCACCCGGATATCCGACGGTATGTGAACATGACTGCCTCGGAAGCCAGGGAATTCCAGAGAACCGACCTCGTACACGAAGCCGCAACTCCCGCGGGCCCGGGCGGAATGCCCCTCACCGGCGATGTATTCCACGAAATAGGTGTCCACCGGCGCGGCAGCCCCGATTCGTCCGTACCAAGTGAGGCCCAAGCCTGCCAGGTTCCCCTGTTCCCCCAGAGAGAGGAGGACATCCAGGGCGGTCACCACCCTCGGCCGCAGCATATCCGAGCGCACGCCGTGGGGGGTCACCTCCACGTGGGTGAACTCCAAGGTCCAATCCGGGCCCCGGATGGTGACCCGGGGCAGGATGACCCGCCCCCCGTTGCGCTCCAGCAGCTCCACTTCCTCTCGGTAAGCGGAGAACAAGCGTTCCAGCCAGCCGGCTCGCTCCCGGAAGAACCGCACCTCGGTGCCTGTCTTCACCGGATAGAGATCCATGCGCACGGCGCTCGTCTCGAACCACCCGCCGGCGTAATGGGCCCGGTACCACCAACCACCCTCCCCGTTCAGGGAGTCGATCACGTGAGTGGCAACCAGCTCATCGTAGTGGTAGCTGAGCTCTATCTCCCCCTGCTCGGCCAGATACACCAACAGGTCGAACAGGGAGAACTGGCCAGGGGAAAAGACGTCGGGGCGCACGGTGGTGAGCTGGGCTGGGTCCACCATGAACTCCCCCACCCCGCGGATCTGAACTCGGATCGGGCCCTCCACGGGCCGGGCGACGTGAGCTCCGGGCGGCGGGGTCCAGCTGCCAGCTTCATCTGGGAGCAGATAAGTTGCGGGGAGCTGTTGTCCTGCCAAGCTCCCCAGCCAGGTGCCAGTGACCAACAGCGCTGCCAGCACGATCGGTTTCATCCTGCCTCCTTTGCCAGCAGCCGCCCTCTCCTTCTACCCCACCCGGGGGCCCAAGTCGAGCCCCCAAAGAGTGCCCCATTGAAATCGCCACCGAAGGGAGCACCCCTCCCAGCAGGGCGAACCAGCCCCAGAGGGAGGAAGGCCGGGGTCAGGGGAGGCGCTCGGCCCATACCTCCCATTGTCCGGATGGCCACTTCCCCTCCATGCGCCGCTCCAGGTGGTTGAGCTCCAAGATCACAAACCCTTCGAGGAGCCGCTCGATCTCAGCCTGATCCGAATAGTGGTGGGGGATCCCGGCTTCTTCTCCCTCCTCGGCGACGTATGTCTCAGGCTCGATCTTTCTCCCCTGCCCATAGCGGAAGCTCCGTTTGGATTTGAACTCGAGCAAGGCCAATCCTCCGGGGCGCAGCACCCGGTGGATCTCGGCCAGGGTGCGACGGATGTCGGCTAGGGTGCCGTGATAGAGCGAGGCGATGGCGATGAGGGCGTCGAAGAAACCCTCTGGGTAGGGAATGTCCCGCATGTCCGCTTGGACCAGAGTGGCGGGAAGGCCCGCCTCCCGCAGCCGATCCTGGCAGATCCGCAGGGCCTGGGGGGAAGAATCCAGGCCGTGGACCTGGAATCCCTCCCGGGCGAGGAACAAGATGTGCCTCCCTGCTCCGCAGCCCAGGTCCAGCACCCGGCGGACCCCCTTCTCCTTGAGCAGAGCCGCAAACCGGCGCACCCCCCAGGTGGGCTCCCAGGGCGCGAACTTCCCCTGTCTGAACAGGTCATCCCAGTTGGGCACAGGCCCATGATATCAGAAGGCAGGACAGCGAGTATTTGACCGTGTGGCGGCAATTGCCCAAAGGGAGGAAGCACCTCCCTGGGTGTTGGGTATAGTTGGCAGCCATGTTCTCCCGAGAAGGGGTCGGGATCACCCTGCTCGGGGGTGGGGTCAACCTAGTCCTGGCGGGGTTGAAACTCTCCCTGGGGGCGAGCTTCGGCTCGGCCGCCCTGGTGGCGGATGGGGTGCACTCCCTCACCGACCTGGCCACCGATTTGGTGGTCATCGGGGGGATCCGGCTAGCCGCTCGCCCGGCGGACCACACCCACGCCTATGGCCACGGGAAGTTCGAAACCTTGGCCGGAGGCCTAGTAGCCGTGGCGCTGGCCCTGGCCGGAGGTTGGCTGATCTGGGACGCCGCCCAGGCCCTCTCCGCGTCCTCCCGGCCTCCGGGGGGACTGGTGTTGGGGATAGCTTTCCTCTCTCTGGTCACCAAGGAATGGCTGTTCCGGTTGACCCACCGGGTGGCGAGCCGGCTTGCGAGCCAGGCCCTGGCGGCCAATGCCTGGCACCACCGCAGCGACGCCTTCTCCTCCGGGGCGGTGTTGTTGGGCGGCGGGGCGGTGCTGCTGGGCTATCCCAGCGGAGACCGGTTGGCCGCCCTGGCGGTGGGGGCGTTGGTGATCCTGGCGGCATTGCGCCTGGTGGGGCGGACCCTGCACGAACTCAGCGAGGGCACACTGCCGGAGGAAGATCGCCGGCGCATCGTGGCCGCCATCGAGGCCGTCCCTGGGGTGAAGGGTTGGCATCGGCTGCGCACCCGCCGGGTGGGGCGGCAGTCAGTGGTGGACGTGCACCTACAGGTGGCCCCAGAGCTCAGCGTGAAAGAAGCCCACGACATCGCCACCCAGGTGGAGGAAGCGGTGGCCGCGGCCCTGGGCGGCCGGGTGTCGGTCATGGTGCACGTGGAACCTTTCTTCCCCACCTCGGCTGACTGAGGCGTGACGGCCGCCGGTTGAGCTACCGCTTGCTCGGACCTAACATAGCCCAACATGGCGGTAACCATCAGGGACGTTGCCAAACGGGCCGGGGTGTCCCCTTCCACCGCCTCCCGGGCCCTGAACGGCAAGGGGCGGATGCGGCCGGAGACCCGGGCTCGGATCTTGCGGGCCGCCAGGGAGCTCGGCTACCGGCCTAACGTCCACGCCCGGGGCCTGGCCACCCGGGTCACCGGTTGCATCGGAGTGGTCATCGCCGCCCGCCACCTGCCGGTGGAACGCTCCTTCTACGGCCTGGTGCTGGAAGCCATCGAGTCCACCCTGGACCAGGAAGGCTATCACGTGGTGTTCTCGGTGTTGCGGGACCAGTCGCCGCCCAAGTGCGCCCAGGAGGGTCGGGTAGACGGCCTGGCTATCCTGGGCACCGACATCGGACCGGAACTGGTGCTGCCGCTGCGGAAACAACTGCCCTTGGTGCTGGTGGACCACGCCATCCCCGGGGTGGATTCGGTGCTGCCAGACAGCGAGAGCGGCGCCCGGGCAGCGGTGGAACACCTTCTTTCCCACGGCCACAAGGAGATCGCCTTCATCGCCGAAACCCTGGCCGATCCCAGCTTCGCCCGCCGGCTGGCTGGCTACCGGGAAGCCCTGGCCGACCATGGCCTGCCCTACCGGGAGGAGCTGGTGGCCGAGGGGGGCAGGCGTCCCCAGTCTTGGCGGCCGGCCATGGAAAAGCTTTTGAGGTTGCGAAAACTGCCCACGGCCATCTTCGCTGCCAACGACTCCATGGCCATCGGGGCGATGCGAGTGCTTCAGGAGCGGGGCATCCCGGTGCCGGAGGAGGTGGCGGTGGTGGGGTTCGACGACGGTGACCTGGCTCCCTATGTGACTCCGCCCCTGACCAGTGTGTTCGTGCCGCGGTGGGAGATGGGGGAGGTGGCAGCCCGGCGGCTGTTGGAGCTGGTGCGAGGGGAGGAACCCCGGGCCAGGCAAGTGATGTTGGCCACTGAGCTGGTGGTGCGCCGGTCCTGTGGCTGTGGAGGGGGTTAGTTGCCTGGGGGCGTTGGGGGCGGGTATATTTGACCAACCGGTTGCTCAAAGGGGGGAACTTGCTGG
>DFNF01000029.1 GCA_002375935.1 Acetothermia bacterium UBA3574
GCCCCGCTGCTCCAGGTAGGCCACCCCCCCCTCCCACTCCCCCTGCGCCAGCACCAGCTTGCCTCCCGCCTCCCCCACGTCCCCTTCCCAACCTGACAGGAGGGAGATCATCAGCGGAGCCAGGTCCAGTTCGGCCTCCAACCCCCGGGTTCCCAGCCGCAAAAGCGGGGTCAAGCTCAGGGACACGTCACCAAGCCTCGCCCGCACCGGATCCCGGTGGTAGCTCAAGCTCAGTCGGGAAAGGTCTATTGGACTACCGAACGGGCCGCTCAGCCGCAACTCCAAGCCCAGCGTTCCCCCCAGAACCTGGCCCACTGCCTGGAAGCTGAGGTGGGAACTAGTAGCCCCGGCCCAGAGGTCGCCGGAGAAGCCCGCGCCCAGGGTGGCGGCGAGCTCGGCAAAAGGGGAGCCCCCTACCAGCTCCGGGGTGGGAGGCAAAACCCGGGTGAAGACCGCTTTGGTGGCGGTTACTTGGGGATCCAGGGTGGAGACCACGGACAACTCCAGCAGGTCCCGTTCCAACCCGGGCTCTTGCGGGATCGTCAGGGTGACCGTGACCTCCGCCCGCTCTCCAGGGGCCAGGGTCACCTCGGGGGGAGAAACCCCCACCGGCCAACCTTGGGCGGAACGGGCAGTGAGGGAAAAGCTGTCGACTACGTTGCCCAAGTTGACCACCACGAACCGGTAGGTGAGCTGGGCTCCCGGCAGCCCTTCTCCGTCCTCGGGGGCCAGGAGTTCCACCCCCCGCACCGCCAGCACCCGCACCTCCCCGGCGGCTGAGCTGCTTCCCCCGGCCCAGCTGGCTTCCACCTCCAGGGTGTACTCCCCGGCCGAGGCGGTCCGGGGCACGGCCAGGGTCAGAAACAGCCACACCTCCTCCCCGGGCACCAGCTCCTCGGGAGCCAGGGGGGTGAGCAGCACCCAGTCCGGGGGGTAGCGGGCCTGGAATTCCACTGTCAGGGTTTCTTCTCCTTGATTCGCCACCCGGAACACGTGGGTGACCACCTCTCCCGGCAGGACCTGTTTCGCCGGGGAGGTGAGCTCAAGGAGGATGGGCTGGGCCTGCCCCAGGCAAGCCACCAGCCCCACCAGGCAGGCCCACCACGTCAGCTTGGATCGCATGTTCTCCCGAAAAACTCCGTACTCCTCTCCTTCAACCGAGCGAGGGATCTTTAAAGGCAGTTTCCCCTCGCATCACCCCGGGGGAAAGGGCGAATGTAATTGGTATCCCAGCGTCTTGGCCGCCTTGAGGCGGACAGCTGTCCGAAAACTGCCCAGGGCCGGGGAGGCCCCCGGCCCTGGGTTCCCCTTCAACCTTCCTCTTCCGCCACCGGTGGAGATACCTCCAGCTGGTCAGGAAAGAGCACGTAAGGAAGTGGGTTTCCTGCTGGGTCCCACACCCCGGTGAAGCTCACCTTCACCAGCCAGGGGACGGGCTCCTCCGCGGCCTCTCCGGCTCCCTCCTCAGCCGGGGCCTCTTCCTCCCCCGGCGGGAGGACGGCCAGGCTGAACAAGGGGCCGGCCAGCGGCATCCCGCCTGGCACCAGCTCCAGGCGGAAGTGAAGCGCCCCCGCCTCGGGGTCCGGCTCCAGCACCGAGGCCGTGTACCCCTCGCTGGGGGTGAGGGTCACCCCGGGGAGCAGCTCCGGCGGCGAGAAGACAAGCACCCCCTCCACCGCCCCGATCTCCGGCACGTCCACCGTGAGCACCACCAACCCCTCTTCGGTGAGGGCCAGGGAGAACACCGGGGCGGTGAGGGTGAACCGGGCAGAGCGGGTCTTGATTCTGAACGGCAACTCGATCCCGGCGGTGTCCACCGCCTCTTCCACCATCAGCTGGGCGGTGATCTCCTTGGGACCGTCCACCCGGCCCACCAGGGTGAACCGCAGCTCAGCCACCTTGCCGGCCTGAGGGGAGCGCCCTGGGCGCAGGCTCAGTTCCAGCTCCACCACCCCCTGGGCCTCGTCCACCTGTTGGCGGCCCAGGCGCCACGGCCCGGCGGCGGACACGGCCACCACCGACACCGACTGGGTGGGGGAGTAACGGACGGTGAGCCGGAGCGAGTCGATGGTCTCCCCGGTGGTGTGGATCTCCACCCCGTCCTCCAGCGCCCGGAGCTCGAACTCGGGCTGGCCGAAGAAGATGGCCTTGGCTGGAAGCGCCGTGTGTACGCCCTCATACCTGGTCGGGGTGACCAGAGAGGGGTGGATCTCCGCCAGGTGCAACCGGTGTTCCAGGAGCAGGCTCGCCCCCACCGGGAAGTCGCCGCCCAAATAGAGCCGGGTGCGGAGGTCGATGGACTCCTCATCCCAGATGTAGAGGGGGCGGCCGCTGGGGTCCACCAGCTGGATGCGCCCTAGGGTGGGACTGTAGGCGAGCAAGTTCCCCCGGGAGTCGGTGATCTCTACGCCTTGTATCTGTTGGACCACTGTGCCCCGGGCCACCAACTCCAAGGCGTCGAATCGGATGCCGGTGTCGTTTCTGTCGGCATCCTGGGCCACCAAGCTGGAGTAGTCCAGTTGGGGTGGGGCCGAGGTGAGCACGCGTCCACCTTGGGGCACGGACACGGTGAGGGATTCCGGGCCCGCGGCCAACACGGTATCGGCCACCGGGTCGGAGAGGGAGAAGGACTTGGTGAAGTTCCCCTCCCGCACCACGATCTGAACGCGGGGGGCTACCTCCAACGGCCCGCCGCGGAACCCCTCCGGCACCCGCACCGAGATGGTGAGCGGTCCGGTGGCCTCATCCAGGGCGGCGAAGTAGCCGTCCTCGATGGCCAGGGCCCGTCCCGGGGGCAGGCTGAGCCGGGTGGCGTTGTTATACAGGTCGTACTCCAGCCCGGAAGGGGCCTCCAGCCGGATCTCCACGATCTCCAACCCCAGGAAGTTCACATCGGCGGTGTCCTCCACCTGGAACTGGAAGATGGGGAAGTAGTCGCCTGGGTTCAACACCCCCCCTTCCGGACCGGGGAGGGCGCTGGCAAAGAAGCTGCTTTCCTTGACCATCTGCTCCGGAGCCCCGTCCTCCACCTGGGCCTCGCCCCCCTCGTCCCCCTCGGAGAACCAGAGCCGGAGCCGGGGCTTCACCGTGTGTCCCTCCACGATCTGGTCGGTGACCCCCACCCAGACGGTGATGACGGCCTGGGTGTCGTCCGGCAGGGTGCGTTGCTCGTCCGGCAGGGGGAGCAGGATCTGCGTGACGGGGAAATCATCCGCCCTGACCCAGACGAACTCCCCCAGCTCGGTCTCAAACCGCAATTCCACCCAAGCGATCTCCGCAGAGGTGGCGCTCCCCAGGTTCTCCAGGGTGAACTTGGTGAAGTAGACGTCCCACCGGTTGGCAGCGTCCAGGTCTCGCAGGACGATGCGCTGCACCATCCCGTAGTCCTCGGGGTTAAACGGCTTGCCCTGATAGGCTCGGTCTTGAACAGTGATCAGCTCGTCCGCCCAAGCTCCCAACCCCACCAGCCCTGCTATTGCCAGCCACACCAACTTCTTCACGGTTGCCTCCTTGCCGTAGCCGGATCCGGGGGACCCGGGATTTTCTCGACCCTCTCCCAAACACCCTCACTGTGCCCCGGTGGGCAAAGTGGCCACAAGGGACTCGCGGGTCCTCTAGTAAAAACACCGGCCGCCGGCGCCCGGTTCCCGGGCCCCGGGACCATTGTAGTGAAACCGGGGTCGGGAGGACCATTTTCACTAGCCACCCCCCACCGGGGGGAGGAGCACCAGTTCGTCCCCGTCCCGAAGCTCGGTGGCCAGCCCTCGGAGGAACTGGGCCTGGGTGCCGTTCACCAATGCGGACACGAACCGCTGGAGCCTGCCTTGGGGGTCGTAGAGGCGGTCCCGCAGCTGAGGATGGACCCGCACCAGCTCCCGGATGGCAGCGGCGACGTCCGCCCCCTTGGGGAGCGTGAGCACGAGCTCGTCCTGCCCCAGCTCCCGGCGAAAGGGGAAATAGAGCTTCACCTTTACCCTCATGGTTGCGGCCATGGTAGCAGAACTGCGCCCCGCCTGGCCAGGTTGACAGGGCCGCTTGGGCGGCATAGGATTGGCCGCGTTTTTGTCCCCCTTGGGCTTGGTAGACGGGGGAGCTCACGAAGTTTCAGTTCTGAAAAAGCTGGAGGTGGATTGCCCTTGGTAGAGAGCGCAGTGGAGACGCGCCGGCTGCCCAAGAAGGTAGGGGAAGCCGTGCACGCGGTGGGCCGCCGCAAGGAATCGGTGGCGCGGGTGTACCTCAAGGAGGGGGAGGGCCGGGTGTGGGTGAACGGCCGGCCGGCGGAGAAGTACTTCGCCTCGTTCGCCTTCACCGAGGACTATTTGAACCGGCACCTTTACACCCCGTTTTACATCACCGGCACCATGGGCCGGTTTGACGTGCGGGCGCGGGTCTCAGGGGGAGGGGTCACCGGCCAACTGGAGGCCCTGCGGTTGGGGATCGCCCGCGCCTTGGTGGGGGTGGCCCCCGAGTTCAAAAAGCCCTTAAAGGAAGCCGGCTTGCTGACCCGGGACGCCCGGGCGGTGGAACGGAAAAAATACGGGCACCGCAAGGCCCGCAAGAAAGAGCAGTACTCCAAGCGGTGAGGCCATGAAAAAGGACATCCATCCCAAACTGGTGCGGGCGGTTATCCGGTGCAGCTGCGGGGCAGAGCTGGAAACCCTGTCCACCAAGCCCGAGCTGCACGTGGACGTGTGTTCCCGCTGTCACCCCTTCTTCACCGGGGAATCCCGGCTGGTGGACGCCGAGGGGCGGGTGGAACGCTTCCAGCGCAAGTACGGTAAGGATTGGCGGGAGAAGCAGAAGGAGTCCTAACGCTGCCCCGGCGGCGCTTCCCTTGGGCTTTGGGCCGAAGGGAAGCTGCGGGGGCTTTTCTCCTTTTGCCAACATACCAGAGACGGTGATGCGAACGCTCGGCGGCCTGTACGCCTGGTTCCGGCTGGGGGAAAACGAGCCCCCGGTGGGTCGGGTGGGAGGCCAGGCGGTCATCGAAGGGGTGATGATGCAGCACGGCCCGCGGGTGGCGGTGGCCGTGCGCACCCCGGAGGGGGAGATCGAGGTGCGCCCTTTGCAGCGCCCACTCCGAGGGGGGCGGTGGACAAAAATCCCCTTTTTGCGGGGGCCGGTGCGGCTCTATGAGATGCTCACCTTGGGCATGCGGGCCCTGCGGGTGTCGGCGGAGCTGGCTGCCGGCCAAGAGGGGAAGACCTCCCGCTGGGAGTTCCCCCTGATGATGATCACCGCCCTGGCCCTGGTGGCCGGGGGGTTTGTGGCCCTGCCGGTCTTTCTAGCCGGCCTGTTGCCCCTGGAGCACCGATTGGTGGTCAACCTGGTGGAGGGCGGGGTGCGGGTGGCCTTTTTCCTCCTCTACCTGGGGGGGATTTCCCTGATCCCCGACATCCGCCGGGTGTTCCAATACCACGGGGCTGAGCACCAGGCGGTCCACGCTTATGAGGCGGGCCGACCGGAATTGGAGCTGGCGCGGCGCAAAAGCCCCCTCCACCCCCGCTGCGGCACCACCTTCCTCCTGCTGGCAGTGGTGATCTCCATCCTGGTGTTTTCGCTGCTGCCGGCCCAGGAGATTTGGCTGCGGATCCTGGCCCGGCTGGCCCTGCTTCCGGTGGTGGCGGGGGTGGCCTATGAGGTGCTGATGGTGGGGGGGCGTCACCCCCGGGCCTGGTGGCTGCGGCCGTTTCTGGTCCCGGGGCTTCTGCTCCAGCGACTCACCACCAGGAAGCCCACGGAAGACCAGCTGGAGGTGGCGTTGGCTGCCCTGGACTACGTGACCTCGGAGCGGGCGGCCAGCTCCTCCACCACCTCGTAGGGCAGCCTCACCTGGCCCAGGGTTTCCCGGGGGGAACCGGGGCCGTGATCGTCTGACCCCCCGGTGATGATCAGCCCCAACTCCTCAGCCAGGCGCCGAAGCCGCCCCTGGTCCACCGCCAACCGGTAGGTGCCTGGCTCGTAGGGATAGACCCCCTCCACCCCCTCCAGGCCTTCGTCCCGCAGGGCCCGCAGGGCGGCTTCCGGCTCAGCCAGGGGGAGCATGCCCGGGTGGGCCAGCACCGCCACCCCGCCGGCGGCCCGGATGACCTCGATCACCCGGCGGCTCTCTGCCCGGGGGAGGGGCACGTAGCACTCCCCATCCTGTCCCAGAAAACGCTCGAAGGCCTCCTTGGGGGTGGCCACTGCCCCCAGCCGCACCAGCTCCGCCGCCAGGTGGGGGCGGCCCACCGAGCCCCGGGCCCGGGCCGCCACCTCCTCATAGCTCAGGGGCAAGCCCAGCCGCTCCCGGCACCGGCGCACCATCTCCCGCATCCTCTCCCGGCGCGCCTCCTGCATCCAGGAGAACAACCCCTGGAGGGCCGGGTGTCCGGGGCGAATGAAGTAGCCCAGGATCTCCCCCCGCTGGCCGGCCACCAGGGCCTTGATTTCCACCCCACAGATCACTTCCAGCCCCTCTAGTTCCTGCCGGGGGGCGACCAGCTCCGGCCCCACCGTGTCGTGGTCGGTGATGGCGATGGCCACCAGGCCCGCCTCCCGAGCCCGCCGGGCAGTGGCGGCCACCGACAGGGTGCCGTCCGACCACTTGGTGTGAAGGTGGAGGTCGCAGAACCGTCCGTTCACTGAGTTCCCCTTTCCGGCATACTGTCCTTCCGGGATTCCTTCCACACCCGATCCAAGATCCCGTTTATGAACTTGGGGGCATTTTCAGTGCCGTACTCCTTGGCCAGCTCCACCGCCTCGTCGATCACCACCTCCGGAGGGGTGTCGGTGTGGAGAAGTTCGTACAGGGCCAGGCGGAGGATGTTGCGGTCCACCAGCCCCAGCCGATCCAACCCCCAGCCTTCCGCCCGTCGGTCGATGATCTCGTCCAGCTGGGGCATGGTTTTGCTGACGCCGACGAGCAGGGCAAGGGCGAACTCCTGTTCCCGCTCCAGGGGGGGCTCCTGGGAGAGGAGCTCTTCTGGGGGCAAGGGGAGGAACTCCCGCCGGTAGAGGCAGCGGAGCACCGCTTCCCGGGCTCGGTGACGCGCGCTCATGGCACGGCCAGGGTCACCAAGGTCCGGCCCAGTGGCCCACCGGTGGACAGAGTGAAAACTCCGCCCCCGGCGGGGGCGAGGGTCTTTCTAGAAAATTCGAGCATTCCCAGAGGCGAGGCCACGATTTCATCGCAAAGGGGCCAGCGATTGGTTTCACACCCCTTCAGGCGGCTTCCCCGGGCTGGGTGGGGGAAGCGGGGTGGGCAGTGCCCCGGATCTCCAGGGCCACCTCTTCCACGGGCAGGCCGGCTTTGGCTTCTATCTCTTGGGCGAGCAGGGTTTGGATGCGTTCGGCCAGCTCCGGGGCGGGCTCCCCCGGGGGCAGCTGGAGCCTGATCTTCAAGGCCAGCCCTTCCCCGGCGTGGAGGACCCGGACCCGGAACCGGGTCAGGCCCAGCTCCCCGCACAGGAGCCCGGCGGCCAACTGGCGGATGGCCCGGGGGGAAATGGAGATCTCCCCTTTGGGGCCAGGCCTCTTGATGGCCCGCCCCGCGGCCAACCGGTCGGCCAACTGACAGGCCAGCACCAACCCGCCCCCCAGGGCAGCCACCCCCAGCAATGCCAGCACCGCCCGCCCTCCGATGGAGGTGGCCGCCTCCGGCCACTGGGAGGGCACCCCCCAGCCGGCGAAATACACACACAAGCCGGTCCCACCCAGTAGCACCACCACACCCAGCGTGTACAGCAGGGCCACCTCAGCCCACCCCTCCCGGCTCCTCTTCGGGGAACACCACCTTGGTGACCTCCACGTCCACCGCCTCCACCGGCAGGGCGGTCATCTTCTCGATCTCTTGCTTTATCCGTTCCTGAAGCTTTTGGGTCACCTCTTGCACCGGGTGGCCGTAGATCACCGCCACCTTGATGCCGATGCGCACCCGCCCCTCGGCAAGTTGGGTGTCCACCAGCTTCCTGGCCCCCTCGCCTCGGGGGAAGGACTCCCCCTTGGGCGGGGCGATCCCCGGCACCTCGGCGGCGGCCAGCCCGGCGATGGTGGCAATCACGTCCCGGGAGATGGATACCTTGCCCTCCTCCGGACCAAGCTCCGATACAAACCCTTCTTCCTTAGCCATTCTCCTCCCCCTCCTCCGATTCCGTCTCCAGCACCAGGGCTTCTTGGGGCGGGATGACCTGGCGCACGAACACGTCCACCCGGCCCACCCGCACCCCGGCCAAGCCCTCCAGGTCCTCCCGCACCGCCTGCTGCACCCCTTGGGCCACTTCGTGAACCGGGTAACCCAGCACAACCGCGATCCTCAGCTCCACGTCCACCCGATCGTCTGCCAGGGTGATGTGCAACCCCTCCTCGGGGCTGGCGAAGATGGTCTTCAGCCCCCCGCCGGCGTGCAGGGGCCTGACCCCTTCCACCTTCTCCACCGCCCGGGCGGCGAACGCCTGCAGCACCGACAGGTGCAACGCCACCTGCCCCAGTGGCCGCTCCAACACCAACTTTTGCTCTGCCATGGCCCTCCCTCCTCAACTCACCCGCTCCACATAGGCTCCGGTGCGGGTGTCCACGCGGATCACATCCCCCACCTTCACGAACAAGGGGGCCTTCACGGTGAGGCCGGTCTCCAAGGTGACCGGTTTCTCCCCCCCGGTGGCGGTGTCCCCCTTCACCCCCGGGGGAGCCTCCACCACCTTCAGGTCAACGAAGTTCGGTGGTTTCACCTTCACCATCTGGCTTTTGTAGAACACCCCCTGCAGGTCCATCCCCTCCAGCAGATACCCCTCGATGTCGGCCACCATCTCCTGGGGGAGTTCGTATTGCTCGAAGGATTCCTTGTCCATGAACACGAAGGCGGTGCCGGCTCGGTACAGGTACTGCAGGTCCCGGGTCTCCATGAACGCCGCCTCGATGTTATCGGAGTCCCGCAGGGTTTCGGTGACCACCCGGCCGGTCTTCAAAGCCCGGAGCTTGGCCCGCACGAAGGCGCTCCCGCGGGCCCGTTTCACGTGCTCGAACTCCAACACCTCATACAGCTCACCATCCTTGAGGATGGTCATCCCGCGCGTAATCTCGCCGATGGAAAGTCCCATGTGCTTCCTCCTTGGTGCTATAGACAGCTTCCGCTGGAATCACCCAGGTCGCACCCAGCAGTTTAGCTGGTTTGGAGGCTTCCCACCAAGCGGGCAATGAAAAAGGGGGGCGCCGAGCGCCCCCCTACCGCCTCTTCAAACCCTCAGAAGTCGATGTCCCAGCCGATGTCCAGCCAGTCCAGGGGAGTGGGATCGGAGAAATCGAGCTGCATCTTGAGGAAGGCGGAGATGTTCCCGGCCAAGGGGAAGCCGAGGTAGAAGCGGGTGCGCTGGAGCCCAAACAGCACCCCGTCCTCCCCAAACCACAGCTCGGCGGTGAAGGTCACGTCCCCGCCGCAGCACCCAGGGCCCAGGTACTCCAGGCCCAGGTACTCGAACTCCCCCGAGTAGAAGGAGATGTCCACGATGTCCTCCACCTCGTCCGGGTTCAGGGCCGAGATCATGGTCAGGGTGATTGCATCGAGGTAGCAGGTGATCCCCCAGCCCCAGATCTCCAGGCCCCCGATGGTGAAGTCCCCGGGGTCCCAAGAGAGGTCCCCGTAGAGCTCGAAGCAGCCGGTGATGCCCTCCCACTCTGGGTAAATGGAGAGGGTCTTGGATTCAGGGGTGAAGGTGACGTTGATATCGAAGGAGATGCCGCAGCAGATGGGGAAGACATCGTAGATGTCCACTGCGAACTCGGTGAGGCCCTGTGCCTTGGTGAAGGTGAGGGAGGTATCGAAGGTCACCCCGCAGCACAAGGGGAGGTCCTCCACCTCCAAGAGCAGGCGGCGGAAGTAAAAGCCGGTGCAGCAATCCCCGAAATCGAGGGTCAGGGTGAAGGGGTTGCCCTCAAGCTCCACTTGGAAGTTGATGAACGGCAACGGGGCCGGACTACAGCACGGGCCCTCTCGGGTCTCGAGCAGGTCCGGGAGCTCGATCACGGCGATGTCCCCGTGCATGGTGATCGTCCCGTACACGCACACGACCTGATCGAAGGAAGAACCTTCCGTGGACCAGCCCGGGTGGGAGGGCATGATCACCTCCACCCGGTTTTCGGCCGCACTGCCACCCCCGATCCGCACCCGATAGGTGTTGGGGTAGCCGTAGTAAGTGCCGGGGCCAGTGATGCTGGCCACTGGGCCTTGGATCCACAGGGTCTCGCCGTCGTGTAGATGAGCCTCGAACCAGCGGATCACCTGCCCGGGGCAGTCCAGGGTGGGGGCCGTGCCCCGGCAGCCCCCCAGGGACAAGTCCTCCGGGTCGGTGAGGTACACCTGGGCCACCGAGTACCCCTCGTTCCGGGGGCCACCGGAGGTCCACCGGTAACCCTCGATGGCGTCGGTGACGCAGATCACCTGCTCACTGGCCGCCCAGTCCACCCAGAAGTCGTCTCCGAACACGGCCTCGAAATCGTCCACCGCCCAAGAGGGGATGTAGATCTCAAACCGGTCCGGATCAGGGTAGTCCCGCCCGATATTCAGCTTGAGGGAGCCGGTGTAGTAATACCCCTTCACCGGCCCTTCCACGGAGATGGTGCTGCCGAAGTAGCGCCAAGCTTGATCCCAGGAAATGACCTCCCGGCAGGGCCAGGGGCCGAACCGGTCCTCGTCACTGGACGTGTAATCGTCCTCACTGGCCCAGTGGTTGAAGGACAGGGTGAGCTCCTCTCCGAATAGGTCCAGGGCAGCGTTCAGCCACAGCTTCTGATAGCGCACTTCTTGGGCGTGGAAGTAGATCTTCCCCCACAGGTCCCAATCCCCAATGTAGCCGTCCAGGTAGAAGTTCTGGTACCTGAGGCCATCGGAGTAGATCTTGGACTCAGACTCTACCTCCAGCATCCCGGCGAACGACATCTGGAGGGTGAGTTCGGCGGAGTAGAGTTCCAGGTCCGGCAGGAGTTCCACGGTGGCGGAGAAGGAACCGCCGGTGAACTCCACCGCCCAGGCCGGGAGGGTGAGCAACAAGATCGCGAGGCCCGCCCAAATTTTCCCCACGTCTCCTCCTTTCATCGCCAACCTCCGCCTAGGTTGGAAACGGAAGGCCCAGTCGGCAGCATCACCCTCTTGGGGAAGACGCAGCTTGGAATCCGAGGCGGCCGCCTGCCCCGGAACTCGACCTATCTTCCGTTCCTGGGTCCCCAGCCACCTCTGGAGACCTTCACATCCAGCCGAGAACATGCGGCCATCGCCTCCTAACCGTCTTCCCCCGAGGTGCTGCCGGCTGTAAAAAGGGGGTGGGGGTCACCCCCCACCCCCCTCCTTTGCGCTAGCTCAGGCCGCGATCAGAAGGTGAACACCCAGCCGATGTTCAGGCTCGGCGAGGAGGAGAAGTCCACCGTGAGCAGGAAGTTGGCCATGAGCGGGATCTCAAGGTAGGCCTCGATGTGGTCGATCCCGAACAGGGCCGTGGTCTGGGTGAAGTGGACGGCGATCTCCACCACGTACTCGCCGCCGCAGCAGCCGGGGCCGCAGAAGCCGAGCTCGATGAACTCGAAGGTGCCCTCAGGATAGCCGTACAGGTAGGCGTTATCCGGGGACAGGAAGGACACAAACTTCACGTAGTTGCACTCTCCAAGGGTGCAGGTGATGGCCCACCCGTCGACCCGGATGGCGTTCAGGGAGAGATCCTCATTAGTGCCACCGGAGGACTCAAGGTCGGCGTAGAGCTCGAAGCACGCGTCGCCGAACCCGGCGAACTTGGGCTTAGCCCAGATGGTCTTGCCTGTCACGGTGTAGGTGACCCCGATGTCGAAGGAGATGCCGCAGCAGATGGGGAACACGTTCTTGATGGCGATGTCAAGGGACTTGAAGCCCTCATCCTTGGTGAACGCGATGGTGGCGTCGTAGGTCACCCCGCAGCACAGGGACAGGCCCGTGGCCCCGAAGGTGGCGGAGTAGAACTCGATCCCCTCGCAGCAGTCGAGGAACTTAAGGTTAGCCCAGAACGGGTCGAAGGAGGCAGACAGGGTGTAGAGCATCAGCGCGTCACCGGTCTGATGCCCGTCGCACAGCCCAAGCCACGTCAGGGGGTAGTAGGCCTTTTCGAAGTAACTCACCCCGTAGGGGTAGATGCCGTGGAACACCCCCAGGCCGATGGTCACCCCGCCGAAGTCCAGAGAGGTGGAAATGTCGGTGTACTCATAGGCCGGCACCGTGGGGTCGAAGCCCATGGAGCCCTCGATGGCGAACACCCCCATGGTGCCCGAGAAGGAGAATGACTGATCTATAAAGCCGGTGCTGTCGAACGTGGAAACGCTGGTGAAGTCCCAACCAGCAATGGAAGCGGTGAGAGAGAGCTTGGTCCAGTTTAGGGCAACGCTAGGAATGAGGCTGATGTTGCCCGTCCAAGAACCGGAGATGTCCAGCTGGGCCAAGCCGGCAAATCCGAACATACACACAGCCAAAACCGCGAGAGCCCGCTTCATCTACGTACCTCCTTTTTCAAGTTTTCGTTTCCCAAAAGGCCTTTCGGGATGGTTTCCCTCCCAGGTTAGCCTGCCTGGTTTCCCTCCGTTCATCACCCCCTTTGAGTTGAGATGTCCAACCACACGCACTATTCTAGCGCGGGCCAGCCGGGATGTCAAGAGGGAACCGGGGTCTGTGACTTGGATAACATTCGTCCCCCCGGCCCGCCCGCCCCGGCCACGGAAACGGGATCGACGAGAAAATCCGCCCAACTCAAGGAGCCCAGAACAGCACCATGGCCACCGCGGCCACCCCCAACAGCACCCCGGTCACCCCGAGCAGGAAGTTGGTCTGCACCCGGCCCGCCAGGCCCGCCCCCGGGGCCTGGGCCTTCAGAGCCTGCACCTCCGAGTTGAGCCCGGCCACGGTCCCCCGCAGGGAGGAGAGCTCACTCGCCAGCCCCCCCAGGTCGGCCTGCAGGTTCTGCACCTGCCCTTCCAGGAGGTCTAGCCGGCCAGCCAGGCCCCCCACGTCCTGCCCCGCCTGGGCCTCCGAAAGCCGCTGCATGGCCCGGTACAGCCAGATGGCCGCGTCGTACCTGAGCAGCGCATCCCCACCCCGGAACTCACCCCCGGTCTCGGTGAGGGAGATAACCCCGGCGTCCATGAGGTAGCGGATGGCCTGATAGGCAGGGTGGGCCGGGTCCACGTCCAGGATCACCCCGCCCCCGCCCCCGGCGATGCCCGGGGTGAGCCCCCACACCGACACCAACCCCACTGCTAGCACCACCACCAAAACCTTTCCCCTCATCCAGATCCCCCCTTTTTCGGAAGAGTTTCTGCCCGCCAGCGTAGGGAAACGGGCTCCCCCTGTCAACCCCACCTGCCTTGCTCAGGGAAGGCACCGCCGGAGGCCACCACCCATCGAAGTCGGCCTTGAGCAAGTACAATGGGCTTGCCATGTCCTTAGCGAAGCTCAAGGAGCAATTGGCGCCCGTGTTCGCCCGGCGGGCAGAGGTCCTGGTGGCTTACTTGTTCGGCTCCGCAATTGGCGGCCACCGACATCGGGAAAGCGACCTAGATATCGCTGTCCTTGTGGACCCCAATCGGTTCGCCCTCTTGGACGCACAGGCCCCCTACGGGTACCAGGCGGAGCTGACCGCCGAATTGTGCCGCACCCTCCACACCTCCCGGGTGGACTTGGTGCTGCTGCACCGGGCCTCACCCCTACTGGCCCACGAGGTCATCCGCCGGGGTGAACTCCTGTTCTGCCGGGACGAACTGGCCCGCCACTCATTTGAGGTAGCTACAAAACTGCGTTACCTGGACACCAAGCACCTGCGGGCCATCAAACGCCGCTACCTCTATGGGCGTCTCGACCAGAGCAGGGCGGGGTAGGGCCGTGGTAAGTCGGGAGATCGTAGAGCGGCTGCTGGAAGAGCTGGCTGGGCGGCTGAACAAGCTGCACCAGCTGCGGGAAGTTCCCTGGCCGGAGTTCCAGGCAGACTGGAAGCTGGTGTGTGCCACAGAGCGGGTCTTGCAGACAGCTATCCAAGCGGTGCTCGATGTGGGGGCTCACATCTTGGCGGAATTCGAGGACAACCAGTGGGAGGAGTACCGGGACATCCCGGAACGATTGGCCCGCCACGGGGTGATCCCCAAGGAGTTGGTTCCACCCCTCCAGGGGATGGTGGGCCTGAGGAACGTGCTCGTGCATCAATACGTGGAAGTAGACACTAAAACAAGCGCTTGCTGCGCAAAATCAGCGTGCCCGAGAAGTGTGATCAATCGCTCGGTGAGCTACGACACTTTCTGGCCGAGATTCACCGCCATACAGGCCCCCCATGATCAAGTCCGAAAATTAGCTAGCCAGTCCCAGTGCACTCCCATAACACAGTTAGTAATTGACTGAGGGATGAACCCGTTGCATATTTATGCAACGGGCTCTATGAGCTGGTGCAGCAGCGATTGGGTGACTTCGACCTCTTCATGCAGGCAGTGCTGAGCTGGCTGGGGCGGGCTCCAGCTTGAAACCTAGCTAGCCCTCCTGGGGGGTGGTCCCGCAAAATCCTCGGTTTCTCCCCACCCCCGTTTCCGTTATACTGGGGGCCGATCTCTTCGCTTTGGTGCACCGGCCCCTGATCAGGGCCGGGGACCAAGGAGGACGCTGGCCGGAAGTGGCCAGGAAGGCCATGCGTTTCTTTGGCCTGGCACCGAGCGAGTGGGATCTGCAAAACCTGAGGCTGGCTGCGGGAATTGGATTAGACAAGCCGGTCGTTCGACCCAGGTGAAGCGGGTAGCTTGCTGGCGAGAGAGCCTCGCCCGGGGGGAAGGCGCAGGAATGGTTTTCCCAGCCTGGGCCCGGCTGCACCCAGGCAGCAAACGCTAAGGCGAAAGAGGTGATGGTATGCTGACATACGCCCAGACGTCCACTCAAACCACCGGGAGCCTCATCCAGATGGTGATCCTGCTGGTGGTGTTCGCCGCCATCTTCTACTTCTTGCTCATCCGCCCCCAGCGCCGGCGGCAAAAAGAACACCGAGAGCTCATCTCCTCCCTCAAGCGCGGGGACCGGGTGATCACCGCCGGGGGCATCCACGGGGTGATAGACAAGATCGACGAGGGCACCGTGATCCTGTCCCTGGAGGAGGGGGCCAAGATCAGGGTCTCCAAGACCAGCATCGTGGAGAAGGTCCGCAAGTGAGGGAGGGCAGATGAAGCGCAAGGAGTGGCTGCGCTTCGGCGCGATATTGGCGGTTTTGTTCGCTGCGTTGGGGCTCCTTTACCCCTTCTGGCCGGTAGGGGAGGTGGTGAAGCTGGGCCTGGACCTGCAGGGAGGTGTGCGGTTGGTGCTGCAGGCCCAAGGGGTGGAGGAGATGTCCGCCGAGGAGCGGGCGGACACGGTGGAGCGGCTGGTGACCATCCTCCAGGAGCGGGTGGACCAGTATGGCCTGGCCAACGTGGAGATCAGGCCACTGGGGGAGAACCGGATCGAGATCAAGATCCCCGGGGCCCAGGACCCACAACAGGCCCGGCAGCTCATCGGCCGCACCGCCTTGCTGGAGTTCCGCAAGGTGATCCGATCGGCGGAGAACCCGGATGAGCTGGTGCCGGACGACCCCACCCAGGAGATCCTGGCCAACCCCGATCAGACCCGCTACTACCTGGTGGAAGGGGACCCCCTGCTCACCGGGGACGTGCTGGACAACGCCTACCCGGACATCTCCACCGACCCCAGCCGGCCCGGCCACTACATCGGCCTGGTGTTCAACCAAGACGGGGCCCAGAGGTTCGTGGAGGCCCTGCGCCAACTGGACGTGGGGGATCAGCTGGCGATCGTGCTGGACGGGGTGGTCTACTCAGCCCCGGCGGTGAGCCAAGAGATCAAGGACACCGCCCGGCGGGAGGGCTGGCGCGGGGTGCGGGAGGGCACCGTGATCTCCGGCATCCGCACCTTCGAGGAGGCCCGCCTGCTGGCGGTGGTGCTCCGCTCCGGGGCCCTGCCTGTAGAAGTAACCGTGCTCGAGGAGGCCACCGTGGGCCCCACCCTGGGATCGGACTCCATCCGCCGCGGCACCATGGCCATCTTGATCAGCTTCATCCTGGTGCTCCTTTACATGCCCACTTACTACCGGTGGCTGGGGCTGGTGGCCGACGCCGCCCTGATCCTGAACATGCTGATCGTGTTCTCCGCCCTGCGCGCCTTCGGCGCCACCCTCACCCTCCCGGGGATCGCCGGCCTCATCCTCACCATCGGCATGACCGTGGACGCAAACGTGATCATCTTCGAGCGGATCAAGGAAGAGCGCCGGACCGGCAAGGCCCCCAGAGCCTGCATCGTAAGCGGGTTTTCTAAGTCCATGTCCGCCATCCTGGACGCCAACCTCACCACCCTCATCACCGCCGTGATCCTGTTCTCCCTGGGCTCCGGGCCGGTGGAGGGGTTCGCCATCACCCTGGCCCTGGGCGTGGTGGGCTCCCTGTTCTGCGCCCTGGTGGCCTCCCGCTTCCTGCTGGAGTCCACCGGCCTGGGGGAGCGGATCCCGGTCAAGGTGCCAAGCTCAGGGTGAAGGACCACAGGGCGCCCTGAGGGGAGAGGGCGCCGGTTTTGATCTTGAGGTCGAGCTCCTGGAGCCTCTCCAGGAGCTCGATTAGTTGGGGAAGGGTGAACCGGCGGGCCTGGGCCAGGCGCCTTTTGGCCAGCCAGCTGGGCCCGGAGGGAGTGCGCCCCTCCTCCAGGGCGGCCCGGGCCGCCACCAGCCCCCGCACCTGCATCACCAGCAGGAAGAACAGTCGGAAGGGGTCCCACCCGGAGGCGAGGAGCTTCCGCAGCTCCCGCCAGGCCCGGGGGAGCTGCCCGCCAAACAGGGCGTCCAAAAAGCCGTAGGGCGGAGGGGCGGCGAAAAACAGAAGCCCGGCGAGCTCCGAGGGGGAAACCCGCTCCCCGGCCCACAAAGACAGCTTCTCCACCTCCCGCCACAAGCGCAGGGCGTCCCCGCCGCAGGCCTCCACCAGAAGCTCCACCAATTGGGAAGTGGCGGGGAGGCCTGCCCGGCCAAGGAGCTCCCTGGCTAGCTCCCGCAGGGCCCGGCCGCTGGGGGGAGGGAAGTGGCGGGCATCTTGGGCCACCTTGGCCAGGGGGCCTTGGAGGTCCTGGCCTAGGAAGAACACCGCCAGCCCTGGGGGCGGCCCCCCGGCCAGGGCCTGGGCCAGCCGGACCGACTTGGCCACTGGGTCCGCCCGCCGCACCACCAACACCCGCTCCTGGGAAAACAGCCCCGGGGTGCCCAGGTGGGCCAGAAGCTCCCCCAGGGAGAGCTCGTCCCCGAACACCACCTCCCGCTCTCGGGGCCCCAAGGCGGCCAGGGCCTGCCCCAACGCCCGCTCCACCCCAAACGGGTCCCCCCACCACACCCCGAACCTGACCGGCTCCTTCATCCCTGCCCCCAAGGAGCTAGTTAAAAGCTGGCCACCAACGACAGGCGACCGTAAAGGCCGTGGTCCAGGGAGTCCCTGCCTCCCACCAGGTAGCCCAGCTCGAGGCTCGCGTCCCAGCCTTCGGCCACCGGCTGCCCATAGCGGGCCACCACCTCTCCGGTGAGCCTTTCCTCTTCCCAGCGGCCACGGACCTCCACCGTCACCGTGCCCAGCGCCAATGGCCAGCTCCACCGGTGGCTGAGCCGGAGGCTGGGAGGTTGGCTCCGATAGGTCAGGGTGAGATCGGCCGTCCAGGGCTCCCCCTGCCAGGAAACCCGGAGGGTGGCATCCGTCTTTTCCGTCATCCGCCGGCCGTAGGTAGGATGGGAGAGGAGCTCCCAGGCCCGCCGCCAGGTGAGGCTGGGGCGTACCCCGGGCCAGCCCGTGTACTCCCACCGCAGGTTGAGGCTCAAGTCCTGCTCTTTGCGCTCCCGCACTTCTCGGTAGTTCTCCCCGTAGGTGGCCCCCAACTGGAGGCTGGCCTGGGAGAAGGCCACCCGGGCGGTAGTGGAGAGCTGCCAGTCCCACTCCCCGGGCTGGAGGGAGACCCGGGCGCTGGCCCGGGGGGAAACCTCCCCCAGGGAGAAGCTCCAGCTGGGCCAGGTGAGGGTGAGCTGGCCGGAGGCAGTGCGCTGCCACCCGCGGCCCTGCCGGCGCCAGTTCTCACTCCACCTTGCCTGCCAGCTCGTCCCTTCCCGCCGTCCCTCCCAGCTAACCTCACCCACCAGCTCCTCCCCGCCCCACAGGCCGCGGTGGGTGAACGGCTCGCGGAAAGTGAGGGACATCTCCCAACCCGCCAGGGGGCGGAAGCGGAGGGAGGCCCGCAACTGCCCCCGCAGGCCGAAGGTGGGCCCCTGGACGGTGCCGGCCAGGGTGAGGTCCCCCCACCAGGCCTCCCCCTGCCAGCTCCCCCCGGCCTGAAATTCCAACCTCAGCCGATCTCCCGGCCAGTCCCAGCTCGGCGCCAGCCGCAGGGAGAGCTGGGGGTCGGTGAGGGAAACCTCCAGCGAGCCCGAGAGCCGCCCCGAGGGCCGGTCCGCCAGGTTCGACAGGCTAGCCCTCCCCCCCAGGGCCAAGGTATAAGAGCCGGTTTGGTAGCGGGCGGTGAAGCCGAGCCCGTGGCTGTCCTGACCCCCCTGGCCCCCGATGGGCTGGTACCCCGGCCAGCGGCTGCCCAGGTCCAGCCGCAGCGCCCACCCCCCCAGCTCCCGGGACAGGCTCAGCTCTCCCAAAGCCCCGACCTGGCTCCGCCCCCTGGGGGGAGGGTCGTGGAACTCCCCCAGGTCCCGCCCCTCCAGGTGAGTGAGGTCTTGGGAAAACCTCTCCGGGTCTGGGGAGAAGCGCCACAGGTCCAGGCGGTACTCTTGGTCGGCCCGGGTGCCGGCCCAGAGGGTCTCTTGGTCGGTCCACAGGGCGGTCACTGCCCCGGGTAGCACCCGCTCCCCCTCCCGGTACAGGCCCCCTCCGGTGCCCCACCACAGCTTCCCTTGGTAGTGGGCCAGGGCGAGCACCGGCTCCCCGGCCACCAGCCACCCGGCTCCGGCCCCGGCCCGCAACGTCCGCACCCCCTGGCCGGTGGCCACGTAGATCTCCCCGTCCACTTCCAACAGGTCCTCCACCGGGCCCGGCACCCCAGACACCCGCTCCCAGTCCCCGGTCCAGCGCCACAACCCTTGCTCCCCGCCCAGGTAGAGCACGCCCTCAGTCCACAGCAGGGTCCGGGGGCGTTCTCCTTCCGGCAGGGGCCACACCTGCCAGGCAGCCGGGTCCTCTGCCTCGGCCAGCGGGAAGGCCGCCACCCCCTGATCGGTGGCCAGGAACACCTCCCCCCCTCCCGCGGCCAGGGCCAGCCCCTCCTCCCCGGGGAACGGCTCCCCCTGGATCCTGGTCCAGCTCCCCACCCGATCGAAGGGGGCCGGTTCGGTGAGGGCAACCAGGGTGAGCCCGGCGTCGGTGGCACAGAGGAGCTTCCCCGGGAAGGCCAATAGGGACCGCACCCGCCGCCCCCCCAGCCCTTGCCCCACCCCGTAGGAGGTGAACCGCCCGTCGTGGTAGACGGTGAGCCCATTCTGATGGGCGAACACCAGGTAGTCCCCGTCCGGGGCGGAGGCCAGGGCGATGTGGTTCACCTGGTTGGGGGCGGCGAGGCGCTCGTTCAGCCCCGGGGGAAACAGGTTCTCGGACGCCCCCAGGGTGAGCCGGTACCGCCAGCCGGCGGACTCCCCGGCCAGGGAAATTCCCCCAGCAGTGTGGGTGTTGGGCATGTAGCGGCTGCTGGGGCCGGGCCGGCCCAGGTCCACCGCCCGGTACACGGTCAACTCCAGCCCCTCCCCAAGCTCAAAGCTCGCCCCCAAAAGCACCCGCTCGTACTCCGCATAGCCCCCCAACCCACCCCGCTGGCGCTCGAAGTCCACCCGCAACTCGTCCTTCTCCCCCAGGGTGCGAAATAGCACCAACAGCCCCACCTCGTAGTCGATGGTGTAGTCCACCCCCCGCTGGAGGAGCTCCCCGTTTAGGTACACCCGCTCCGAACCCGGGACCACCGACAGGCCCAGCATGAAGGTCTCCCCGGTGCGGCGGTATTGGAAGGCCACCTTGAGGGCAGCCTCTCCTTGGAAGAACTCGGCGGGGAACGAGACTTCAAGCACCCCCTCCTCGGCGAACAGCTTCCAGGAGAACTGGGGCAGGGCCGGGTCCGGCAGGGGGCGGAAATCCCCTTCTCCCGGAAGCCGCACCCACAACTCCAGCGAATCCTCGAGCACGTCCTTCTCCCCCAGCAGGTAATAGCGGCGCTGGCCGGCAGTGGCCAGGGGGTAGAACTCCCCGTCCACTTCCAGGGAGGCGAGGGCGGCCAGCTCGGCGAGGAACTCCCTCTCCAGCTCGCTCCCCAGCACGAAGGGGTACCGCTTGGCCTCCTCCTCCGGGAGCTGGTGGAGGTCGTTGTAGGCCTCAATGGCGTCCTGGATCCTCCCCCGCAGCAGGGAATCGCGGGAGACTTTGAGCAATAGCACGTCTCCCTCATCCCGGAGCACCAAGTACTGGCCCGGGGGGAGCTCCACCCGCGGCTCTTCCCCCAGCACCCCTGCCAGGTACTCCAACCCGTAGCGGGAGAGCACTCCCTCCAGCCCCTCTTCACCCATCACCAGTGCCACGGCGGAAAAGCCCTCCACGAAGGGGAGGGTCAGGGGCCAGAAGTGGGCCCCGTCCAGGTTTTGGGAGTAGGGGGCCGGCTCCCACGGGCGCTCCGGGTCGACGAACGAGTAGAGCACTTCCGCGGAGGCGGCTTGCCCCCGGAAGACGCGGGACTCGGAGATCCCTTGCAGGCGCGCGGCCAAAAAGGAAGCGGAAAAACCTTCCCCATCGTAGGTGGCCCTGACCCCCAGCACCTTCTTGTTGTAGATGCCCAGGTTCCCCTGGCCAACCTGGAAGTCCCCCACCTCCCCTTGCCAGGGGGGTTGGTCCAGGGTGAGGAGGAAATGCTGGAACCCAGGGCCCAGCTGGTCGTTGAAGCTGGCCTCCAGGGTGATGAAACCCAGGGCGGTGCCGGTGATCTCCGCCTGGAGGGATTGGTCCAGCTGGAGCTGTCCGGGGGAGAGCCCCACCTGGGCCAGGAGCTCCGGGGCCCCCAGGCCGAAGTTCACCGTCCATGTCTTTTGCCCGCTCACTTCCAGGGTGAAGGAGGAGGTCTGCTCTTGCCCCAGGGCCAGCAGGGGCAGGAGGAGGACCAGGGTCAGCAGCAAGCCTTTGGTGGACACGATCCTAGAAGTTGACGATCAGGGAGGCCCGCAGGGTCGGGGCCAGTGGCCCTAGCAGGGCGGCCAAGTGGAGCCGGAACATGCCCCAGCCCAGGGAAGCCCCCACGGCCAAGGTATCGCTGGTGATCCCGGCCCGCAGGCCGAGCTCCCCGGCCCACAGCTCCACTCCCAGGCCCCCGGAGGGGGTATCCTCCCCCAGGCCGGTCACCACCAGGGCCAGCCGGCTCACCACTGGCGGGGGCAGGGGGAGGTCCAACCCCAGCCCCAGGGAGGCGGAAACGGGCCACTCCTCGCCGGGGGTGGCGGGCTGGGAAAGGAGCCCCTCCACCAAAATGCCGAAGTAAACCGGACCTTGGATCAGAGCCGCCAGGTCCACCGCCCAGCCCCAGCCCTCCTCCGGGAGCACCGGATGCAGCACCTTCAGCCGCCCCCCGAGGGCGAACCCCGGGGCCACCGGCACCCCCACCCCC